>JBKPPY010000130.1:0-14601 GCA_046733845.1 Actinomycetota bacterium | reverse complement strand
TACGAGAGGACCGAGACGAACGGACCTCTGGTGTATCAGTCGTCGTGCCAACGGCGCTGCTGATTAGCCACGTCCGGATGGGATAACCGCTGAAAGCATCTAAGCGGGAAGCCCACCTCGAGATGAGGCTTCCCATCCTCTTGAAGGAGTAAGGGCCGTGGGAGACCACCACGTCGATAGGCGGGACGTGCAAGCACAGCAATGTGTTCAGCGGACCCGTACTAATTGCCCGAGGTCTTGATTTCGAACACCGAAGGTGTCGCTATGGAGTTTTGAGGGTGCGGTTGGACCGCGCTTGAGAATTCGGAATCGGAGCCAGACTGACGTCAGGCACCGATACTCCGACCAGCTTCCGGTGGTCATAGCGGCGGGGGTACACCTCTTCCCATTCCGAACAGAGCAGTTAAGCCCGCCAGCGCCGATGGTACTCGGAGGGCAACCTCCCGGGAGAGTAGGACGCCGCCGGATTTTTCTTCAGAAAGGCCGCGAGAGCGGCCTTTCGTGGTTCTAGGACGCGCAGAAAGCACGGACGTCGTCGGCGAAGGTCCGCACGTCGATGGGCTTCGCGAGGTAGCCGTCGAAACCCTCGGCGAGCAGCCATTCTCGCTCCCGGTCCATCGCAAACGCGGTGAGCGCCACTACCGGGATGGTGGCGGTTGCAGGATCGTTCTTCAGCCGCCGCAAGGCGTCCACGCCGCTCATGTCCGGCAGCCGGATGTCCATCAGGATCACGGCTGGGAGCTCGGCCGCGGCGCGCGAAAGGGCCGACTCTCCGGTCGCGGCCTCGGCCGTCTTGAAGCCCTTCAGCCGCAGGACGTCACGGGCGAGCCGGAGGTTCTTCTCGTTGTCGTCGACGATCAGGACGAGCTCGTCGGGCATCGCTAGCTCCGGCGACCTAAGGTTGGCGCGTGCCGATCCGGGTTGTGCTCGCCGAGGACCACTATCTCGTGCGCGAAGGAGTCCGCCGGCTGCTCGAGACCCAGCCGGACATCGAGGTCGTCGCCGTCTGCGGCGCACACGACGAGGTGCTCGCTGGGGTCGAGGAGCACGAACCGGACGTCGTCGTCACGGACATCCGGATGCCGCCTACCGGGACGGACGAGGGCGTCCGGATCGCCGAATGGTTGCGGGAGCACCACCCGGGTACCGGCGTGGTCGTTCTCAGCCAGTACGCGCAGCCCTCGTACGCGCTCGCCATGCTCGAGCACGGAACCGCCGGTCGCGGATACCTCCTCAAGGAGCGCGTCAGCGACGTCGGGCAGCTCGCGGACGCGATCCGTTCCGTCGCGGGGGGCGGGTCGACGATCGATCCGCTCGTCGTCGAGGCCCTGATCGCGGCGCAGCTGGAGAAGAGCTCGTCGCCACTCGACGAGCTGACGCCGCGCGAGCGGGACGTCCTGCGCGAGATGGCACAGGGGAAGAACAACGCGTCGATCGCACAGAGCCTCTTCCTCACGGAGCGCTCCGTCGAGAAGGTCATCCACTCGGTGTTCGTCAAGCTCGGCCTCGCGTGGGAGCCGTCGATCCACAAGCGGGTGAAGGCGGTGATCATGTACCTGTCGGAGGCAGGCTAGGGATCCGTCCCGACAGACGGCCCGGCGCCTGCTCGAGCTGGCCGCCGAGGGCCGCGATCCGATCGCAGGCCGCCACGGTCGCCCCGGCAGCCCAGTTCCGCCCGCTCCCGGTCACCTCGAACACGAGGTCACGCCCGTCCAGCCATACCCGCACAGTCGCGTCCCGAGCCGCGTCCGGCTCGACGCCGATCCTCTTGAGCGCCTCGAGGCACGTGAAGTACAGGCCCGCCTCGACCTCGGCGGGTTGCCGCTCCAGCGCCGGGCGCACGTCGGCTCGAACGCCGAGCTCGGCTGCCGCTGCGCGCAACGCCTCGATCGCGCCACGCTCGGCAAGAATTGGCGGATAGATGTCCTGCGCGAGCGCCTGGAGCTTCTGCAATGCCGCCCGCGTCTCCGTCTGCAGCTCCTCCAGCAACGCGCCGGCGGCGGCCGGATCGGTGCGGAGAAGCTCACTCGCCAGCTGGAGGTGCACGCATAGGGCGATTAGGTATTGCTGCGTGTCGTCGTGGAGGGCCCGCTCGACGCGGCGCCGCTCGCCGTCAGAGGCCTGCAGCAGCCGCCTCCGCGAGCGCTTGAGCTCGCTGATCTGCTCTTCCGGATTCTTCACCCGGGCATTTGTCCGGGATCCGGCGCCGCTCGTCAAGCGTGCCAACCGGTCGGGAGAACAGGGGGCTGGTCCACCGGCGAACGACAGGGAGGCACCGTGGGCGCGGCCGTCGCCCACTCGTACCGTCGGCGCCGGTGGGATCGCAGCGGGCGATCCCCTTCCGAAGGAGGCAGAAGGTGCGTCTTCCCAGGTCGAAGCGCGCGATCGTGACGCTCGCGGCCACAGTGGTCGGGGCAGCGGTCTTCGCCGCCGTCGCGGTGCCGGGAATCGTCTCCCAGCAGGTGATCAACGACGCAAACGGCCCGCACTTCCGGGTCGTGCGCACGATCGCTGACGGGTTCGATTCCGGCTGGCACGTGCACCCAGGTCTCGCGATCGTGCAGGTCCAGCAGGGCTCCTTCCAGATCACGCAGGGCAGCTGCACGCCGAGAACCGTGGGTGCCGGCGAAACGTATATCGAGGTGCCGCACCTGCCCGTGCGGGCTGTGGCGACCGGCCGCGTCGTCTGGACGACGACGCTGCTCACGAATCCCGGCGACCCGCCGCAAATCCCGAACGCGGACTACAGCGGCGCGGCGAACGCAAACCCCTGCCCGTGACCTAGCCCACCGCAGCGGCCGCCGGCTCGACCGGCGGCCGCTGCCCGTCCGCGGGCAGCGCGAAGGTGAAGGTTGCGCCACGGCCGGACTCGCTCACGACCCACAGCCGCCCTCGATGCAGCTCGATCAGCCGCCGCGAGAGCGGGAGGCCGAGGCCGGTGCCCTCGTCGTTGTTCGTGCCTGGATCCGCCTGCTCGAACTCCTCGAAGATCCGCTCCTGGTCGGCCGCTGCGATTCCCGGCCCCGTGTCGGTGACGGACACGAGCACCTCGCCCCCAAGGCGCGCCGACCGGATGTCGACGGTCCCGCCCGCAGGGGTGAACTTCACCGCGTTCGAGAGTAGGTTGAAGATCACCTGCAGGATCCGACGCTCGTCGCCTTCGACGAAGTCTGCCTCGGGATCCCTCTCCAGCGCGACCTGCACGCCCGCTCTGGCCGCTCGATCACGCAGCATCGTCACACCCCGGTCGAGCGCGTCGCCCAGTGAGAACGGCGCGATCTCCAGCTCGAGCTTGCCCGACTCGATCTTGGAGAGGTCGAGGATGTCGTTGATGAGTGCGAGCAGGTGGTAGGCGGACTCGAGGATGTCGTCGAGGTACTGCTCCTGAGTGTCGTTCAGATCGCCGACCAGGCGGTCGTGGAGCATCTGTGAGAACCCGATCACCGCGTTGAGTGGGGTGCGGAGTTCGTGCGACATGTTCGCGAGGAACTCGCTCTTGTGGCGGCTCGCCTCTTCGAGCTCGCGATAGAGGCGCCGCAGCTCGTCGTTCATCAGGTTGACGTTCGCAGCCAGCTCGCCGAGCTCATCCCGGCTGGGTACCTCCACGCGCCCGGCGAAGTCACCCGAGGCGATGCCTGCGAGCCGCGTCCCAATCCGCCTGATCGGGCCGACGACAAGCCACGAGAGCACGATCCCGAGCAGCAGCGCGAGGCCGACGGCGCCGGCCGCCACGCCGACGAAAAGACCGCGGGAGGAGCGGTACGAGCTCGTGTTCTCGCGGACGAGCGCAGCCGACTCGTCGGTGGTCCGCTGCGCGAGCGTCCGGGCTGCGACCTCGAGGTCGACGGAGAGCTTCTCCGCCCGCTGGTGGGCCGGGAGGGACAGGAAGTGCGACCGCGTAAGCGTCTCGATCGTCCTCTTCAGACGCCCGTAGTCGCGGGTGATCCGGGTGAAGGCGTGGGCCTCGTCGGGCGTGGGGCGGAAGTCGAGCCGAGTGGCGGTCTCGAGCAGGGCGAGCTGGGTTCGTACCGGCTGTTCGATCCGGCGCAGGCACGCGGCGGTGTTGCCCTGCGCGGGTCGTCCACCGTTGAGCCAGAGGCCGTAGTCGCGGCCACCCGCGCACAGGGCAAGCAGCTGCCGCACGGCCGCGGCATTCGCCTCGAGCGCCTGGTAGCCCGCCACCCGTTCCTGTAGCGCGCCCAGCCGCTCCGCGCGCGTGTTCGACTGCGCGAGGACTCTGAGGCCGAGCAACGCGAGCACGACCAGCAGCGCGGCGATCGCCAGGAAGGCGACCACGAGCTTCGTCCGCACGCGGCCGGGCAGGTGGGCGAGCGGGGCGGTGGCCGCGCCGAGCAGCCGCCGCCTCCTCCGCTCCGCCGCCGTTCCGGCTGCGCTCACGCCGTCAGGGTTTCAGCGTTGCCGAGCTGGCCGTGAGGTCGGTGATCAGCCAGCGGCCCCCGATCTTCCGAACCTCCTGGTCCGCCGCGACAACGGTCGCCACCTTCTGCGTGTCCAGGTCGATGTAGTGGCACTCGAAGTACAGCGTGCCCTTCGACCCATTGACCGTGACCCGGATCTTGTAGGCAGCCGTGTCCGAGATCCAGTGATTCTGGGGCTGGAAGGGTCCGGCCTTCGCGAACACGCCCCGGATCGCCTGCTTGCCCGTGTAGGTCTGGCCGCCGATCGTCATGGTCGCGTTCGAGGCCCAGATCGACATCATCAGGTCGAGGTTCTTTTGCGACGCGGCCTTGTGCCAGGTCCGCTCGATGCTCTCGATCTGTCGCAAGTCGGCCTGCTTCTGGAGGCTGAGGTCCCGGGTCCCGTGCTTCGCCGCATATCCAGCTCCGGCGAAGACGAGGCCCGCCGCGCACGCTCCGGCGATGAACTGCCGCATCGTCTTCCCCTTTCATCTCCCGGACTTTGGGGCAAGCATCACATAGTCCGGCGCCCTTGCCTAGGCGGTAGCCCGACGCGAGCCGCCGGCTGTCGTCAGGCCGCGCGCAGCTTCTCGCGCCACCCCGGATCGAGGTCGCGTAGGCGCTGCACGCGCTCGCCGACCGGCGGGTGCGTCACGAACAGCTTCGCCAGCCCCTCCTCCGCGAACGGATTGATCGTGTAGAGGGGCTCCGTCGCCGGGCTCGCCTGAAACTCGACCAGCTCGCTCGCCTGGTCGAGGCCGACGAGCGCGTCCGCCAATGCGTGCGGGGATTCGCACAGCTCGGCCGCCAGTCGATCGGCCTCGAACTCGCGGCGCGGGGACAGCAGGAGGTGTGTAAACGACGCGGCGAGCGGGCCGAGAACGTACAGAAGTGCACGGGAAAACCAGCCGCCGAGACGCGAGAGCTCGACGAGCGAACCGGCGAGCACGACCACCGGCGTCTGCACGAGCACATCACGGTGCCGGATATGTGCGATCTCGTGAGCGACGATGCCCTCGAGCTCAGCCGGAGACGGCGAGCCCAGCAGCCCGGTGCTGACCGCGATCGACGAGTTACCGAGGCTCCGTCCCACCGAGAGCGCGCGCGGAAACGCGTCCGGGATCACGTACAGGCGCGGTTTCACCACCCGTGCCCGTAGAGAGAGCTGTTCGACCACCGTCTGCAGCGGCGGTGCCTCTCCGGGCAGAAGCTCGCGCGCGCCAACCATTCCCAGGACGACCCGATCGGAGTAGAGGTACGAGCCGACACCGACGAGCGCTCCCCCGAAGCCGAAGACGAGGGCGACGCGCAGGCCGCCGATCCACCAGCCGAGCGCCCCGAGCAGCGCACACAGGCCGACGAGAAGGGCCCAGGCCTTCAGGATGTTGCGGATCGCCGGCCAGGCGGCTCGCAACGGTTAACTCTCGTCGTCGCGCTCGTCCTCGGCAAGCCCGCGCGGCGGCCAGTCAGGCTCCGGCGCGTCACAGCGGCTCGAGCAGTGGAGGGAAGCCACGTTCTGAAGCGGGATCAGGATGTGCCCGTTGAGCTCGACGTGTGCGACGTCGTCGACTGCGCAGTACGAGGTGAGCACGCCGTCCTGGTAGTCGCCGTTCATCAGTGCCACCTCGACCTGCTCGCCCTTGTACTTGCTCGTGTAGTCCTCCACGGGCTCAGTCTACTCCGCGGAGGACTCCGTCCTGGAGGTCGATCCGGAGGACATGGCAGTTGTCGATCCGCCCGATGCCGTCGATCCCGCAGTGCGTCAGCACTGCCCGGAGCGGCCCTCCGTGCGAGACGACGAGAACATGCGCGTCCGGGTGGGTCTCGGCGATCCGCTGGAGGGCTCCCAGCACACGCTCGGCCATCGCCTCCCTCGTCTCTCCATCGCTCCAGGGGAGCTCGATACCGGGGTATCGCGCCTGGATCTCGTCGGTAGTCAGCCCTTCGAGCGAGCCGAAGGAACGCTCGCGAAGGTCCCGGATCGCGACCACATCGAGGCCTCGCTGCTCGGCGACGACCCGCGCCGTCTCGTGGGCGCGGATCAAGTCGCTCGAGTAGACGGCGTCGAGCGGCTCGCCCGCCAGTTCCTCCGCGAGCGCACGGGCCTGCTCTCGGCCGGTGTCGTTGAGCGGCGTGTCGGATTGACCCTGCCAACGATGCTCGCGGTTCCAGTCGGTCTCGCCGTGCCTGGCAAGCAGGATCCTCGTCATCGCGGGATACGCTAGCGGGCCATGGACCTCGGCCTCCGCGACCGTGTCTGCGTCATCACCGGCTCGACGGCGGGCATCGGGCGCGAGACGGCAAGTCTCCTCGCCGAGGAGGGCGCGCGGGTGGTCACGTCGGGCCGCGGCGACGCGCCCGGCGTCGGCGAGGCGTTGCACGTCACCGCCGATCTCTCTGAGCCGGGGGAGCCGGAACGCGTAGTCGAAGCCGCCGCCGCACTCGGCGGGATCGACTGCCTCGTGAACAACGTCGGCGTGGCGCGGCAGGCGCGCTTCGAGGATGTGCCCGACGACGAGTGGGAGGCCTACTGGCAGCTCAATCTGATGAGCCACGTCCGTGCGATCCGGGCTGTCCTGCCCGTGATGCGCGGGCGGGGCGGCGGAGCGATCGTGAACGTCTCCTCGACTGCGGCGAAGCGGCCGTCGACCGGGATGCCCCACTACTCGGTGACGAAGGCAGCGATGCTCTCGCTCTCGCGCCTGGTCGCCGACCTCTACGCGAAGGACGGCATCCGCTGCAACGCGGTCACGCCCGGCCCGACCGCGACCGACGCCTGGCTTGGTGACGGAGGCCTTGCCGACCAGCAGGGCGGCGAGCGCGACGAGGTGCTCGCGAAGGTGGGCGCCGGGCGTCCGCTCGGGCGACTCGCCCGCCCGGAAGAGATTGCCGCGGTGATCGTCTTCCTGTGCTCCGACCGCGCCTCGTACGTCACCGGCGCCGCGTGGAGCGCCGACGGCGGGACCGTGCCGATCATCATCTGATCCCGGGTCGTGGCGGCGGCTCCGATCGCCGCGTTATCGCCGTATTAGTGGGCCCTCCTACGCTCCGGCCATGAACGCGTCACGGCCGATTTCTGGTCATTTCCGGTCATTGACTCCCGATGGTGGCTGGTGTCTGCTCCTTCGGGCTCAAGGGAGGCAGTAGTGAAGGCTCGGTCGAAGGGAATCCGTCGAATCGCGGTCGGCGTCGGCGTCGGCCTCTCGTTCGCTGCGGCTGCGACGGGGAATGCCCGGGCCGCTTCGTCCAACGTGACGCTCGATCCGGCTCCGGTTCCTGGGATGTGGCCGGCAGCGTCGCCGGGACCCTTCGTCCAGTCCCTCCTGACCAGGGAGACGCAGCATCCGACCGGCGTCCGAAGCATCTCGCGAAGCTCCTGGTGGGGCGGCCCGGTCGTTGCGAGCACCGGCGAGACGGTGACCATCTACGTGTCCGACCGGTTCAACCAGGACGAGTCGATCCGGTTGAGCTGGGCGAACTTCTTCGCGTGGCTGTACCACGGATCTGAGCTATCGAGGATCACGATCTACCAGGCCCCGCTGGACGAGGTCGAGGAGATCTGCGGACCAGAAGCAGCCGGCTGTTACAGCTCGTCCAGGGAGATCATGGTGTTCCCGGGCGACGTCGGAACGGGGCCAGAGTCGGACATCGGCGCGCACGAGTACGGCCACCACATTGCAGCCAACCGCCGGAACGACCCCTGGGTTGCGGTCGACTGGGGCCCGAAGCGCTGGGCCACCGTCGTCGGCGTCTGCGCCCGCGTCGCAGCCGGCACCGCCTTTCCGGGCGACGAGGGGGACCACTACACGCTTAACAGCGGTGAGGCATTCGCAGAGGCATACCGCTTTCTGAACATCCAGCGTGGCGGGACGTGGGCCAACTTTCCGCTGATCGTCGACTCGAGCTTCGCTCCGTCGCCGGATTCGCTCGCCGCGGCCCTGAACGACGTGCAGCAGCCGTGGTCAACGCCCCCGTCGTCGAGCTGGGACGGCCAGTTCGCCACGCCTGTCGTCAACCTGAATGCGACCGTCGGCCCTCGAGCTTCGATCGCCCTGAAGACAGCCGGCGGGGCGCGCGTGACATCGCTGACGGCCGGGACGTACGCGATCACCGTGCGCGATCTCTCCACCACGGACAATTTCCACCTGAGCGGAGCCCTCGGGCTCGATCGCAGGACGAGCGTCGCCGGCCGGGGCCGGACCCTGTGGCGGATGGCGCTGAAGCCCGGCACCTATCGCTTCCGGTCCGACGCCCATCCCCAGCTCAAAGGCTCGCTCACGGTCACGCAGCCTGCCGCTTCGGCCTTCCATCCCCAGGACAAGTCGATCCCGACTCTCCTGGACGGCAGCTTCCAGGCAACCGTCAGCGGCACGGCGAACGCGACGCTCGAGCTGATCGACCCGGCCACCGGCAAGGACATCGTCGGCGCGACCTCCGGCGCCGTCTCAACGTCGATCTGCGGTCAGCGGTCGGTGCAGCTTCGGGTTGCCGCAACGCAGGCAGGCACGTTCCACGTGGCGATCAGCACGCCATGACCAATCTCCTCGAGAAAGGGAGGCAACCATGATTCCCCCTAGGCGTACCGTCCTCGCGGCCGCCGTGTTGGCTCTTGCCGCCGCTGCAGTCGCAACGACTGCAGCGGCGGGCAGGATGTCGTGGTCGGCAGCACCCGCGAAGCCGGTGATCGGCCCGCCGGCCGCGGTTCCGGCGAAGCCGCAGGCGGCCAAGCCGTTCGCGGTCGCGTTCAAGGTCACGAGCAGCACCACCCACAAGGCACTGACCGGCGGGCTGATGGCGAGCACCGCCTCGGCGGGCGGGAAGGCAATCGCCCACAAGCAGTCGTTGAAGGGTGGAACTGCGCGCGTGTCGCTCGTCGTCCCGGCGAGCGCGAACGGCAAGCCCCTGCGCATCACCGTGACGATCCGGTCGGGCGGCCAGTCGGCGACCAAGGCGGTCACCTACCCCGTGCCGGCACTGCCGAAGCCGTCCGCGTCGATCAGCGGCGCATCGGCTCCGGAGGGAAACGGCAGCACGACGCTGTCCTTCCCGGTCACGCTCTCGGCCTCGACGCCGCTGCCGGTTTCGATCTCGTATGCGACCACCAACGGGACGGCAACGGCGCCCGCCGACTACACGTCCGCGAACGGAACCGTCACCTTCGCCCCCGGCGAGACGAGTAAGACGATCAGCGTGACGGTCGTCGGCGACACGACCTACGAGCCTGACGAGACGTTCACGGTTGCGCTCTCGAACCCGGTCAACGCGACGATCGGAACCGGTTCCGCGACCGGGACGATCCAGAACGACGACCCGGTCGCGCAGCCCGGCCACTATGCGGGCACGAACTCGCAGAACGAGGCCTGGGCCTTCGACGTCACTCCCGACGGTCGCGGGTTGACCAACCTGACCACCGGTCAGATCAACATGAGCTGCTCGTACGCGGGGCAAACCATCGCCCACCTGTACGGCGGCAACATCCACTACACCGGCACGATCCCGATCGCCCAGAACGGCAGCTTCTCAGGGACGGTCAACTTCACAGGCGGGTCGATCGGCGGGTACCCGATCGAGTCGGATGTGTTCACCATGGCCGGCCAGTTCACGGGCAACTCTGCGTCCGGGACCTGGAACGAGAAGCTCACCTTCCATATCGACCAGTACGGAATCGAATGCACCAGCGGAAACGAGACGTTCACCGTCACTCGGACCGGGTGACGAGCAGCGCAACTCGGCTGCTCTGAGCCGGAGTGATGGGAGGGGCCGCGGCGAACCGCGGCCCCTCCCTCGTTCGCGTGTTCGCGCCGCCCCAGCGACTACGCTGGATCTGATGCCCGAGCTGGCGCGAACGGTCGCCGACCCCTTCGAGGCGCGCGTCCGCGAGCACGAGGACACCTGGCTGTCACCGCTCGCCGTGCATTCGTACGAGACCCGTGGGCGCGAGCGCCCGGAGGAGCCGTGTTCGGTGCGTACGCCGTTCCAGCGCGACCGCGACCGGATCGTGCACTCGAAGCCGTTCCGGCGGCTGAAGGGGAAGACCCAGGTCTTCATCGACCCGCAGGGCGACCACTACCGCACGCGGATGACACACACGCTGGAGACGACCGCGATCTCCAGAGTCGTCGCGCGCGCGCTGAGGCTGAACGAGGATCTGACCGAGGCGATCGGGCTCGGCCACGACCTCGGTCACACGCCGTTCGGCCATGCGGGCGAGGACGCACTCGACGGCGCGCTTCGCGAGCGGTTCGGCCTCGGCTTCCGCCACTACGAGCAGTCGTACCGGATCGCCCGCGGCCTCAACCTCACGCACGAGGTGTGCGATGGGATCCTCACCCACACGGGACCCCTCGAGCCCGACACGCTGGAGGGGAAGATCGTCCGCCTCGTCGACCGGGTCGCGTATATCAACCACGACATTGACGACGCACTCCGCTACGGATTGCTCGAGGAGCGAGACCTCCCACACGACGAGCTCGAGCTGCTCGGGCCGACCGGCGGGCAGCGGATCGACCGGCTCGTCCACGACCTCGTGGAGACCTCGGCGGCCGCCGGAGACGTCCGGCAGAGCGAGGAGATCGGCAGCGCGATGCACCGCCTGCGCGACTTCATGTTCGAGCGCGTCTACCTCGCCGAGCACGCGCAGGAGGAGCATCGCCGCGCTCACGTGACGATCGAGCGCATCGTCGCCCACCTGGTCGAGCGGGGAGATACGCCGGACGAGATCGTCGAGTACGTCGCCGGCATGACTGACCGGTTCGCGCTGGCGTACGCTGCGAAGCTCTAATGGCGCGGATCAAGGACTCGTCCGTCGAGGCGGTCAAGGCCACGGCCGACATCGTCGCGCTCGTCGAGCCGTATACGCGGCTCCGAAAGTCAGGCGCGCGCTACGTCGGCCTCTGCCCGTTCCACCAGGAGAAGACGCCGAGCTTCGGGGTAACGCCCGACCGCGGCACCTTCAAGTGCTTCGGCTGTGGCGAGGGCGGCGACTCGATCACGTTTGTCGAGAAGAAGGAGAACCTCGATTTCGTCGGTGCGATCGAGTGGCTCGCCGACCGATTCGGGGTGGAGCTCGAGTACGAGGAGACTTCGCCCGAGCAGGATCGCCTGCGCAAGCGGCGCGAGCGGCTGTTCCAGCTGCTCGACCGGGCTGCGACCTTCTACGAGCGGTACCTCTGGGAGTCGGAGACGGGTGCGTTCGCGCGCGACTACCTCGCCTCGCGCGGGCTGGGAGAGGAGATCTGTCGCGAGTTCCGTCTCGGTCTCGCGCCCGGCGGCCCCGCACTCACGCGCGGCGCGCTCGAGCAGGGATACTCGCGCGACGAGCTGGCCGGCGCCGGGCTGACCAACCGCCGCGGCAACGACTACTTCGCGAGGCGGCTGCTGTTTCCCCTCGCCGACGCCCGCGGACGCGTCCGCGGCTTCCAGGCCCGGCGCCTCCTCGACGACGACCCTCTCCACGCCAAGTACGTCAACTCACCCGAGGGCGACCTGTTCCGGAAGGGAGATCTGCTCTACGGCCTCGACCTCGCCCGCGCCGCGATCGCGAAGGGCGACCATGCCGTGATCGTCGAGGGCAACCCCGACGTGATCGCGCTTCGCCAGGCAGGTTTCGAGCCGGTCGTCGCCGCGATGGGCACGGCACTGACCGAAGCGCAGCTCCGGGAGCTCACCCGCCTGACCAGGCGGGTCTCGCTCTGCTTCGACGCGGATGCCGCGGGGCAGGACGCGACCTTGCGCGGGATGGAGCTGGCGGCGGCGCAGGGATTCGACATCCGCGTCGTGTCACTGCCTTCGGGAACCGATCCGGCAGATGACCCCCAGACATTCGAGGACCGGCTGAGCCAAGCCAAGAGCTACTTGCGGCATCGTGTCGAAGCCGAGTGGGAGCGCGACTCCGACCGTCAGCGTTACTTCAGGCGTGTGGACGCCATCCTGAATTCCGCACCGGATTCTCCCGATCGGGAAGAGGCCAGGCGGTTCGCCAGCGACAAGCTGGGAATCGCTGTGCCGATCCGGGCGAGGCGTGATCAGCGTGATCGGTCGGAGCCGGTGAAGGCTTTGGACGGTGAGCAGCGGCGCGAGCGTCAGGCTCTTGCCGGCGTCGTTGCGCATCCCGACGCGACCCGCGACCTACTCGCAGCCATTCCCTCCGAGAGCTTCGACGTTGAGCTGCACCAGAGGGTTCGCGCATATCTTCTCGATCCGGCGCGCGACGCCGACCGGGAGCTCGTCACAATCCTCGCCGAGCTGGATGCACTGGCAGCGGATGAGTCGATCGACGAACACACCGCCAAGGAGCTGTTACTGCGCTTGAGCGAGCGCGGGATCAAGCGCGAACTCGCCCGCTCAGACGACCTCGAGCGGACGGCGAAGCTCCAGGCCGATCACCGCCGGATCAAGGAGGCGATCGACAGCCTCTCCTGAGCTAGGCTGTTTCCTGCGGGAGCCCCTGGCGTGGGGCTGAGAGGCGGCCTCGAGGCCGCGACCGAGGAACCTGATCTGGGTCATGCCAGCGAAGGAAGGAAACAGATGAGCGACTCATTGGTGATCGCCGGTCGGGAGCTTCGCTCACGCCTGATCACCGGTACCGGAAAGTACTCCTCGCCGGAGGTGATGCGCGACGCGGTGATCGCCTCGGGGTGCGAGCTCGTGACGATCGCCGTCGGACGCATCGACTTGGACACGGTCGAGGAGGCGATCACCGACTACCTCCCCGACGACGTGACGCTCCTTCCGAACACGGCGGGCTCGGCGACTCCGGAGGAGGCGGTCCGTATTGCACGACTCGCTCGGGCCGGCGGCCTTCCCGACTGGATCAAGCTCGAGGTCATTCCCGACCCGCGCTGGCTTCTCCCCGACCCGGTCGGGACGCTGGCGGCGGCAGAGCAGTTGGTCGAGGAGGGCTTCACCGTCCTCCCGTACGTCTTCCCCGATCCGGTGCTACAGAAGAAGCTTGAGGCAGTCGGGTGTGCGGCCGTGATGCCCCTCGCGTCACCGATCGGAAGCGGCCGCGGCCTGAAGCTCCGGCACGCGATCGAGATCATGCTCGAGCAGGCCGAGGTGCCGGTGGTCGTGGACGCGGGGCTCGGCGCGCCCTCGCAGGCGGCCGAGGCGATGGAGTTGGGCGCGGACGCCGTCCTCGTCAACACGGCAATCGCCCATGCGGACGACCCTGCCGCGATGGCAGGAGCGTTCAGGGCTGCGGTCGAGGCCGGCCGACTCGCACGGCAGGCCGGGCTGATCGAGGAGCGCGAGACCGCCGAGGCCTCCAGTCCGGCGGGAGGCCTCGCCGCACGGTCATGACGGTGACGATCAACGGCCGGGCACAGCGGGCCGAACCGGGCGAGACCGTCGAGTCGCTGCTTGATCGCCTGGGACTGGCCGCGCGCTACGCCCTGGTCGAGCGCAACGGCGAGCCGGTCGAGCGCGACCGCTACGGAGAGACTGCGCTCGAGGACGGCGACTCCCTCGTCGTCGCCCGTCCGGTTGCAGGTGGATAACCGCCTCTACCTGATCACGCCGGCGCGACCGGACCTCGAGGTGTTCCTCGAGGCTTCGGTCCAAGGAGGGGTGGACATCGTCCAGATCCGGGAGAAGGCGCTCGCAGATGGGGAGCTCCTGCGGACGCTCCAGCACGCGCGCGAGGTGACGCGCCGGCTCGGCATTCCGCTCGTCGTCAACGACCGCGCCGACCTGGCCCGCCTGGTCGAGGCCGACTACGTCCACGTCGGTCAGGACGACCTGCCGGTCGACGCCGCGCGCACATTCGGGATCGGCGTCGGCCAGTCGACGCATGCGCCGCCCGAGCTGGCCGCGACTGACGCAGACTACGCCGGGGTCGGCCCGGTCTTCAAGACGCCGACGAAGGCCGGCCGGCCGGCTGTCGGCCTCGAGTATGTGCGTCATGCGGCGGCGAAGGCACGCGTGCCGTGGTTCGCGATCGGGGGGATCGACGAGACGAACGTGGCCGAGGTCGTCGGCGCGGGAGCCACCCGGATCGCGGTCGTCCGCGCGATCGGCGACGCAGACGATCCCGAGCGGGCCGCCGCCGTCCTGCGGCGGGTCCTCGCCTGAATGCCTTCGCTACCATGCCGAAGCCGATTCGGCCGCCTTCCCCGGTAGCTCAATTGGCAGAGCATCCGGCTGTTAACCGGAGGGTTGTTGGTTCGAGTCCAACCCGGGGAGC
>JBKPPY010000129.1:0-4099 GCA_046733845.1 Actinomycetota bacterium | reverse complement strand
CCGTGCACTCATCGTCAACACTCGTGTCCACGCCAGGCATACAGTTGCCTCGATGGCGTCGCAGCCGACCGACCGTGCGCGCGAGCTGGTCCGGGGCGCGTACGACCTGCACATCCACGTCGCGCCGGACGTCCCGCCGCGGCGGATCGACGACGTCGCGCTCGCCCATCGGTTCGCCGACGTCGGCCTCGCGGGCTTCGGGCTGAAGTCGCACTACACGTCCACCGCCGAGCGGGCACAGATCGTCTCGGCAGCGGTGCCTGGACTGCGCGCGATCGGCACGATCACGCTGAACTGGGCGGTCGGCGGGATGAATCCGCTCGCGGTCGAGATCGCCGCCCGCGAGGGCGCGCTGATCGTCTGGATGCCGACGGTCGATTCGCCGGCGGAGACGGCGGGCCGCACGGAGCCCAAGCCGGGCGACAAGGTGCCGCAGTGGGCGAAGCTCCA
Organism: Actinomycetota bacterium; assembly: GCA_046733845.1. Taxonomy (GTDB): domain Bacteria; phylum Actinomycetota; class Thermoleophilia; order Gaiellales; family Gaiellaceae; genus DATBLE01. Next base: position 3,649 of record JBKPPY010000129.1, on the reverse strand, counting down.
GCACGAGCTCCACGGGCTGGGCTTTGCGATCGAGGCGGTCGAGGTGACCGACGACGCGGGCACGCTCCTCCCCAAGACGCGCCTCGTGCTCGAGACGATCGCGCGTCACGACCTCATCCTCGCAACCGCACACCTCGGCCGCGACGACACATTCGCAGTCGTCGACGGCGCAATCGCAGCGGGGGTGAAGACCGTGGTGATCACGCATCCCGAGTTCACCTGCCAGAACTTCTCGATCGAGGACCAGGTCGCGCTCGCGGACAAGGGGTGCCTGATCGAGCGCTGCCTGACGACGCCGTACAGCGCAAAGACGACCTTCGAGCACGTCTTCGACGGCGTCCGTGCGGTCGGGATCGAGCGCAACTTCTTCTCGAGCGACTGCGGTAACCCCGACTACCCGCCGGTCGAGGACGGGCTCGCGATCTGGGCCGATGAGCTCCTCGGAGCGGCGTTCTCCGAGGACGAGATCCACACGATGGTCGTCGAGGGCTCGCGGAGACTCGTCCCGTGAGCCGGCGGATGCTCGTGATCGGCGCGCACTCGGCCGACTTCGTCTGGCGCGCGGGCGGCGCGATCGCGGTGACGACTGCCGGCGGAGGCACGGCCCACGTACTCGCGCTCTCCTACGGCGAGCGTGGCGAGTCGGGCGAGCTCTGGAAGGAAGAGGGGATGACGGTCGAGCGCGTCAAGGAGGTCCGCGCCGGCGAGGCCGAGCGCGCGGCGGCGCACCTCGGCGCGACCTTCGAAGGCCTCGACCTCGGGGACTACCCGCTCGTGGTCGACAAGGACGGGCTGAACGCGATCGCCGTCAAGATCCGTGAGTTCGCGCCGGACGTGCTGCTGACGCACACAGACCGCGACCCGTTCAACCCCGATCACGCCGAGGCGTTCTTCGCGGTCGAGAAGGCGCGCGCGCTCGCCGCGGGCGCGGGGACGGCGAGCGCCTTCGGCGGCCCCTTCCAGCCGCCGGAGCTCCTGCTCTTCGAACCGCACCAGCCCGAGCTGTGCAACTTCACGCCGACGCTGTTCGTCGACATCACTCCGGTGATCGACCAGAAGCGGGCCGCGATGGGCGAGATGCAGGCGCAGTCGCACCTGCACTCGTACTACGAGGAGCTCGCCGCAAGGCGCGGCAACCACGCGCGCCGCTCGTCCGGAAACAACGAGGTCAAGTTCGCCGAGGCCTTCCAGCGCGTGACCCCGCAGGTGGTGGACGCGCTGTGACCGTAGGCTCGACGGAGGTCACCAATGAGCGGAGGTGCCGGCTTTGCCGGCACTGGAGCGGGGCGTGAGCGTGTACGCGGAACTGGCCGAGCTCGGGTCGGCGACCGTGCACGAGGCCGCGGCACGGTCACAGGTCGTCGACGTCGATCTCATTCAGGTGATCCCCGCCTCTCGCGCCGCCGGCCCAGCCCGAACGGTGCGCTGCGGCCAGGACGACAACCTGATGGTCCACGCCGCGGTCGCCGAGGCCGAGCCGGGCGAGGTGCTCGTGCTGACGATGCCGGAGCCACGGCCGATCGCGCTCGTCGGCGATCTGCTCGCCACCCAGATGAAGGGCCGCGGGGTCGTCGCGCTGCTCGTCGACGCGGCGGTACGCGATGTCGAGGAGCTGCGCGAGCTCGGCCTGCCGGTCTGGGCGCACTGGGTGCGCGTGCGCGGCGCCGACAAGAAGGTACCGGGCACGATCGGCGAACCGGTCGAGGTCGGCGGGGCGACGATCCGGCAGGGCGACGTTGTCGTGCTCGACGCGGACGGCGTCGCGATCGTCGAGCGGGAGCGGGTCGACGAGGTGCTCGCAGCCGCACGCGACCGCGCCGCCCGCGAGGTGGACAAGCGGGCGAAGCTCCAGGCGGGCGCCCTCTCCTACGACCTCGACAACCTGCGGTCCCTGGTCGAGCCGTGACGGTTCTGGACATGGCAGGGGTCAGACCCCTTCAGCGTGAGACACTCAGATCCGTTCACCAGTTTCTGCGGTTTGCGCCGCCGCAGCCTCAGATGTGCACGTCCGGTTCGGTCGCCGCAGGGGTCAGACCCCGGACATGACGGTTTCGTCCACCCCTGCGTTCCACGACGTCGCCCGCATCGGCCACGCCGAGCTCCTGACGCCGAAGCCGGACGAGAGCCTGCGCTTCTTCGTCGACGTGCTCGGGATGGAGGAGGAGGCGCGGCAGGAACAGTCCGTCTACCTCCGCGGCTGGGGCGACTACCTCCGCTACAGCCTGAAGCTGACCGAATCGCCGCAGGGCGGACTCGGTCACATGGCGCTCCGCACCTGGAGTCCCGAGGCCCTCGAGCGCAGGGCGGCGGCGATCGAGCAAACCGGGCTTGGTCGCGGCTGGATCGACGGCGACGTCGGCCATGGTCCCGCGTACCAGTTCGAGGATCCCGACGGGCACCGCTTCGAGCTCTACTACGAGGCCGAGCGGTACGTCGCCCCGGACCATCTGCGGCCGTCCTGGCGCAACCAGCCACAGCGCTACGTCGGGCGGGGCGCCGCGGTGAAGCGGCTCGACCATGTCAACGTTCTCGCCGCGGACGTCCGCGCGAGCCGCGAGTTCGCGCAAGACCTGCTCGGCTACCGCCTGTACGAGCGGATCGAGCTGGACGACGGCACCGAGCAGGGCGCGTGGCTCAGCCTCTCGATCGCTGCGCACGAGCTGATCTACGTCGCCGACCACTACGGCGTCCGCGGCCGCCTCCACCACCTCGCCTTCTGGGTGGATACCCGCGAGGAATGCCTGCGCGCCGCCGACCTGTTCGTCGACAACGACGTCCCCATCGAGGCTGCGCCGTCCAAGCACGGCGTCGCTCAGGGCTTCTTCCTCTACGGCTTCGAGCCGGGCGGCAACCGGATCGAGGTGACGACCGGCGGCTACTTCGTCTACGACCCGGACTTCGAGCCGATCACCTGGACCGCAGACGAGCGCGCCCGCGGCCAGTTCTGGGGCGTGAAGACGATCGAGAGCTTCCACACGTACGGGACGCCCGACGTCGCAGAGGCACCGAGATGACCTACGACGCCCAGACCCAGCGGCTGCTCGACCTGCTCGCCGACTCCGGCGCGCCTCCGCTGACCGAGATGAGCCCGGACGAGGCGCGACAGGCTCCCGGGATCCTGATGGAGCTGATCGGCGCAGGGCCCGGCCCGGACGTCGCATCCGTGCGCGACGTCAAGATCCCGGGGTCGGCGGGTTCGATCTCCGCCCGGATCTACGACCCGGTCGCGAACCCTGCCGGCACCGTCGTCTACTACCACGGCGGCGGTTGGGTGTTCGGCAACCTCGACGACTTCGACGGCGTCTGCCGCACGCTCGCGGTCGCCTCGGACGCACGAGTCGTCAGCGTCGACTACCGACTGGCGCCGGAGCATCCCTTCCCGGCGGCTCCGGAGGACGCCTATGCCGCGCTCCAGTGGGTAGCCGAGCAGCATCCCTCCGGTCCGATCGTCGTTGCCGGTGACAGCGCGGGCGGGAACCTCGCCGCGGTCACCGCGCTGCGCTCCCGCGACGAGGGTGGGCCGAAGATCGCGCTCCAGCTGCTCGTCTATCCGGTCATCGATTGCGATCTGGGCCGGCCGTCGTATGTGGAGTACACCGAAACGACCCTCCTGCTCAATGCGGCGGAGATGGCCTGGTTCTGGGACCAC
>JBKPPY010000128.1:0-12663 GCA_046733845.1 Actinomycetota bacterium | reverse complement strand
CGCCAGCACCTGCGCGATCGTCGCAGCCTCGTTGTACACAGGGACGATGAACGAGATTCGCATGATCAGAGCGCCGGCGGTTGCCGCGCCGCCGATTAATCAATGCACATTTCCCAAGCTGGTGGAGAGGGGAGCGGGATGAGGGTTGCCGCAGCCCCGAGGGGGGTCCAGAGGCCTGCCGCAGTATCCCGCTCCCGCATGAAGCATCGCCCGAACCCGCGCGCGGGTCAATGGTTTCGGAACGTGGTATCGAGGTAGCAAGTAGGCGATCCGCTGACGACAACCGAGTGCAGTTGCCGGGGAGGGCTCTGCGACCGGGCTATTGAGTCGAGGCGGACATTAGGGGTGGCACAGCGAGGGCGGACGCTCATGCGGTGACGTCCGCCTTCGCACTGGCAAGGTCGGCGAGAATGCGAGCATGCCCGCCTATACCGTGAACAAGCATGCGGTCAGGCACGCGAAGCGGCTGATCGACGCAGGTCAGTACGTGCTCCGCTCGCGCTGGCAGGACGTGCAGCCGCGCGCCCGGGAGCAGAACGCGTTCCTGAAGACGCATTCCTGGGAGGAGTACGCCGCCTGGCATCTCGGCCTAACTGAGGGCGCGGCCGAAGAGACCAAGGCGCGCTACGCGTTCGTCTACGGCGACCTTCGCCGTCTGCACCGGATGGGACTGATCGCCTGCCACTACCGCGCCGCGGAATGGCGGCACAAGGAGATCGAGCTTGCAGCACACGAGCTCCTGCAGTACCTCGACCGAAAGACCCGCCGATAGCGCGGCGGCGACCCACCAATGCCGCCGCCCTTACTGCGGCGAAGGGTTCTCCTTCTCCGCTTCGCGGGCGTGGCGAGCCTCGATATATCGTTGCCAACGCTTCCGGGCGGCGGGGTCGACGAGGCCCTCGGCGAAGCTCTCGACCTCCAGACGCAGGTCGCGCACCGGGCGGATGTGCGACTGATAGGTCATCCGGATGGCCGCCTGAGCGTCGGTGGAATCGATCCGGACACCGTGGAGCGCGTCACGCCGGTTCAGGAACGCGACGAACAGATTCTCGCGGATCGGGATCTCCTCGACCAATTCCACGGTGATGCCTTCGATTCGCTCGGGGTAGTAGGTGGAGACGTCCCACATCTCCGGGGTGCGCTCGGGCCGGAAGAGGCAGAGTGCGCCGCTCGACTCGTCGTCGGCGGCAGTGAAGTAGAGGAGCATCGTGATGCCGAAATGGGCGGAGTCGAGGTGCGGCCTCAGGTGATAGCCCGGTCGGCGGGCCAGGATCTGGCCGTCCGAGGATACGAGCCCGGCTGCCATGATCTCGTCCGCCAGCTCTGGGCTGAACAGGTCCGCGTACTTTTCCCGGAGTTCGCGCTCGAGCCGCGAGGCGAGCGTGGGGGCGAGCGTCGTCCGGTAGACCTCGTCCCGCAGTTGCCGCCAGTTCGCCTTGAACTCCTCCGGCGCCGCCTGGAAGTACGCGTTCCTCTCCCGGATCCGTAGATCGGACTTGATTCCGCCCTTGCTGGGCTCGAACAGCTCGACCGGTGGAATCGAAGAAGCAAGCTGCCGGAAGAAGGGCTCGGGCAGCAGATCCGGGATGACCACGTGCGGAAAGGGCTCGGATCGGATCTCCGCGCTTTCAACCTTCCGGCGCACGGACGCGTCGACCGCGAGCATCGCCTGACTATATCGGGGACAAACTCCACGGCTTCGTAGCGCTCGGACTACCCGATGGCGACGCCGGCTGGAAGAACCTGTTCCGCTCCGACGGCACCCCGTTCAAGAACCAAGGGGCGTGTGTCTCCTACGCCGCACAGGGCGGCACATTGACGACGAAGACCCAGTCGCAACTCGACTGCGAGGCAGCAGGCGGAACATTCCAGACCGCGACATTCCCTACATCGTGGACCTGTTCGGGCGTTCCGTTCAGCGCGTTTCCGGGCCGTTTGGTGCAGACTGCGCCGCTGACGGGTTCGCCGGCGGTGCGCTGTGGGTGGACCAAAACGTCGGGCCTCCCGAAGATCCCGTCGGCACTCTCAGCTGCCTCTAACGAACCTGGAGGGGGCGGCGTTACCGCCGCCCCTCCACGGTCTGCGCGGCCCGCGCTGCCCCTCTGCGGAAGACGCCGGTAATCGACGCCGTCTAGTAGGGAAAGAAGCGTGACGGGCTCTGCGGCCCCGTCGGAAGGGAGAGGTCATGAGCGGGAAGCAGACAGCCGCGGGAGCTGACTCCGCCAGGTCGGGTCGGATGATGGCCAAGCATCCGAATGCATCGGTTGCTCTCGGGTCCGGCTCGGGGTTGGGGGCGTTGATCGTCTGGGTCGTCGGACTAGGAGGGGTGATGATGCCGGCCGAGGTCGGGGCGGTGATCGGCGGCGGCGTCGCCGGGGTCGCCCTGGTCATCGGGCGCCGCGGGATCATCGGCCTGATGGGTGTCCTCTGGCACGGCGACCAGGAGCCGGAGCCCGCCGAAGCGCGAGGCTGACAGCCGCGACAGCTGTGCGGGCCGACCGGCGGCCGGATACGACTCCAGGACCCTTAGGCGCTGGCGATCTGGACGAGCTCCTCGTTCGTAACGCGCGCATGGCGACTTGCGATCCGCAACAGGTTCTCCAGCAGCACGCACTTGAGCGCGGGATCGGTCCGACCGAGCTCGTCGAAAGCGTCCGCGGTGAGCACGAAGCACTCGACGGGCGTGTCAGCCCAAACGTCGGCCGTCCGCGTGTCTCGATCTGCGATCGCGAGCTCGCCGAGGGTCATCCCCGCGGACACGGTCGCCAGCCGCCGCGAGCGGCCGTCCGGCAATTCGCGGCTCACGCTGAGATGTCCGCGCGTGATCAGAAACAGCGCATCCGCACGATCCCCGGTTCGCACGACCTGTTCGCCACGCTCGAAGCGTCGCCGCGCGAGAAGCCGTTGCAGCCCCGTGACCTGGCCCGCCGCAAACCCTCTGAGCAGCTCGTGATCGCGGAGTGCGAACGACGATGGCCCGAGCTCGGCGCCGGCAGCGACGAGGAGCTCGTCCTCACACCATTCGAGTGCCCGGTCGAGATCGGCGAACGCTGAGAACGACCCGACGCCGAGCTCCTGCTCGAGCGCACCGGTGAGATTCACGTGGCGTTCCGCGCTCGAAAGTGCCACCCGACCGCCGGCCTCGGCGAAGACGCGACAGAGGTCGACCAGCGCCGGGACGGCGGCGTCGCCGACACGACCAACGCGGCGAAGATCGAGGAGCAGTAGCTCATGCTGGTCGAAGTCGTTCACAACCGCTCGGATCACACTCTCGGCGGCGGTGAACGAAACCTCCCCCTGAAGCTCGAACACGGCGGCACGGGCGCCTACCGTCCGCAGCACCGTCCGCTGCCGCTCAGTTCGCCGCCGCTTCGACGAGAGTTGCGTCAGGCTGTGCTGGGAGCGGATCGGCGGTGCCGCGTGCCCACCCGGCTGCACGAGATGTAGGCCGAGGTCTCGAGAGAGGTCTTCGCAGACCCGCACGCCGCGGATGCTGTTGCCGCGCGCGTCGAGTGGGGGCGAGAACACTGCAACGCCGAGACGGCCTGGAAGTACCGCCAGCACGCCGCCGGAGACCCCGCTCTTGGCGGGGATCCCGACCGCATAGAGCCATTCGCCGGCCGAGTCGTACATGCCGCAGCTCGTCATAACGCTCAGCACCCGGCGGACCGTGGCCGCGCCGGCCACACGCTCACCCGTGATCGGGTTGACGCCGTCGTTTGCGAGCGTGGCGGCGACGATGCCGAGGTCTCGGCAGCCGACGAGCACTGCGCACTGCCTGAAGTACCGCTGCACCAGCGGTTCCGGGTCGTCGTTGAGCACCGCGGCGTTCCGCAACAGGTGCGCGATCGCGCGGTTGCGGTGACCGGTCGCGCTCTCGGAGCAGTACACGGCCTCGTCGACGCTGAGCGAACGGCCGGCGTATCGGGAATAGGTGTCGAGGATCCGCTCGAACGCCGAACTCCCCGCCTGGTCGGCGACGAGCGAGACGGCGGTGATCGCGCCGCTGTTCACCATGGCGTTCAGCGGCGTACCGTTCGGCGCCAGACTGATCGAATTGAACGCGTCCCCTGTCGGCTCGACGCCGATCCGCGCCCGAACCTCCTCCTCGCCCCGGTCCTCGAGCACAAGGCTGTACGTCAGCGGCTTGGAGATGGACTGGATAGTGAACGGCACGCGGGTGTCGCCCGTCTCGTAGACCGCGCCGTCGACGGTCACGAGGCTGATCCCGAACCACCGTGGATCGGCCTTCGACAGCTCGGGGATATAGGTCGCCACTTCACCGTCCGAGAGGCCCGCGTAACGGCCATGGAGACGCTCGAGGTACGACGCGACCGGGGATACCAGGGCATTCGGCCGTCCACCGTTCATGGAGTGCGTAGGTGCCTGCTCGGAAATCGTGTCCTCCTCGTCCTTCCTCTCGGTCCAACCACGAACGGCCCACGGTCTTCTGCCTCGAAGACCCGGGCCGCGCCGCCACAGGCGACACCGTCGTCGGTGCCGCGAGACGCGAGCCTACTCGGTCGACCGGTCCCGTCGCAACTCGATCACGCCCGAGAGGACGAAGGGGGTTTCGCTCGACCCGGCAACGGGCACTACTCCTCCAACCTGGAACGCGACCGGATCCAAGGGGAGCCCGAAACGGCTTGATTCGGTCGCGTTCCGCTGTGTTGCGGGTGTTTGCAGGTGAAGGAACACGCGCGGGCGTGCTGAAATGTCTGTCGGGCGGGTCTGCGGCGTCGCGGAGTTGCCTCTCCCACCCGCGAGGCATTGCGAGCCCGCCCATTCCCTTGGTCCGCAGTTCCGACGGGCGAGCCCGCCGGCGCGCGACGAGCGGCCGCTACCGGCGCGACGGGTCTCCCTGGGTCACCAGGAGCGCCCGGCGTTTTCGCACTGGACGCGAGGAAATAAAAAGCGGCATGCGTGACCTCTCGCATCCGCAGTTCGCCCATCCAGTCGAGTGCGAGCTGGCCCGCGTGTTCGACCGGTTCGGGATCGAGTGGCGGTACGAGCCGCGCACCTTCATCCTCGAGCGACGGGAGGGCCAGGTGGTCGAGGCGTGCACGCCGGACTTCTACTTGCCCGATCTCGACATGTACGTCGAGTGCACCTGTATGGATCAGCGGCTGGTCTCGAAGAAGAACCGCAAGTACCGCAAGCTGCGCGAGCGCTTCGGCGTGGTCGTCGAGATCATGTACCGGCGCGACTTCATCCGGCTCGGGCGGAGCCATGGACTCACGGAGCTCCTCCTCGCTGCCTCTTCGACCAACGGACAGACCCGCGTTGAGCAGCGCCGGTCGGTGTTAGTCGCGGCGCGTGTTGCGCCACGGCCCGGGGACGATGTCGAGCAGGAGGTTCACGACCCAGACGATGATCGTCGCCCACACGAGCGCCCAGAAGCCGTGGATGTCGAAGCTCGGCACGATCAGCGCAGTCAGCAGCAGCATCAGCATCGCGACGCCGAACCAGATGAGGCGCAGCGTGATGATCGCGAGCGGGAGCGTGATCAGCTTCAACACCGGCTTGACGAGCGTATTTAGGAGCCCGAACAGGAGCGCGGCACCGAGCAGGGCGCCCACGCCGCCGATCGTGACCTTGTCGAGCACGACGATCGCCACCAGCAGCGCGATCGCGTTCGCCGCCCACGAGAAGAAGAGTGACCTGAGGAGGTCGATCGGGCGATCCTACGTCGTTGCCGATCCCGGCGCGAGTCGGCCGAACGCCGTCAGCCTCCGCCGGACGCCCTCGCGGTCGACCACGAGCGCATGGGCGGCGCCGTGGTCACGGGCAACGATTCCGGCCGAGACAGTGCCGTAGGTCATCGCCGTCCGTAGGTCGTCGGTCTGTGCGAGACCGACGAGGAAGCCGCCGCAGAAGGCGTCCCCGCAGCCGGTGGCGTCGACCGGGGCCGCGTCAGCCGCCGGTAGACGGACGAGCTCGTCGCCGCGCAGACCGATCGAGCCGTCGTCGCCGAGCTTGGTCACGACCGTGCGGGGGCCGAGGGAGGCGATCCGGCGGGCCGCCGCCTCCGGGCCGGGCCAGCCTCCGAGCAGCGCTGTCGCCTCGTCGCGGCTGGGCAGGAACGCATCGACGTGGTGCAGGACGCGTGACCAGTCGACGTCCATGTGCTCGTAATGCGGGTCGACGGTGACGAGGCGGGCGCGGGGGCGAGCCCACGCGATCAGCGCCTCCATCTGCTCGAAGGGCACGGGGGCGATGTGGACGGCGTCGATTCCCGCGGCAAGGCCGGCAGGGAGCTCGTCCGGCGTGGGCGTCGCGTCGACGTAGGTCCCGGACTGGAACGTGAAGCGACCGCCGCCCTCGACGCCGAGCTCGATCCAGAGCCGCACCGCATCGTGCTTTGACGGGATCAGGCCGGGGCCGAGACCCGCGTTCTCGAGGGTGCGGACGAGCTCCGGAGGGAAGCCGCGGCCGAGGCGGACGGCCATCTGGACGTCGTCCGCAAACGCCCGTGCGCCGATGGCGGCGTAGAGCGCATCGCCGCCGAGCCGGTCCAGGACACGTTCGCCGTCGGGCCTGATGACGTCCTCGACGAGGAGGTTCCCGACCGTCAAGTAGCGGGCCATGGCTTACTAAAGGAACCGGGGACAGGTCTGCAAGACCTGTCCCTCTCTGTGCTCATCCATAGATCTGCCGGAAGTTGAGCTCCTTGCGGTGCTCGTCGTCGAAGCCGAGCATCGTCAGCCCACGTCTCGACGCGTAGTGGTAGGCGAGGAGCTCGAGCGGGATGCAATAGGTCAGCGGCGAGAGCTCCTCTGCGGCGTCCCCGGCGACCGGCAGGATGACGTCGGCGACCGCTGCGGCGGGAGCATGCGGCGGGCAGACGGCGACCGCGGTCGCCCCGATCTCGTGTGCCGCCTCGAGCTGCTCGACGGCACGGTCGTGCGACGCGCCCGGCGGTGCGACGACGATCGTGGTCGTCCCGGGGCCGGTGCAGAAGAACTCCTCGTGGGCCCATTCCTCGAGCTCGTGCGCTCCGCCCGGCGTGTGCGCCGCCTCGATCAGCTTCGCCCGGCCGAAGTACGCGGTGCCGTAGCTAGGGCCGCCGCCGACGATGTCGACTTTCGCGTCGCCAGGGAGCTCCAGCGCGAGCTGTTCGGCGACCGACTCGGCCGCGTCGATGGTCGCTGCGCCGGTTGGCCCCTGGGCCTCCACCGTCTCGATCAAGTCGTCGACCTCACGGCCGGCCAGCTCGGCTGCGCGGACGGCGAGCGCGTAGAGCGCACCCAGGGACGCGACGTAGGAAATCGTCCCCGGTCCGAAGCCTGGATCCTCGTAACGGAAGGCGAGCGCGACGTCCGCCTCCCCGGCGAGACGGCTGTCCGGGTCGTACGTGACGCCGATCGCCACGAGGCCCCGGGCGCGGGCGTTCGCCGCCGCCTCCACCGTCCGCACGACCTTCCCCGAGTTCGAGACGCAGACGGCCCAGGATCCGGCGGGACCGAGCTCGAGCTCGTACCGGGAGAGCTCGAGGGAGGGGAGAGCCTGCGTTGGGATGCCGCTCCAGCGCTCGAAGGCGAGTCGGGCCGCGAGCCCGGCGTAATGCGAATCGCCGCAGCCCGCCAGGTAGATCCGCGGTGGTGGCGGGCCTTCGATGAGCCGGCGAGCTTCGTCGAGGAGCTCGCCCGGCCCGCGTTCGAGCCAGGCGGGCTGCGCACGGATCGCGGCGAGCATGTTGTCCCAGCGAAGCTCGATGCCGTCGCCGACGCGCATCAGGCGAGCGCCTTGGCGGCCTTCGACCGGATGTGGTCGAGTGCGGTGATCGGCTCGTAGCGCGCAGGATGGTCGACATCCGCGCAGCCCGGGATGCACTCGATGAGCGCGTCCGCCCGCGGGTCGTGGAAGAAGACGATCGTCTGGCGGCGGCTGCGGGCCGCACGGTCGGCCGACGGAACGGCGACCCGGTGGAGCGTCGCGGCCCAGCGGTCGTTCGTCCAACGGGCCATCATGTCGCCGAGATTGACGACGAACGATCCGGGCACCGCCTGCACGTCGAGCCAGTCGCCGGCGGGCGTCTCCACCTGCAACCCGCCGGGAGCATCCTCTGTGCGCAGGATGGTCATGTAGCCGTAGTCGGTGTGCGCGCCGGCGCGCAACTGGCCGGGCTCGATCTCTTCTTCGGGAGCCGGGTAGTTGACCACCCGCATGCTCGACGAGTGGCCGCGAAACGCCGGCTCGAACCAGTCCTCGGGCAGGTCGAGCGCGAGCGCGAAGAGGCGGCGTAGGCGGCCGCCGAGGTCCGAGAGGGCGTCGAAGTATTCCTCGAACGCACGTCGCAGCTCCGGTGGGCGAGAGGGCCAGCCGTAGCCGGGGACGGCCGGGCCCCAGTCGAGCGACTCCTTCAGGTCGCCCGGCGTTCGGTGGCCCAGGCTGGCGGCGAGGCTCTCGCTCCTCAGCGGCCGGTACGCGGGCAGCCCTGGCTCCGGCTTTCCCTCGGCAAGTGTGCGTTTCTCCGCAGCGGGAAGATCGAAGAACGTGCGCGCGACCCCGGCGGTGCGGTCGACCACCTCGTCCGGCACGCCGTGTCCGGTGACGGTGAGGAAGCCGAGGTCACGGCAGGCTGTGCCGATGTCGTCCGCGACCCGCCGCGGATCGCCCGAGAGGTCGATCACCGGCACCGTCATCCCGCCTTACCCTAGGGGAAGGTGACCGGGTCTCGCGGTGACCGTGCGGCGCTGGGTTTCCTGGCGCTCTGCTGTCTCGGCGCGCTGCTGCTCGCAGGGGTACTGGTGGCCGTGCTTCTCCCCTCCGGGAGGAAGAACGAGCGGGCAGCGCCGTCGACGACAACCCGGCCGTCGACGACCGCCACCACGGCGCCGGCTACCACAACCGCACCTCCACGAACGACCACGGCGCCTCCGACCACGGCCCCGCCGCCGGCCGGGCCGCTGCAGGCGGTCGCGGTCGGGCCGCTCTCGGCGGCGGTGCAGTGGACGAAGCCGAACCCGCCGGCGGTCGTGGGCTACGGCCTGCCCGAGCTCGGGCCGACGATGTGGGCGCCGGTGAAGGGCCGACGGGCCATCCTCACGGGCCTCCGTTACGCAACCGGGTACCGGGTGTGGGCGGGCGACGCGACCTTCGACTTCGAGACCGCCGGCGTGCCTTTCTCACCGGCCGCCTCGATCGGCGACGGCGTGGTCAAGCTCGATGGTGAGCCGTTCTTCCCACTCGCAGTCGTCGCCCAGTGTCCGAGCGGCTACGAATCCTCGCTTGCCGCCGGGATCTCGCTCTTCGCCGGGAACGACTGTGGGGGGATCGCCGAGCAGACGGAAGGGCTTGGCGGGCGTGCCTTCTCGCTTACCAACGCCGACGAGGCCGGCACCGGCGGCGCGGGTGTGATCGGCTGGTACTACCCAGACGAGGCCGATCTGAAGGGCCTGACGGCGGCGACACTACCTCGCTTCCCGACGCTCGCTGAGACGGCCCGGCTCCGCCTCCTCACACTGACGAACCACTTCTACTCGCGGGCGGCACCGCTCGCCGCAGGGCGTGCGATCTACCCGGGCCTGATCGCCAGGTCGGACGTGGTCGCCTTCGACCTCTATCCGCTCCAGGAGTTCTGCAAGCTCGACTGGCTGCCGGACGTCGCGGCGGCCCAGCGCGAGCTCGTCGCCCTCGCGCGCGGCCGGCCGACGTTCCAGTGGATCGAGGCCGGGACGTGGAAGTGCCACCAGCCGCAGCTGCGCGTAACACCGGCGACCCTGCGCGCCGAGAGCTGGCTGTCGGTGATCGGCGGTGCCAGGGGGATCGGCTTCTTCCCGGCTGACTGGGACCCGGCGCTGACGCCGGAGATCACGCGGATCGCGCAGGAGGTGGCGGCGCTCGGTGGTGCGCTCCTTGCGCCGGAGGCGCTAGCGTCAGCGACCACGCCGGTGCTCGCCGCCGCACGTTCGCTCCACGGCGCCCTCTACGTGGTCGCCGTCAACCCGACCCGGTCCGCGACCCGGGCTACGGTGACGGCCTCCGGTCTCGACGGCCGGACAGGCACTGCCCTCGGCGAGGGCCGCAGCGTGAACGCGTCAGGAGATGCCTTCTCCGACGGGTTCGCGCCCCTCGCGGCCCACCTGTACGTCTTTCCACCTTCATAACGTCGGCTTCATCAGCCTCTCAGGTTTCCGTGGTGGACTGTTGGCGTGCGCCGCACGGTCCTCCTTCTGCTGCTCGTGGTGGTCGCAGCGCCGAGCGGAGCTGCCGCCCGGGCGAGCGGGGCCCCGTTCTCGACGTATTCGTACGGCGCGAGCAGCAACTCTCGAGCGGTCGCCGCGCGACTTGTCCAGTTGGCCGCCGGCTTCTCGGGCGGCCCGATCACAGCCGCCGACGGCGAGCGGGTGACCGTCTATGTCGAGGACGAGCTCGCCGCCGCCGACCCATCGATCGCGCAGCGGTGGGCAGACATGCTCACGAGTCTCATCCACGGCTCCGAGATCTCCACGGTCAGCGTCTACGTCGCCACGCTGGCGCAGGTTCAGCAGACCTGCGGACAGAACGCGCTCGGCTGTTACGGGAGCAATCGGCTGATCACGATGGCGGACGATCTGTCCGGGATCAGCGCCCGGGCAGTGCTGACGCACGAGTACGGGCACCACATTGCGCGGAGCCGGGACAACACTCCTTGGCGGGCGGTCGACTGGGGGCCGAAGCGCTGGTCGACCACCGTCGGTGTGTGCAGTCGCACAGCGGCGGGCGAGCTCGCCCCCGGCGACGAGGGTGCCCGGTACACGCTCAACCCGGGTGAGGCCTTCGCGGAGGACTACCGCGTCCTCAACGAGCGCCGCCAAGGCCTCCCCGAGACGTTCTGGGGGGTCGTCGACCGGCGCTTCTATCCGGATCAGCCCACGCTGGACGCCCTCGCGCTCGACGTGACCGCTCCCTGGGCCGGGCCGACCGCGAGCACGGTCCGCTCTTCCCTCTCCGGCGGCGCCACCGGGCGGGGCTTCCGAATCGCAACTCCGCTCGACGGCACGTTCAATGTGCGGCTGACCTCGCCGAAGAATGTGCGGTTCACGCTCCGGCTGGTCGATCCCGCCACCGGCAACGTCCTCGGCACGTCGGCCGGCGCCTCGACCTCGAAGTCGCTCGAGGCCACGGTCTGCGGCCAGCGAACGCTTCAGGTGCAGGTCAAGCGCGTCCGTGGCGCGGGGTCGTTCGCCCTCGCGGTCTCGACGCCCTAGAGCAGCGCTGCTACGACGCGCAGGTCGGCGACGAACGCCGCACGCTCGGCTTGCCGCGCGTCCTCGTCCTGCTGGCGGAGGATCGACGACGGGTGGACGGTCGCGACCACGTGCTCGGCGAGCGTCGACTCGATCAGCTCGCCGCGTTGCTTCGTGACGCGGAAGTCCTTACCGAGAAGCGACTGCGCCGCGGTCGCCCCGAGCGCGACGACTACGCGAGGCCGAACCGCCTCGAGCTCGGCCTCCAGCCAGGGGCGGCAGGCCGTCGACTCCGACCAGGTCGGCTTCTGGTGAATCCGCCGCTTCCCGCGGCCCTGCCACTTGAAGTGCTTCACCGCGTTCGTGACGTAGGTGTGCGAACGCTCGATCCCGGCCTCGTCGAGCGCCTCGTCCAGCAGCCGCCCGGCCGGCCCGACGAACGGGCGCCCGGCGAGGTCCTCCTTGTCGCCCGGCTGCTCGCCGACCAGCATCACCTCGGCGTGCGCGGCTCCCTCGCCGAAGACGGCCCGTGTCGCATCGGCATACAGCGGGCACCCGCGGCAGCCCTGAACGGCCTCGTTGAGCGCCGGCAGCGTGCGCCGGGCCGGGAGAAAGTCGACGGCCGTCACGCTTAGGGTCTTCCCCGAGCCGCCGATACCATGCCCCTGCCGGGCGCCTTGGCCGAGTGGTTAGGCAGAGGCCTGCAAAGCCTCGTACGGCGGTTCGAATCCGCCAGGCGCCTAATTATCCCGCAAGTAGCGAGCTTTTTCTGAAATCACTACTTGGCCGCTGCCCATCGCTCGCCGGCTCGGCGCATGCCACGGACGAGCTCGGAGGCGCGCGCGCGAGTAGTAGCGGGCGCAGGATTGGCGCCCAACGCGGTGGAGGCGACGCGGTAAGCGATCGCACACCTGCGCCAGTGGCCCCTCCAGCGTCAGGGGTCGCCTACCTGTCGGCCGACTTCTCGGCAAGCTCCCCCAGCTGATCGGCTCGATCGGCTACGAAACGCACCAACTCAACCTCGTTCGGTGTCAATTCGGCGCCACGTCCTGGCCGCTCGATCTGCGAACGCAGATGCTCCTTGACAGAGAGAGCCGTGAAGTTGCGCAGCATGTAACGGATCCCTTTCATGCCCTTGAAGGATACGGCTGTGAACTTGCCCGCTGAACGAGACAAAGCCTGATCGACGCGTGGTGAGTTTGTGGGAGTAGGGCAGGGCAGGGGAGGGAAATTGCTGGCAGATGCTAGGCAAGGAAATGGCTTAACCATGCCATTCCTTCCCTCTCGTTCCTCAGCGCGCAGCGATCGCACCCAGGAGGTCGCCGGTTCGAGTCCGACTAGCTCGACTTTTCGCTCTACGATCGAGCCGGTCGGGCCTCCTGAAGTAACTCTTCGGCGGTTCGAATCCGCCAGGCGCCTCTCGTCGCAGCGCTTCGGAGTTGGCCTCTTGAATCCGGCAGCGAACGCGCGCACTGTGAGGCAGGAGAAGGAC
>JBKPPY010000127.1:0-19359 GCA_046733845.1 Actinomycetota bacterium | reverse complement strand
GTCTACAGCCTCCCCGGTCTCGGCCGGACGTCCGTACAGGCGCTCAATAACTACGACGTCCCGACCGTGATGGGCGTGATCGTCTTCTCCACCATCATCATCATCGTCTTCAACCTGATCGTCGACCTGCTGTACGCAGTGATCGATCCTCGCATCCGGCTGGCGTAGTTCCCGGCCGCTCCACCAACCCTCAGACCCGTGAATCTCTAACGTCGGCGGAATGCCTCTTCTCGAAGTCAACGATCTGAAGACGTACTTCCGGACCGATGACGGCATCGTCAAAGCGGTCGACGGTGTCAGCTTCTCGGTCGAGAAAGGAAAGACCCTCGGAATCGTCGGCGAGTCGGGCTGCGGCAAGAGCGTCACGTGCCTGACGATCATGGGTCTGAACAACCGAAAGAACACGATTTCGAGCGGCGAAGCTCTCTGGAAGGGCCAGAACCTGATCGGGATGAGCCCGAAGGAGCTGCGCCGGATCCGCGGCGACGAGATCGCGATGATCTTCCAGGATCCGATGACCTCGCTGAACCCGGTGCACAAAGTCGGGCAGCAGCTGATCGAGGCGATCCTCCTCCACCAGGACATCACCAAGGCGGCCGCGCGCGCCCGCGCGCTCGAGCTGCTGAAGGCGGTTGGCATCCCCCGGGCGGACGCCCGGATCGACGACTACCCGCACCAGTTCTCGGGCGGAATGCGCCAGCGCGTGATGATCGCGATGGCGCTGGTGAACAACCCCGACCTGCTGATCGCCGACGAGCCGACGACTGCCCTCGACGTGACCACGCAGGCACAGATCCTCGACCTGATGAAGCGCCTCCAGGACGAGTTCGGGAGCGCGATCATCATGATCACGCACGATCTCGGTGTCGTCGCCGAGGTCGCGGACGACGTGACGGTGATGTACGCGGCCCGCGTTCAGGAGGAGGGCGAGGTGCGCAACCTCTTCCGCCGGCCGAACCACCCCTACACGTGGGGCCTGCTCGGCTCGCTCCCGCGTCTCCATCAGGACCTCGATCGGCTGGTGCAGATCTCCGGGCAGCCGCCGTCGCTGCTCTTCCCGCCGCAGGGTTGTCGCTTCCACCCCCGCTGCCCGTACGTGATGCCGATCTGCTCGCAGACGGAGCCGACGCTCGACGCAGTGCCCGAGGCGTCCGGCGCCCATCGCGTCCGTTGCCACCTCGACCAGGAGACGAAGGATCACGAGGCGACGAAGCTGATCGCGGGCACGCTCGCGGAGGCGAGTTGAGCACGACCAAGCCGGAGCAGACGACTGCGACTGCCTCCCCGCCGGAGGAGCAGCCGCTCCAGCTAACCGGCGACGAGCTCCTCGTCGTCGACGGGGTCAAGAAGCACTTCCCCGTCACCCGCGGGATCATCTTCCAGAAGCAGATCGCCTCGGTGAAGGCGGTGGACGGCGTCTCGTTCGCCCTCAAGGAGGGCGAGACGCTCGGGATCGTCGGCGAGTCGGGCTGCGGGAAGTCGACCCTCGCCCGGTGCATCATGAAGCTGCTCGAGCCGACCAGCGGTCGGCTCGTCTTCGACGGGCGGGACATCACCAAGCTGTCGCGGGCCGAGATGCGTCCGGTGCGCCGGGAGATGATGATGATCTTCCAGGACCCGTACGCGTCGTTGAACCCGCGCAAGCGCGTCGGCTTCATCATCGGCGAGCCGCTGGAGGTGCACGGCATCGGCACGGCGGGAGAGGTCAAGCGCCGCGTCCAAGAGCTGCTCGAGATCGTCGGTCTGAACCCCGAGCACTACAACCGCTTTCCCCATGAGTTCTCCGGCGGCCAGCGACAGCGGATCGGCGTCGCCCGCGCCCTGGCGATCAACCCGAAGCTCATCGTCTGCGACGAGCCGGTGTCCGCGCTGGACGTGTCCGTGCAGGCGCAGATCCTCAACCTGCTCAAGGACCTCCAGCGTGACTTCGGGCTGACGTACGTCTTCATCGCGCACGACCTCAACGTCGTCCGCCACATCTCCGACCGGGTGCTCGTCATGTACCTCGGCCACGCCGTCGAGATCGCGACGCGGGATGGGCTGTACGCGGAGCCGAAGCATCCCTACACCGGCGCTCTGATGTCCGCGGTGCCGATCC
This sequence comes from Actinomycetota bacterium, assembly GCA_046733845.1. GTDB lineage: Bacteria > Actinomycetota > Thermoleophilia > Gaiellales > Gaiellaceae > DATBLE01. Next base: position 17,261 of record JBKPPY010000127.1, on the reverse strand, counting down.
CCGACCCGGACGCCGGCCGAGCACGGAAGCCCGTGGTCCTCCAGGGGGACGTGCCGAACCCGATCAACCCGCCCTCCGCCTGCTGGTTCCATCCGCGGTGCCCGCGCTTCCATCCCGGTCATTGCGACGTCGAGACCCCGGAACTCCGGCCGGTCGGCGGGGAGGAGCACGTGGCGGCTTGCCACTACCCGCTCGAAGGCTGGCCGCTGAGCGAGGAGGAGTTCCGTGGCACCGGGACACCGCTCGCGCCCTCGGCGAACATCGAGGAGTAGTCCCTCGTGTGGGCCGCAGCTGCCCGCCGCTTCTTCACCATTCTCGGCGTCCTGGTCGCCGCGATTTCCCTCTGCGCCGTCTCGATCGGCCTGATCCTCGGCGCGTCTCTCAATCGCTCGATCGCAGTTGGATTCGAGGCATTCGGATGTCTGATGCTCGTGTTCGGCTTCTTCGTCGGCAACCGGGGCCCGGTCCGGTCGAAGAGCGACGCGACACCGCTCCTCGGGCCTCGGTTTTTGCGTTGGGCAACGGCTGAAGAGCACCAGTCGACGATCGCCGAGTCGGCGATCTTCATCGTCCTCGGACTCCTCCTGATCATCATCGGGCTGGCGATCGACTCCCGGTATCAGTTCATCTGACGCTTGCGTGGCTAACAAGGCGTAGGCTCGGTCGTCGTACGAGGTATGGCACTGCGACTGCAGCCGCGTAACTGTGACCGCGCCCGCGCGTGGATCTCGCTACGGCTCGACGATGAGATCTCGGAGCTGGAGGAGGCGATGCTCGGCGCGCATCTGCGCCGCTGCACTGCGTGCCGCGAGTTCGAGGCGACCGTGCGCGGTGCGGTCGTCACCCTCAGGGCGCAGCCGCTCGAGCAGATCGACCACCCGGTCTTCGTGTCCGGGCGGCGAAGGCTGCCTCTGCGGCGCGGCGCGGTCGCCAGCGTCGCCGCCGTTGCCGCCGCCGTCGTTGGCGTCACCACGGTGCTCAGCACGCAGCTATCGAGGAGCCCGTCCACGCACACACCGACCCAGATCCCCGCTGCCGTCACGGTCGACGATCAGGACATCAAGCAGCTGCGGACACTGCGCGTTCTCCAGCTCGGCGGTCGGCCGCCCAGCGGATCAGGCGTCGGGTCGTTCGGCGCCGTGACCAACCGTCAAGACGGCCCGACCTAACCCGCCGCCGTAACACGAGCGCGCAGGGCTAGTCTACGAGGGGTGATCCCCTCGCTCGTCAGCTCGTACTGCTGATCGCTCGATCACGAGGCCCGTGTGGCCACGCTGATGCAGGAGTGTCGTTCGCTTCCGAGAGGCGTTCGGGAGCCGTCGGCCTTCGATAGACTCGCCTTGCTCGTCCGCCGCCGTCGCGTGCGCTCGGCCGGGCCTCCTCTCGTGCAATCGCTCCCTCAGGAGTCAAATGGCTGAGCACAATGTCATCTGAAAACAATGTCGGCAAGGTCGTCGAGGTCAAGGGCGTCGTCATCGACGCCGTCTTCACCGGCGCGCTGCCAGAGATCAACAACGCGCTGCGCATCACCGTTCCGGGCGAGGACGGCTCGCCGGGTCTCGACCTGATCGCGGAAGTGCAGCAGCACCTCGGAGACGACCGCGTCCGCGCCGTCGCCATGGACTCCACCGACGGCCTGCCGCGCGGTGTCGACGTCATCGACACCGGCGCTCCGATCAGTGTCCCCGTCGGCAAGGAGACGCTGGGTCGGCTTTGGAACGTTCTGGGCGAGCCGGTTGACGACGGCGAGCCGGCCTCCGGCGAGCGCTGGCCGATCCATCGCGACCCGCCGGAGTTCCGCGAGCTGTCGCCGAAGGCGGAGATCTTCGAAACCGGCATCAAGGTCATCGACCTGATCGCGCCGTTCGTGCGCGGCGGCAAGATCGGCCTCTTCGGTGGCGCCGGCCTCGGCAAGACGGTGCTGATCCAGGAGCTGATCCACAACGTCGCCGAACAGCACGGCGGCGTGTCGGTGTTCGCCGGCGTCGGCGAGCGCACCCGCGAGGGGAACGATCTCTGGCTGGAGATGGAGGAGTCCGGGGTGATCGACCGGGTCGCGCTCGTCTACGGCCAGATGAACGAGCCGCCAGGCGCGCGCCTTCGGGTCGGCCTCTCCGGCCTGACCATGGCCGAGTACTTCCGCGACGAGGGCCAGGACGTCCTCTTCTTCATCGACAACATCTTCCGCTTCGTGCAGGCGGGATCCGAGGTGTCGGCGCTCCTCGGCCGCATGCCCAGCGCCGTCGGCTACCAGCCCACGCTCGCGACCGAGATGGGCCAGCTCCAGGAGCGGATCACGTCCACGCGCGTCGGCTCGGTCACCTCGGTGCAGGCGATCTACGTGCCAGCAGACGACTTGACCGACCCCGCCCCGGCGAACACCTTCGCCCATCTGGACGCGTTCATCACGCTGGCCCGGTCGATCTCCGAGAAAGGCATCTACCCGGCGATCGACCCGCTCGGGTCGAACTCGCGCGCGCTCTCGCGCGGCGTCGTCTCCGACGACCACTACGACACCGCCTCGCGCGTGCAGGAGGTGCTCCAGCGCTACCGCGACCTCCAGGACATCATCGCGATCCTGGGCATGGACGAGCTCTCCGACGAGGACAAGCTGGTCGTCCAGCGGGCCCGCAAGATCGAGCGGTTCCTCTCGCAGCCGATGTTCGTGGCGGAGGTCTTCACGGGCACGCCCGGGGCGTACGTGAAGCTGGAGGACACGGTCAAGGGCTTCGCCGAGATCCTCGAGGGCAAGCACGACAGCCTGCCCGAGCAGGCGTTCTACATGGTCGGCACGATCGACGACGCGGTTGCAAAGGCGAAGACCCTTGGCGGCGAGGAGCAGACCGAGCCCGAAGCCGAAGAGACCGAGGCCGAGGCGGCCGAAGAGGCCGAGCCGGCCACGGTCTGATGGCTGTCCTCGAGGTTTCCCTCGTGACGCCGGACGGCTCGGCGTTCGAGGGGGAGGCAGAGATGCTGATCGTCCCCGGGGCGGATGGGGAGATCGGCGTGCTCGCGCGGCACGCACCGCTGGTGGCGATGCTGAAGGCGGGCTCGACCCGCGTGCACATCCGGCGCGGCCAGGACGTCCGTGAATTCGCCACCGGCCCGGGGTTCTTCAAAGTCGAGCAGGACCGCGCCCTGGCGCTCGTCGACGATGCCGTCGAGGTCGACGAGATCGACCCAGCACGGGCTAGGGCGCAGCTCGAGGCCGCGCAGGCCGAGCTCGCGAAGGTCGACGCCGGCGAGTCGGACGCCGACCGCTGGCAGCTCGAGCAGCGGATCAGGCACGCGGAGAACCAGCTCGCCGTCGCCGACGGCACCACGTCGCCGCCGATCCACGTCTCCGCGCCCGTTCCCGGCTAATCGCGGAGGGACAGGCTTCACCCTGTCCCCAGGCGTTGCGTCGGCGCGACCGGAAGGCAAGGGGCCAGACTGAAGTCTGGCCCTTCTGAGGGCTGGCGCTGGGGCCGGTCTCAGCTAAGCTGAGAAGACCCGGAGTACTTTGACAGGCAGCTTGGCGACCGGGTTACCAAACGCCTAAAGAGCCCCGCGGGTTCGGTTCCGCGACTCTTTGGGCAGGGAGCGCGGAATGGAGAACCGGATCGAACAGCTCAAGCGCCTCCTCGACGAGCGGATCGTCCTGCTCGACGGATCGTGGGGCGTCCTGATCCAGCGCGACGTTCGCGGAGAACAGGCGTACCGGGGCGAGCGCTTCCGCGATCACCACCGTGACGTCGCCGGCGACCCCGACCTGCTCAACCTGACGCGGCCCGAGGTGATTCTCGACATCCACCGCAGCTACTTCGCGGCCGGCGCCGACATCGCGACGACGAACACCTTCACTGCCACCCGGATCGGGCAGGCAGACTACGACCTCGGCGACGTCGCCGCCGAAATGAGCTACGAGGGTGCCCGTCTGGCGAGGCGGGCCGCTGACGAGGCGGGCGGGTTGGTCGCCGGTTCGCTTGGTCCGCTCAACGTCTCGCTGTCGGTTTCCCCGAAGGTGGACGATCCCGGCTTCCGGCCCGTCGCCTTCGACGCCGTGTACGCCGCGTACGCCGAGCAGATCGAAGCGCTGCGAGACGGCGGTGTCGACCTGCTGATGATCGAGACGGTCTTCGACACGCTGAACGCGAAGGCCGCAATCGCAGCTGCCCTCGACGTCGCACCCGAGATTCCCCGCTGGGTCTCGTTCACGGCGATCGACGTAAGCGGTCGGAACCTGTCGGGCCAGACCGTCGAGGGGTTCTGGGCCTCGGTCGAGCATGCCGAGCCGCTGATCGTCGGCGTGAACTGCTCGCTCGGCGCCGCGGAGATGCGCCCCTACGTCGAGGATCTCTCCCGGATCGCCGACACCTACGTCTCCTGCCACCCGAACGCTGGGCTCCCGAACGCGTTCGGCGAGCACGACGAGCTGCCCGCCGACACCAGCCGGTACCTGGGAGAGTTCGCCCGCTCGGGGCTCGTGAACGTCGTCGGCGGCTGCTGCGGAACGACGCCGGAGCACGTCGTGGCGATTCGGGACGTGACCGAGGGACTGTCCCCCAGACGCGTCCCGGAAAGGCGTGCACTTCCGCGTTTCAGCGGCCTGGAGCCGTTCGAGCTCGAGCGCGAGACCGGCTTCGTGATGATCGGCGAGCGGACGAACGTGACCGGCTCGGCGCGTTTCCGCCGACTGATCGAGGCAGACGACTACACAGGCGCCGTGGCGGTCGCGCTCGAGCAGGTGCAGGGCGGCGCGAACCTGATCGACGTGAACATGGACGCCGACCTGCTCGACGCCGAGCAGGCGATGACCACCTTCCTGAACGTGATCGCCACCGAGCCGGAGATCGCCCGGGTGCCGATCATGGTCGACAGCTCCCGGTTCTCGGCGATCGAGGCGGGACTGAAGTGCATTCAGGGCAAGGGGATCGCGAACTCGATCAGCCTGAAGGAGGGCGAGGAGGCGTTCCTGGCCCATGCGCGGGCGATCCGCCGGCTCGGAGCCGCCGCGATCGTGATGGCGTTCGACGAGGAGGGCCAGGCCGTCTCCGCCGAGCGCAAGGTCGAGATCTGCGAGCGCGCGTACCGGCTCCTGATCGAGGAGGGATTCCACCCCGAGGACATCGTCTTCGACCCGAACGTGCTCGCGGTCGCGACCGGAATCGAGGAGCACAACGGATACGCGAAGGCCTTCATCGACTCGCTGCCGCTGATCAAGGAACGCTGCCCGGGCGCCCGCACCTCGGGCGGCATCTCCAACCTGTCCTTCGCCTTTCGCGGCAACGAGACCGTCCGCGAGGCGATGCACTCGGCATTCCTCTACCACGCAATTCGGGCAGGCCTGGACATGGGGATCGTCAACGCCGGTCAGCTGAGCGTCTACGAGGACATCGAGCCCGAGCTGCTCGAGCGAGTCGAGGACGTCCTCTTCGACCGGCGGCCGGACGCGACCGAGCGGCTCGTCGAGCACGCCGGCACCGTCTCCGGCGAGGCGACGAGGCGCGAGGTCGACCTCTCCTGGCGCGAGCAGGATGTCGAGCACCGGCTCTCGTTCGCGCTGGTACACGGGATCGTCGAGTACATCGAGGACGACGTCGAGGAGGCCCGCCAGAAGTTCCCGCGGCCGCTGGACGTGATCGAGGGGCCGCTGATGGAGGGGATGCGGATCGTCGGCGACCTCTTCGGCTCCGGACGGATGTTCCTGCCGCAGGTAGTGAAGAGCGCCCGGGCGATGAAGCGTGCCGTCGCGTACCTGGAGCCGTTCATGGAGGAGGAGAAGACGAGCGCGCGGACGCAGGGAAAGATCGTCCTGGCGACGGTCAAGGGCGACGTCCACGACATCGGCAAGAACATCGTCGGCGTCGTCCTCGGCTGCAACAACTACGAGGTGATCGATCTCGGCGTGATGGCGCCGGCCGAGAAGATCCTCGACACCGCGAGGCGGGAGGGCGCCGTCGTGGTCGGTCTGTCCGGCCTGATCACGCCCTCGCTCGACGAGATGGTGCACGTCGCCGGCGAGATGGAGCGGCGCGGGCTCGATCTCCCGCTCCTGATCGGCGGCGCGACCACTTCGAAGCAGCACACAGCGGTGCGGATCGCGCCTGCGTACTCACGGCCGACGGTGCACGTTCTCGACGCGTCGAGGGTGGTCGCGACGGTCGCCAGCCTGCTCGACCCTGGGCGCCTGGACGAGTTCGATCGAGAAAACCGCGAGCTCCAGGAGCGGCTGCGGGACAAGCACGCCGAGCGCGAACGCAAGCCGCTGCTGCCGCTGGCCGCCGCGCGCGCGAACGCCCATCGCGTCTCGTTCGCCGACCTGCCCGTCGCACCGTTCGCAGGCTCTCGGGCAATCGAGCCCGACCTCGAGACGCTCTCGCGCTTCATCGACTGGCAGTTCTTCTTCCACGCCTGGGAGCTGAAGGGGAAGTTCCCGGCGATCCTGGAGCGGCCGGAGGCGCGCGAGCTGTACGACGATGCGCTGGAGTTGCTCGGTGAGGTCACGGCGGCCGGCAGCCTGCGGCCCCGTGGCGTGTACGGATTCTGGGAGGCTGCGGGCGACGGTGACGACGTCGTGCTCGGGGAGGGGACCCGCTTCTGCTTCCTGCGCCAGCAGGCCGACCACGGCGACTCACGGCCGAACCGCTGTCTGGCTGACTACATCGCTCCCGCGGGAGACGCGATCGGCGCGTTTGCCGTCGGAGTCCACGGGGCCGACGAGCTCGCGGCCGGGTACGAGGCCGAGCACGACGACTACCGCTCGATCATCGTCAAGGCGCTCGCCGACCGGCTGGCCGAAGCCTTCGCCGAGTGGCTGCACAGCGAGGTCAGGCGAGCGTGGTACGCGCCGGGCGAGCAGCTCTCGAACGAGGATCTGATCCGTGAGCGCTATCGCGGGATCCGTCCTGCGTTCGGCTACCCGGCCTGCCCCGACCACAGCGAGAAGGAGAAGCTCTTCCGCCTTCTGGGCGCGGGCGACGTCGGGCTCGAGCTGACGGAGACGTGCGCGACGTTCCCGGCGGCGAGCGTCAGCGGCGTCTACTTCGCCCACCCCGAAGTGCGGTACTTCTCGGTCGGGCGCATCGGTCGCGATCAGGCGGAGGACTACGCCGCCCGCAAGGGGGTCTCGCTCGCCGAGGCGGAGCGGTGGCTGGGTCCGAATCTGGCCGACGATCGCTCGCCGACGCCTGTGGGATGATCGTTGCCGTGAGCAGGCTCCTCGGTGTCGTGGTCCTGGCCGTCGCCGTGGCAGTTCCTCCAGCACTCGCCTCGAACGGCGAGCCGCAGAAGCGGCTGACGAAGGCCGACCAGGCGAAGGCGCGGGCGATCGTACTCCGCCGGTCGGACTTCCCCGCCGGCTGGGTCGGCAAGCCGAACACGAACACGAGCCAGGACAACCCGCGCTGCTCGACGTACAACCCCGACCAGTCCGACCTGGTCGAGACGGGAGACGTCGACTCGCCGGACTTCACCCGCGCCGACGGCTCGTTCGTCTCCAGCTCCGTCGGGATCTTCAAGACGGTGGCGATGGCCAAGACCGGCTACGCCCGGGTGGCGAGACCGGGGCTGCCGAGCTGCTTCGGCGAGCTGTTCAAGAAGGGCGCTGCCCCGGCCAAGGTTCAGCTGCTCCAGGTCGGACCACTTCCCTTCCGGCGGCTCGGCGACCGCTCGAACGCGTACCGGCTGACGGCGAACGTCACCATCCAGGGCACGACGATCCCGGTCGCGATCGACATCGTCACGTTCAACCGCGGCCGCGTCGACGCGGCGATGATCTTCCTCGGCATCCGCGGCCCGCTGCCGTCTGCGTTCGAGCAGTCACTGGCCGCGAAAGTCGCCGGCCGAGCGGCCTGACAGACACTGAGTAGCCCTTCAGGCGCCGATGCGATCGGCGCGCTTCGCTATCCTGCCGGCAGGCGTGTCGATCCCGGCGCGCCGTTTTTTCGACCGTTGCGCGCTTGAAGACGACGCTGAAGCGAGGAATCGGGCGGGGCGGCGTCCTCGAGGAGAACGGCCACTCCGTTGCGCCGCCCTCGACGATGACGCCGATGACCCGCTACCGGGCGGAGAAGCCTCCGTCCCGGTCGGGCCTCCGCACGGTCGGTCGGATCATCCTGTGGCTCGTGATCGCGATCGTCATGATCGTCGTCGCGTTCGCCGCCGGTGCCTATCTCTTCTTCCACCAGAGCGTGGCCGCGATCCAGGCGCACTCCGAGGACGCGAAGGCGGCCCAGAGATTCCTCGGCGAGCCACCCGCACCGGGTCACGCCGCAATCGGCCTCGTGATCGGCTACGACCACCGCGCCAACGAGACCGCGAACACCCCGTCGCGGTCCGACACGGTGATGCTGGTCCGCACCGATCCGTCGAATCACACGGTCTCGATGATGTCCTTCCCGCGCGATCTGGTCGTGCCCGTGCATTGTCCGGGGCAGCCGATCTACCAGGGCAAGATCAACTCCGCCTACGCAGATTGCGGCTCGAAGGGGACAGTGCAGACGGTCAGTGACATGGTCGGCCTGCCGATCAACTACCTGATCACCGTCAACTTCCGAGGCTTCAAGAAGATCGTGAACAGTCTCGGCGGGGTGTGGATCGACGTCGATCGCCGCTACTTCAACAACAACGCCGGCCTCTCGCCGACGTTCGGGTACGCCAAGATCAACCTCCAGCCCGGCTACCAGCGTCTGACCGGAGGCAGTGCGCTCGACTACGTCCGCTACCGGCACACCGACTCCGACCTCTTCCGGGTTGCGCGCCAGCAGCAGTTCGTGAAGGCGATGAAGTACCAGTTCAAGCACAACTTCAGCCTGCTGAAGGTGCCGAAGATCGTCGGGACGCTGACGAAGAACATCGAGGTCGCATCAGGCGGCGGAGGGGGCGTCAGCGGCAAGACGATCCTCAGCTACGCGTTCTTCGCCTGGCATCTGCCCGCCGGCCACTTCTTCCAGACGCAGATCCAGGGTCTGAGCGGCTACTCCGACCTGCGCACCGATCCGTCGAACATCGCAGCGGCCGTGCAGGACTGGGAGACGCCGGACGTCGAGGACGCCAAGGTCGCGACCGCGGTCGCGCTCGGGCGGAAGGTCAAGCTGCGCACCCCTGCGCCGAAAGAGACGACGATCACGGTCCTGAACGGCAACGGGATCGCCGGTTCTGCAGGGCTCGCGGGTGGCTTGCTGTCGCAACTCGGCTACCACGTCGTCCCGCTGCCGCCGAACGCGACCGGCAACGCACCGCGCTTCAACTACTTCCACACGACGATCTACTGGAACCCCAAGGTGCCGCAGGCGGCGGCCGCGGCCAAGGCGGTTGCGAAGCTGTTCGCGCCTGCCGATGTACAGAAGGTGACGCGCGAGATCAAACCGCTCCAGAACGGCGCGATGCTGACCGTCGTCGCCGGGCAGTCGTTCCACGGGGCGCTCGCGCCTGCGCCGCCGGCGGCGCCGACGCCGACGCGCGAGCCGGCGCACGTGCAGTCGAACCCGTACGACACCTCGGGCCCGCTGCGCGCCGTCCAGCCGAAGGTCGACTTCAAGCTGATGGTGCCGACGGTACTCGACAGCTCGTCGGCGCCGGATTCCGCAAAGCCGTTGTACGCCTACAAGATCGAGGGCGACCACCACGCCGTGCGCCTCGTCTACCGGAACGGAAGCGGGCAGTACTGGGGCGTCGAGGAGACGAATTGGGACGACGCTCCGGTCCTCTCCGACCGCAGCTTCCACCATATTCTCGGCGGCCGGAGCTACGACTTCTACTACAACGGATCGAAGCTCCACATGATCGTGCTGCGCGAGAAGGGCGCGAGCTACTGGGTGGTCAACTCGCTGCTCGACAACCTCTCGAACGAGACAATGATCGCGATCGCGAAGGGGCTGAAGCCCCTGAAGGCGAAGTAACCGGCCGTGGCTCGAGTCGCATTCTTCGGCGCCGGGTACGCAGGCCTCGTCAGCGGGGTCTGCCTCGCCGAACTCGGGCACACCGTGGTCATCCGCGACGTCGTCCCAGAGCGGGTCGAGCTCCTCGAGCAAGGGAAGGTGCCCTTCCACGAGCCCGGCCTCGACGAGCTGATCGCTCGGAACCGCGACCGGCTCACCTTCACGCTCTCGATGGAGGAGGCGGTCACCGGGAGCGAGTTCCTCTTCGTGTGCGTCGGCACCCCGCCGACGCCGTCCGGGGACGCGAACCTGTCGGCGGTCTGGAGCGTGATCGAGGAGCTCCCCGCCGACATCGGCTCGCCGGTGCTGGTGATGAAGAGCACGGTGCCGGTTGGAACGGGCGAGAAGGTTCGGGCCGCGCTCGACGCCCGCGGACTGGTCACGGTCGGCTACGCGTCATGTCCGGAATTCCTCGCCGAAGGAACGGCAGTACACGACTTCCAGGACGCGGATCGGGTTGTGGTCGGCTCGTTCGATCCGGCAGACGGCGACGCGGTCGCAGCGCTCCACGACGGGCTCGACGCCGAAGTCGTTCGCATGGACGTTCCGTCGGCCGAGATGGTCAAGCTGGCCGCCAACGCCTATCTCGCGACGCGAATCAGCTTCATCAACGAGATCGCGAACGTCTGCGAGCTCGTCGGCGCCGACGTCGAGGACGTCGCCAGGGGGATGGGGCTCGACCGCCGGATCGGCACCCATTACCTGCGCGCCGGCATGGGGTACGGCGGAAGCTGCTTCCCCAAGGACATCTACTTCCTGAAGCTGCTCGCGGGGAACTCGGGCTACCACTTCCACCTCGTCACCTCGGTGATGGAGGTGAACGAGCTGCAGATGCGCAGGCCGGTGACCAAGCTCCAGAAGCATCTCGGCTCGCTGCGGGGCAAGCGGATCGCGTTGCTCGGGCTGGCGTTCAAGCCGAACACGGACGACATGCGCGAGGCGCCGAGCATCGTGCTGGCGGCCCGCCTGCTGGCCGAGGGCGCCGACGTGGTCGCGTGGGACCCGATCGCCGATGCGAGCCCGATCCTGAACGGCGTCGAGTTCGCGGACAGCGCAGCGGCGGCATTGAAGGATGCCGATGCAGCCGTCGTCGTCACCGAGTGGCCCGAGCTTCGCGAGCTGCCGTGGGCCGAGCTCCGCGACACGATGCGGTCGCCGGTCGTGGTCGACGGGCGCAACCACCTCGACGCCAAGGCGATGCGCGCCGCCGGGTACGCCTACGACGGTGTGGGGCGCGCCGCGTCGGCGTTCGCGTCGCTTCCGCAGACGCCTGAGCTCGAACTTCCAAAGCGCTAGTGGAGGCCATTGTCCTGGCAGGCGGCAAGGCCGAGCGGCTGGGCGACGCCGCCGGCGGCCGCCCGAAATCGCTCGTCGACGTCGCCGGCAAGCCGTTGCTCGCGTACCAGATCGGCCGGCTAGCCGGGGCGGGTGTAGGCCGTGTGATCGTCTCCTGTGCCGCCGACCAAGGCGACGTCTTCGCCGACGAGCTCGACGGGCTCGGCATCGAGATCGTCTGCGCGCCCGAGCCTGAGCGGCTCGGCCGCGGCGGCGGGATCAAGTTCGCCGCGCGCAAACGGCAGGAATCCGGGGATGTGATCGCGATGAACGGGGACGAGCTGGTCGCCGTCGACTTCGACGCGCTGCTCGGCAGGCACCAAGAGTCCGCTGCCGCTGCAACCGTCACCGTCGCACGGCCGGACTCACCGTTCGGCGTGATCGAGCTTCGCGACGACGACGTCATCACCGGTTTCAGCGAAGGCGGCCAGATCCCGTACTGGGTGAACTGCGGCGTGTACGTCCTGACGGAGGAGGCGATCGAGCGTTTCCCCGACCAGGGCGACCACGAGACGACGGCCTTCCCGGAGCTCGCCGCCGAGGGCCGCCTGCGGGCCTACCGGCACGAGGGACTCTGGCTGACGGTGAACACGCCGAAGGAGCTCCGCAGGGCCCGTGACCATGTCGCCGCCCACCCGGAATGGCTCGCATGAGTGGCGAGCCGCACAGGGTCGAGCCGCGTACGGTCGACAAGCCGTGGGGCTCCGAGCTGATCTGGGCCGAGACCGACGCCTATGCCGGGAAGATCCTGTTCGTCAAGGCCGGCGAATCGCTCAGCCTCCAGTACCACGAGATCAAGGACGAGTCCTGGTACGTGCTCGAGGGCCGGGCGCGCCTGGAGCTTGGCCAGGTCGGCGAGGACGCGCTGGAGGCGGTCGAGATTCGCGGCGGGCAGGCCTTCCGGTTCCGGCCGGGGACGATCCACCGCGTGACCGGGATCGAGGACACGCGGATCCTCGAAGTCTCCACGGCGCACCTCGACGACGTCGTCCGGCTCGCCGACAACTACGGCCGCGAGGGAACGTCACAACCCTGACACAAGTGTGGTAAGGTTTGCGCCGATGGAGCTGACCGTCGGGCAAGCGGCGCAGCAAACGGGCTGGTCGGCCCGGATGCTGCGGTACCTGGAAGACGCCGATCTCGTCGTGCCGCCCCCGCGGCCGAGCGGCTACCGCGTGTACGGGCTGCGGGAGCTCAACCAGCTCCGTTCCCTGCGCGAGCTGCGCACCGCGTTCGGGGTCGAGCTCTCGGACCTGGCGTTCGCGGCCCGTCTGCGGCGCGAGCCGGGACTCCGGGACGCCGTGCACACCTGGCTGGCGGGCACGGAGAACGCACTCGAGTGGGAGCAGCGCAAGCACGAACGACTTCTGGCCGCGTAATTCGAACGAAGGGATCACATGGCGACGACGAAGCGATATGACGTGAAGGACCTGGCGCTCGCCCCTGAGGGAGTGCGCCGCATCCAGTGGGCCGACCGGCAGATGCCGGTGCTGGCCGCGATCAGGGAGCGGTTCGAGCAGGAGCAGCCGTTGTCGGGCTACCGGATCTCCGCGTGCCTGCACGTGACGACCGAGACCGCCAACCTCGCCCGCACGCTGAAGGCGGGAGGCGCCGACGTCGTGCTCTGCGCATCGAACCCGCTGTCCACGCAGGACGATGTCGCGGCTGCGCTGGTCAACGACTACGACATCGCCGTCTTCGCGATCAAGGGCGAGGACAACGACACGTACTACTCGCACATCGAGGCGGCCGTCGACCACAAGCCGCAGCTGACGATGGACGACGGCGCCGACGTGATCGGCGTTCTCCATTCGGCGCGCCGCGAGCAGCTCGGCGACATCATCGCCGGCACCGAGGAGACGACCACCGGCGTGATCCGCCTGAAGGCACTCGAGGCCGACGGAAAGCTCGGCTTCCCGATCATCGCCGTCAACGAGGCGAAGACCAAGCACCTGTTCGACAACCGGTACGGGACCGGCCAGTCGACGATCGACGGGATCATCCGGGCGACCAACGTCCTGCTCGCCGGCAAGCGTTTCGTCGTCGGCGGCTACGGCTGGGTCGGTCGCGGCGTCGCCTCGCGTGCTCGTGGGATGGGCGCGCACGTGATCGTCACCGAGGTCGACCCGATGCGCGCGCTCGAGGCGGCGATGGACGGGTTCGAGGTGCTGCCGATGACGAAGGCGGCCCAGATCGGCGACGTGTTCTGCACGGCGACCGGGGACAAGGGCGTGATCACCGCCGACCACTTCGGGCTGATGAAGGACGGCGCGATCCTCGCCAACACGGGGCACTTCGACGTCGAGATCGACAAGCCCGCGTTGCGGTCGCTGGCGGCGGAGACGCGTCAGGCGCGGGAGTTCGTCGAGGAGTTCACGATGCCGGACGGCCGCCGGCTCTACCTCGTCGCCGAGGGTCGGCTCGTCAACCTCGGCGCAGCCGAAGGCCACCCGGCGCTGGTCATGGACATGTCGTTCGCGAACCAGGCGCTCGGGGCCGAGTACGCGGTGCAGCACGCCGCGGAGCTCGAGCGGAAGGTCTACCCGGTGCCGGACGAGATCGACCGGGAGATCGCGCGGCTCAAGCTGGCGACGATGGGCATCGACATCGACCAGCTCACCGAGGAGCAGGCGAAGTACCTCGCCAGCTGGGACGAGGGGACCTAAGGGTCTGACCCCGCAGATCGGATCGCGGCCCGGCGACGTCGGGCCGCGGTCTTTCTAGACTCCGAGCATGCTCGCGCCCGAGCGCATCATCCGCCTGGAGGACGACGCGGTCGTTCTCCTCGACCAGCGACGCCTGCCGGAGGAAGAGGTCGATCTCGTCTGCCGCTCGTCGGCGGACGTCGCCGACGCCATCCGGACGCTCGCAATCCGCGGCGCACCGGCAATCGGGATCGCCGCGGCGTACGGCTATGCGCTCGCCGTCCGAGCCGAGGAGGACATCGACGCCGCTGTGGCCGTACTCGCCGGCTCGCGTCCGACAGCGGTCAACCTCACCTGGGCGCTGGACGAGATGCGTCGCTGGGACGGGGATCCTGCCGAGCGCGCACGGGAGATCCACGCCGAGGAGGTGGAGCGCTGCCACGTCATGTCGAGGCACGCCTCGTCCCTGCTCCATCCGGGGACACGCGCACTGACCCACTGCAACGCCGGCGGCCTCGCCACGGGCGGTTACGGCACCGCCGTCGGCGCGCTGCGGACGGCCTGGGAGCAAGGACTACTCCAGCACGTGCTCGTCGACGAGACCCGGCCGCTCCTGCAGGGCGCGCGCCTGACGGCCTGGGAGCTGGAGGATGCAGGCATCCCTCACGCTGTGATCGCCGACTCGGCCGCCGGGTTGATGATGGCGCGCGGCGAGGTCGACGCCGTCCTCACCGGCGCCGACCGCATCGCCGCCAACGGCGACGCCGCGAACAAGATCGGCACCTACCCGCTCGCGGTGCTCGCATCGCACCACGGGATTCCGTTCTACGTCGTGGCGCCGAGCTCGACGGTAGATCTGGCGACACCGACGGGAGCCGGGATCCCGATCGAAGAGCGGGCCGGCGACGAGGTGACCCAGCGCTTCGTCGCGCGGAATCCGGCCTTCGACGTCACGCCCGCCGAGCTGATCACCGCTATCGTCACCGAGCACGGCGTCCACCGCGCGCCGTACATGGAGTCGCTCAGCGGAGCGCTGGCCGCATGAGCCGTAGGCTTGACGGAGGCGACCACCGGCGTAGGCTGGACGGAGCCGGAATGAGCGGAGGTGCCGGCTTTGCCGGCGCCGGAGCGGGGCGACAAGCGGAGCTGCCGGCTTTGCCGGCGCCGGAGCGGGCATGAGGGCGATCGTCCTCGCAGCCGGATACGCGACGCGGCTGCGGCCGCTCACCGACACGATTCCGAAGCAGCTGCTGCCGATCGCCGACCGGCCGATGATCGATTGGGTCTGCGACCGGATCGAGGCGGTCACGTCCGACATCCACCTGGTCACGAACGCCCGCTTCGCCGACGACTTCCGACACTGGGCCTCGGGTCGGGATGGGATCGTCGTCCACAATGATGGGACTCTCTCGAACGACGACCGGCTTGGAGCGATCGGCGACATCGCCTTCGTCCTCGAGCACACAGGGATGGACGACGACCTGCTCGTCGTCGCCGGCGACAACCTGTTCGATTTCGCGCTCGGGGATTTCGCGGCGTTCGTGGACGCAAAGCGCCCGGCGAGCGCGGTCGCCGTCTACGACTGCGGCGATCTCGGGCTCGCCACCCACTACGGCGTGGTCGAGACCGATGCCGACGATCGCGTCACCGGGTTCGAGGAAAAGCCCTCGGAGCCGCGCAGCACGCTGGTGGCGACGGCGGCCTATCTGTACGGCCGCGAGCACGTGCCGCTGGTCGAGCGGTACCTCGCCGACGGGAACCCACCCGACCAGCCGGGACGGCTAATCGCGTGGCTCTACGCACGCAAGCCCGTGTACGCGTATCGGTTCGCGGGGCCGTGGTTCGACATCGGGAACCCCGAACAGCTGCTCGAGGCGGACAACCGCTGGCGTGAGCGGGTCGGCCTCTCGCAGCGCGAGAGGTACTCGCCGACCGCTTAGGGTGCGAGGATGAGCACAGAGAGGGACAGGTCTTACAGACCTGTCCCCGGTTCCTTTTCTCTTCCGCTTGGCGGAGATGCGGGCGGTCTGGGCGGAGGAGGCCGTCGGACGACCCATCTGCCCCACCAGCTGAGACCCGGGTGATCCGGGTCGTTCGAGCCCCAGCGAAACGGCTTTCTGCGCGGAGGCTGTGGAGGCGGCGTGGTCATGCCCCGCGAAGTTACACGTTCGTCGCCCATCTGTCACAGACGCATATACCTGCGCGGCTTAGCGTGTCTCCATGTGCTGCTCGACCTGCTCTTTCCCCGACGGTGCGTCGTCTGCGCCGGTCCGGGCGCCACACTCTGCCGCGCGTGCATGCGCTTGCTGCCGCGGATCGCCGTCCCGGTCTGCGGCCGTTGCGGGGCGCCGGTTGCCTGGCCCGTGGCGCGCTGCCGCGAGTGTGCGGGCCGTCGGATCGCGTTTGCCTCCGCCCGGGCCGCGGTTGAGTACGACGCGCACGTCCGCGCGCTCGTCTCCGCGTGGAAGGAGCGAGGGCTGCGCGACCTCGCCTCGTGCGCCGCCGGGATCGTCGCCGAGGTCGTGACCGTGCCCGCGGGAGCGCACCTGATCACGTTCGTGCCGCCGGACGGCGACCGGAGCCGGAGACGAGGACATCATCCGCCGGCCCGTCTCGCCCGAGAGCTGGGGCGTCGATGGGAGCTCCCGGTGCGGCCGATGCTCGAGCGGACGCGTCCGCTCCGGTCACAGCGCGGACTCGGCCGTCGAGAGCGGCAGCGCAATGTGCGCGGCGCCTTCCGGGCGAGACCGGCGCGCGGGAAGGTGCTGCTGGTGGACGATGTCTACACCACGGGAGCGACGGTCTCGGCAGCGGCGACGGCCCTGCGCGTCGCCGGTGCCTCCTCGGTCGAGGTGGTCACATTCGCGCGTGCCGTGAGGAGCTGAGATCGTCTAGGGTGGACGTGACCACCTGGTTCCAAAGGGGGAACCGAGATGCGCCTCC
Source organism: Actinomycetota bacterium (assembly GCA_046733845.1). Classification (GTDB taxonomy): domain Bacteria; phylum Actinomycetota; class Thermoleophilia; order Gaiellales; family Gaiellaceae; genus DATBLE01. The sequence continues at coordinate 418 of JBKPPY010000127.1, read as the reverse complement.
AGGTCAAAGGCAAGAACGTCGAGGTCAGCCCGGCGATCCGGTCCTATGCGGAGGAAAAGCTCGGGAAGCTCGACCGGCAGCTCGCGGACCCGACCAGGGTCGAGCTCGAGCTCACGGTCGAGCGAAACCCGTCGATCGCCGACAAGATCGTCGCCGAGGCGACCATCTGGACAAAGGGGCCGGTGTTGCGCGCGAAGGAGCGCTCGACCGACATGCGCGCCTCGATCGACCTACTGACCGACAAGCTCGAGCGTCAGGTCATCCGCTACCGGCAGAAGCGTCGCCGGCGCGGCCACCGGGATGCCGACCGGGACGGCACCGGCCAGATCGGAACGGGAGGGGCAACAGCACGGGGAGGGGCGATGCCAACCGACGCGGAGGGTGGACCCGTGATCGTGAAGACGAAGCAGTTCACCAT
>JBKPPY010000126.1:0-13838 GCA_046733845.1 Actinomycetota bacterium | reverse complement strand
TCACTGGAGGAGGTGCGTGTCGGCGTCGCCTGGACGGAGCACGCCGAGCCGCTCGTGCGCGGCCGGGTCGAGGAGGCGGCCGCCCGCTTTCCGAACCGGCGGGCCGCCGAGCTTCCGCTCGCGGAAGGCGCCCGAACGGGGTTCATGCGCGAGGTGGCGGACATCCATCGCGAGCTCTATGCCGAGCAGGCCGACCTCTACAGCGCGAACGTCGCCGCCAAGCTCGAGATCTGCCTGGCTGTGACCGACGGCGAGTACGAAGCGGGGCTCCGCGCCCGCGAGAGCTATCGCGATCAGGCGGCCGACCTCTTCAACGAGATCGACCTGATCGTGGCGCCGACGCTTCCGTTCGTTGCGCCGCTCGCGGGCCAGGACGAGCGCGAGTTGCGCGGCAAGCTGACCCTGCTGACGTGGCCGTTCAACGTGATCGGCGCCCCCGCGCTCGCGCTGCCGTGCGGCGCCGCCGAGGACGGACTCCCCGCCTCGGTGCAGATCGTCGGCCGCCCAGGGGACGACGCGCTCGTCCTCGCCGCTGCAGAACTGCTCGAGCGAGCGCTCAAGGTGTAGCTCCCAGCTGCCGACAACCGCAGGGAATGAGGATGCTCGCACGCCTTCTCGCCCTAGCCGCCATGGCCGCCCTCGCCTACATCCCGGCAGCCGGGTCGGCGTCGCTGGCAGCGCCGACCGGCGTGCACCCGTTCTTCCTGCGCGTCGACGATCCCCTCCCCGCCTCGTTCCCGCGGACGCCGTCGTTCGCCTGGAATCCGGTCGAGGGCGCGACCGGCTACGACTTCCAGCTCGCCACGAGCACGAAGTTCGACGACCGCACGCTCGCCTGGTCGACGAGCCGGCCCGTCCGCATCCCGGCAGTCTCGCTGCCGCTCGCACTCCCGTGGATGACCGGGGATCCGCACGCCCTCTACGTACGTGTGCGGGCGCGAGTGGGAACGCGCGTCACTCCGTGGAGTGCTGCCTTCGGCTTCGACACCGGCGGCGAGGCGCCCGAGCGGCTGCCCGACATGCCCGGACTCGTTCGCTGGACGCCGGTCGACGGGGCAACGTCGTACGAGGTGTGGTTCGACAACGTCGTCGTCAAAGGCCTCCGCGGCAAGGTGGTCACGACCACGACCAACGTCGTCGACGAGCGCGAGTACTACACCGGTCACCAGGACCCGAGCTGGAGCGGCACCGTCGTCTGGCGCGTGCGCGCGGTCAGGAAGGTCTACGGCCAGCTGCCGAACGCGCTGCCCGCAGTCTCGTACGGACCCTGGAGCGAGATGTACGTCTCCGTGAACCCGCCGGTTTCGGCCGGCAGTTGGCTCACGCCGCTCCAGACCGTCTCCGACGCACCCACCGACAGCACCGGCACGGCCACCGTCGAGCACCAGCTCACGCCGGGGTTCTCCTTCGTCGGCGACACCGCCCGAAACGGCAACACCGGCCGCCTCTACCGCGTCTACGTCGCGACCGACCGCCAGTGCGTCAACGTCGTCTTCACCGGCTCGGTCGTCGGCAGCCCCGCCTACGCGCCGCGGACGAGCGGCCCGGTCGAGCTCCCGGCCACTGACGTCGACACCACGACCTACCCGGCCGACAAGCCGCAGGCGAGCACCTACAACGCGGAGTCGCTGCCGATCACGACGAACGAGCAGACCGGTTCGGCCACTCCCTCCGCCGGCTCCTCGGTCGCGCCCGCCGCCTCGGCGACCACCGCAGTCCCCTCCGAATTCACGACCAACGGCCCGTTCGTCGACCTCTGGGATCTGGGCCGGACAAACGCCCGCTACTGGTGGACGGTCGTGCCCGTCAACATCCTCAAGGGGGGTTACCAGGACGCCGAGTCGCCGCAGGATGCGTGCGCGGCCGGCGACGTGATGGAGTTCGTCCGGACGAGCCAGCCGACGACCACGTCACTGACGAGTCCGTTCGCGTCGGGAATCTCGCGCTTCGGCGATCTCGTTGCCGCCCGGACGATGACACCCACCTTCTACCGGGCCGCCCTCATCGCCTGGCAACCCGCGAAGGGTGCGACCGGGTACGAGGTGCAGTGGAGCCGGACGCGGACGCCCTGGCGCGCGAAGGCGGCGGTATTCACAGCCTCCACCTCTACGCTGCTCGACCAGCTCACGCCCGGCACCTGGTTCTACCGCGTGCGCGGCATCGACCCGTACGTCGCCGGGCCCGTGAAGCAGATGACCTGGTCGACGCCGGTGAAGATCACGATCGCGAAGCCGAAGTTCCTGGTCCAGAGCGGCGTTACCACCCGCCGGGTCAAGAAGTAGACAGCAGCCGCGCCTCGTTCTGACGCCGCCGCGCGCGCATGCCCGCGAACGCCAGCGCGCCGAGGACGAAGAACGGCGCACCGACGATCAACACGTAGACCAGCACCTTCGCCTCGTCGGCGAGGATCTCCCCGGAGCGATGGAGAGCACGGCCGATCCGGCCGGGCTCGCTCGGGCCTGCGACCGCATTCGCCTTGTTGTGCAGGTCGAGCGAGACGGTCGCGTACGAGGTCTGCCGCTCGAGAGCCGCCTGGGCGCGCAGAAGCACGATGAGCTGACGACGGGCGGCGACGAGCCGGTTCTCGAGCGCGGCACGCTCGGCGGTCGACAGTGACGGGCTCTCGAGCTTCGCCTGGAGCTTGGCAATCGCGTCGCGCTGCGCCTGCATCCGGCGAAATCGCCGGTCGACCTGCGGCTGGACGTCCTGGATCGAGATCTTCTGGTCGAGAATCCGGCCGATCTCGGAGTAGGCCACGATCGCCTGCTGGACGCTGCCCACTGGAACGCGCACGACGAGGTATGCGGAACCCCGGTCGGTGCCCGAGCCGTAGTCGACACTGCGCACGAAGCCGTGGAAGCCGCGCGTCAGGCGAAGGGCGCGCTTGGTCGCCGCCGAGAGATCGTCGACCTTCAGCGTCAGCTCGGCCTCGTACCGCTGGGCTCGGCCCGAGGTTGCGGGGAGGCCGGCGGCTCCCCCGCTCCCGGTCGCGGACTTCAGGGCCTGAGGCGCGAGCGTGTCTGACTGCGAGAGCGGCGACGCCGCCCGCTCGCGACCAGTGGCCTGGTTCTGCCCCTGGCCGCCCGAGTCGAGGACGCCTGCGCCCAGTGAAGCGGCCGCGGCGACCGCCAGGCAGGCGGGGACGGCGACAAGGACGATCCGCCGCCATGGCACCGTTCGGGTCGGCGCCGCGGGCGGCGGCGACGCCGCGATCGCGCGCACGCGGGCGCGGAGCGCGGGCGGCGCCTCGATCTGGGCGGCGCGGATCTGCTCGAGAATCACCTCGTGATCAGGCTGCGACATCGGCGTTCATCCTCTCTTCCAGCTTTTTCAGCGCCCGGCTCAGCCGGGTCGTGCACGCCGTCGGCGAGACGCCGAGCACGCGTGCCGCGGTCTCGATGTCGAGATCGAGCAGCACGCGCAGGGCGATCACCTCGCGCTCACCCGCGGAGAGACCGGCGAGCGCACGCTCCAGCTCGGGCGACAGCCCGCCGAAGAGTCCCTCCTCGGCCTCCGCCGGGCGATCGAGCGCATAGGCGCCCTCCCGGCGACGGCGGCGCTCCTCCGACCGAAAATGGTCGAGCGCCGTCGTCCGCGCCAGCTGGCAAAGCCAGGTTCTCACGCTCCCTCGCCGCGGATCGAACCTGCGCCACTGCCGCAGCGCCCGTTCGAACGTCTCGGCCGTGAGATCCTCCGCGATCTCCCGGTTGCGGGTGAAGTAGACGAGGTAGGCGTGAACGTCGTCGAGGTGACGCTCGGCGACCGACTCGAAGGTGGGCACCTCGGCGACGACGTGCACGTCCTCTGTACGCCGCCGGCGGACGATCACGTCACACTGCTCTGACCGCAGCCTCGTAGACGCGGTCGCGCGAGTAGACGTCGAGCTGCGCCGAGAGCTGCTCGCTGGCCGACCGCGCCAAGCGGACGGGAACGCGAACCGTTCTGCCGTCCACAGCAACTCGGGTCATGGATCGCCCGTCCTCGTGTTTCAGCGTGATCCGCGTCTTCAGTCGAGCACGAAGCCAACCGTGGAGTAGCACCGCGTCGGCCTTCGGCCCACGGACCTCGAGCACGCGCGCCGCTCGGATCCCCGGCCAGAGCTCGGCGAGGCCCGCGCGGTGACCGAGGCTTCGCGACCAGGCCAGGTCGGAGACGACGGTGCGGTCGAACCATGGGGCTAATTTTTGGTACGCGGGCCGCAGTTGCGTGCCCCACTCGCTCGAGTCGACGATCAGGCGGTCGGTGACGCCGACCAGCTGCACGAACTCGGCGGAGGAAAAGGGAGGCTTGCCGCGCCAGCGGAGGAAGGCCGGAAGATCGGGGATCTCCAGCGGCACGACGACGCTGGCCGGGGCCTTGGCCGTCGCGCCGCGGAGCCAGATTCGGATCAGCTCGGCGCCGACCGGCTGATGCCGCGACCCAGGAGCATCGTGTCCGACCTCGGCATCCAGTCGATCCGACTTCGCACTCGGGTCGGGATGAAGCAGGATCGTTCGCGAGGGTATGCGCGCGCCCATCCCCTCCAGTACGCGTTCGGCCGCGCGCTCCCACTCGCTCGGAACCCAGGCAATGTGGGTCAGGACGCTCGTCCGTTGCTGGACGCCGCCGCCGCGGAGCTCGTTCAGACGCCGCTCGATCTCGCCGACGGAGGTGTCTCTCAGCGTCGACGCCACTCTCGTCCGTCCCGGCGGAGGATCTCGGCGGCCGAGTCCGGTCCCCACGTACCCGCGTCGTAATTGGGGAACGTCGTGCGGTGACGCTTCCAGCCTGCGACGATCGAGTCGACGAGAGCCCACTGCTCGTCGACCTCGTCGGCGCGGGTAAACAGGGTCGCGTCACCCAGCAGGCAGTCGAGGATCAGCCGCTCGTAGGCCTCGGGCAGCTCGGTCCTGAACGCGCCGCCGTAGAGGAAGTTCATGTTCACCGTGCGGAGGGTCATGCCCTGGCCCGGGACCTTGGCGCCGATGCCGAGGGTGACGCCCTCGTCCGGCTGCACGTGGACGACGAGGACGTTCGGGGCCACCCCCTCCGACGCCTCCTTCGCAAACGGCGGGTGCGGCGCCCGCTTGAACTGAATGGTGATCGTCGTCTCGCGCCTGGGCATCCGCTTGCCGGTCCGGATGTAGAAGGGCGTGCCCGCCCAGCGCCAGTTGTCGACGTAGAGCTTGGCTGCGACGAACGTCTCGGTGGTGGACGTGCGGGCGACCCCGGGCTCGTCTCGGTACCCCGGCACCGGCTTGCCCTCGATCCAACCGGGACCGTACTGGCCGCGAACGACCCGCCTCCACCCCGGCGGCCGGATGGCCCGCAGCACCTTCACCTTCTCGTTGCGGACCGACTCCGAGCTGAAGTCGACCGGCGGTTCCATCGCGGTCAGCGCGACCAGCTGGAGCACGTGGTTCTGGAAGACGTCACGGACCGCACCGGCCGCCTCGTAGAACGCCGACCGCCCCTCGATCCCGATCGACTCGGCGACCGTGATCTCTACGTGGTCGACGAACTGCCGGTTCCAGATCGGTTCGAAGATGCCGTTCGCAAACCGGAGGGCGAGCAGATTCTGGACGGTCTCCTTGCCGAGGTAGTGGTCGATCCGGAAGATCTCGCGCTCCGCGAAGTAGCGGGTCAGCTCGTTGTTCAGGCGCCGCGCGCTGGCGCGGTCGTTCCCGAACGGCTTCTCCACGACCAGGCGCGTCCAGCCCGCCCGTTCTCCACGGCGGGTTCCGAGCTCCTCGACGAGCGTTGCGATCGCAGCGGGCGGAACCGCAAGGTAGAAGACCCGGTTGCCGGCGGTCCCTCGCTCCTGGTCGAGCCGTGCGAGCAGGGCGACGAGCTCGTCCTCGCCCTTGTCCGCGGCGAAGTCCGTGGCGATGTAGTGCATGCCGTCGGCGAGCCGCTTCCAGACCTTCTCCTCGAGCGGGTCGCGCCCGAACTCGCGAACCGCCTTCTTCATCCGGGTCCTGAAGGCGGTATCGCTTTCCTCGGTCCGCGCAACGCCGACGATGGCCAAGCGCTCCGGAAGCAGGTTGCGGAATGCCAGCGAGTAGATCGCCGGGAACAACTTCCGCCTGGTCAGGTCGCCCGAGGCGCCGAAGATGACCAGCGCGCACGGGTCCGGTGTGCGCGGGAGCCGCAGCCCCTCGGCGAGCGGGTTCCTCACGCCTTGGCTTGGGCTTCGCCCGCGGCCTTGACCGCGTGCCCGCCGAACTGCTGGCGGAGCGCGGCATTTACCTTCGCTGCGAACGACTCGTCCTGGCGCGATGCGAAGCGGGCGAACAGCGCCATGGTGATCGCGGGCGCCGGGACGCTCTCGTCGATCGCGTTGAAGACGGTCCACCGCCCCTCGCCCGAGTCGTCGACATAGCCGCGGATCTGATCCAGACCCGGGTCCTGCTGCAGCGCGAGGACGAGCAGGTCGAGGAGCCAGCTGCGCACGACCGAGCCGTGCTGCCAGAGCGCCGCCACCTGGTCGAGATCGAGCGGGAACTCGGACGCCTGGAGGATCTCGAACCCCTCGGCGAGTGACTGCATCATCCCGTACTCGATTCCGTTGTGGACCATCTTCACGAAGTGACCCGATCCCGCCGGGCCGACATGCGCGTACCCGCCCTCCTCGGTCAGGTCCTTCAGGAACGGCTCGACCTTCGCGAAGGCGTCTGCGTCGCCGCCGACCATCACGCAATAGCCCTCCTTCAAGCCCCAGATGCCGCCAGACACGCCCGCGTCGAGGAACGCGACCCGCTTCTTCGCCGCCTCGGCGGCGCGACGCTGGGAGTCGCGGAAGTTCGAGTTGCCGCCGTCGACGATGATGTCACCGTCCTCGAGCAGGCTGAGCAGCGACTGGAACGCCATCTCGGTCGGGTCGCCCGCAGGGATCATCAGCCACACGATGCGTGGCTGCGGCAGCTTCATGGCCAGGTCGACCAGCGAGTCCGCCGTCCGCTCCGGGTTCGTGCGGGCATAGGTCTCGACGATGTGGTCGTGCTCGCGAAGCCGCTCAGTCATGTTGGCGCCCATCCGGCCGAGGCCGACCATTCCCAGGTTCATAGTGCTCCCTTCTCGTGGCTCGGTTGATGCTCTGGCGAGCGAAAAGCAAGGCAGTCTAGGACGCAGGGAGCGTTCGTACGTTAAAGGTAGGGGCGCGACTTAGTACGACTAATGCCGCCGATTTGCAGCCGCATGAGCACGACTGAGCCGCGGGAAGGGGGCACCTACATGTCCTCCAATCGGATGCGCGCGATCGGTCGGCCGCGCTCCTTCAACGCCGCGTAGTCTCCCTCAGCCTGCGCCTTGATGAGGCGCCCGAAGCCGAACTTCTGGCCCGGGATCGCCAGTTCGGGACCGGTGTCGTCGACGACCTGGAGGAAGCAGCCGATCGGCGCTCCCCCTTTGTGTAGCTGGCCGGTCGAGTGGAGGTATCGCGGGCCGAGGCCGAAGGTGACGACGCAGCCGGTCGCCGCGCGAGCCTGGTCTACAAGCGGCTGCACGCGCTCCTCTTCAGCCGGATCGATGAAGGCCTGGATCGCGACGTAGTCGCCGGGCCGCGCCTGGGCGAAGAGCTCTTCGGCTGTCCCTTCGAGCCGTGTCTCAGGGACAGTCCCTTGGCCTTGGCCCGAGAGGATCTGGCTCGTTCGGTCTTTGGCCTCCTGAACATTGGGCTGGTCGAACGGGTTGATCTCGAGGATCGCGCCTGCAACCGCGGTCGCGAACTCCCAGCGGAAGAACTCCGAGCCGATGTCGTATGGCTCGTCGAGGAGGACCTCGCGCGCCTGGCGATCGGCGCCGTCGCGCGATTCGCCCGGAGCCGGGACGAGACCACGGCCGTTCTTCCCCGTCGACTCGGCCAGGAGCTGCTCGACCCAGAGCCCGAAGCCGTACCGATTCGGCTTGGGGATGACCTTGTCGCGTCCTTCCTGCCAGCCGGCCCCGAGGGCGAGGCCGAGCGCGAGGCCGGGGTTGTCCTCGACCACGCGGCACGCGTTCAGCGTCGCCTCGGCCCGCTCGAGCAGCCGCGCGACGTCGACTCCCAATAGCGCGGCCGGGACGAGCCCGAACGGCGACAGTGCCGAGTAGCGGCCTCCGATCGTCGGCTCGCCTGCGAACACACGCGTTCCGCGCGTTTTCGCCAGCTGCTCGAGCGGGGAGCCTGGGTCGGTGATCGCTATGAAGCGTTCACCCTTCTTGCCGCCTTTCTCCCAGAAGAAATCGAAGTGGCTTCGCGTCTCGAGCGTGCCGCCCGACTTCGACGAGACGACGAACAGCGTCCGGCCGAGGTCGAGCGATTCGGCCAGCCGCCGGATCGCCTTCGGGTGGGTGGTGTCGAGGACGTGGAACCGATCGCGCTCGAACGCGCGGCGGAGCACCTCCGGGGCGAGGCTCGAGCCGCCCATGCCGAGCAGGACGATGTCGTCAGCACCGGTGGCGGCTTCCGCGATCTGCGCGAGCTCGTTGATCCGCTCGTGCATGCGACGCGGCTCGTCGAGCCAACCGAGCCATTGAGCCTCGTCGCGACCGGTCCAGACGGTCGGGTCGCGTTCCCAGATCCGCTCGACGAGCTCCGCCGGCTGGATCAAGCCGAGACCAGCTCGCCGCGCTTCTCGCGGATCCCGCCGAGCAGCTCGGCGAACGAGTCGGAGAACTTCTGCACGCCCTCCTCCTCGAGGACGCGCGTCACGTCGTGATAGTCGATGCCGGCCGCCGCCAGGTCGTCGAAGACCTGCTTCGCCTCGTCGACCCCTTCCTCGATCGTGAGCGCGACCTCCCCATGGTCCTGGAACGCCTCGATCGTCTCCTCCGGCATCGTGTTGACCGTGTCGGGACCGATCAGCTCTTCGACGTAGAGGACGTCCCGGTACTCCGGGTTCTTCGTCGAGGTCGACGCCCACAGGCACCACTGCTTCGAGGCTCCCTTCGCCTCGAGCGCCGCCCACCGGTCGCCCGCGAAGACCTCGTTCCAGCTCTGGTACGCGAGCTTCGCGTTCGCGACCGCAAGCTTGCCCTTCAGCTCGTCGTGCCCGCCGATCGCGTCCAGGCGCTTGTCCGCCTCGGTGTCGACACGCGAGACGAAGTAGCTGGCGACGGACGCGACCCCGGCCGGATCGCCGCCGTCCTCGACGAGCCGCTCGAGACCGCGGATGTACGCCTCCATGACCTCGCGATGGCGCTCCAGGGAGAAGATCAAGGTGACGTTGATCGACTTGCCGGCGGCGATCATCTCCTCGATCGCCGGCAGCCCCTCCTTCGTCGCCGGGATCTTCACGTACAGATTCGGCTTGTCGATCAGCGAGTGGAAACGCCGGGCCTCGGCGATCGTCGCGTCGGTGTCGGCGGCGAGCGTGGGGTCGACCTCCATCGACACGTAACCGCGCAGACCGACGCCGTCGTCCCAGACCTTGCGCATCAGGTCGCAGGCCTCGCCGATGTCTCGCCCGGCGAGCGCGATGAAGATCTCCTTCGCGTCCTCCTCGTGCTCGAGCAGGTCGCGCATCTGATCGTCGTACGCCGAACCTTCCGCGATCGCTTTCTGGAAGATCGTCGGATTCGAGGTGACGCCCGTGACGGCGTCCTCCTCCATCATCTGCGCCAGGCGGCCCGAGTGGAGCAGATCGCGCGACAGGTAGTCGCTCCAGACGCTCTGGCCGAGCGCCGAAAGACGGTGCAGTCGGGAGTCAGGCATAGCTCTTCCTTTCGAGGTCTTCGACCATGCGAAGACGTTTCAGGTAGCGCTCGCCGCCGCCGAAGGTAGCGGCGAGAAACGTGCGCACGAGGTCGGCGGCCAACTCGGCGCCGACGACCTCGGAGCCGAGACAGAGAACATTCATATCGTCGTGCTCGACCCCTTGGTGCGCGGAGTAAACATCGTGGCAAATCGCGGCGCGAATCCCGTCCAGCTTGTTCGCCGCCACGGAGGCGCCGACGCCGGATCCACACACGAGCACGCCGCGCTCGGCCTCGCCGGCCCGGATCGCCTCGCCGATCTCGCGCGCCTTGTCGGGGTAGTCGACGCGAACGGCGGCGTCGTCAGTGCCGAGATCGACCGCCTCGTGCCCGAGGGCAGTCAACTCCTCGAGCACGCGCTCGCGGAGCTTGACGCCGCGGTGGTCGAACGCGACCGCCACCCTCATGTGACAAGCCTAGCGACCGGCAGCTTCGCGCCTACGCAGCGCATCGGTGCTGAGGCGCTGGTAGAAAAACCCACCGAGCAGCAGCACCGCGCCTACCGCGAGGAATGAAAGGGCTCGCGCCACCGAGCTCAGGGTCGCCAAGTCGAAGAGGAAGATCTTGGCGAGCGCGATGCCGAAGAGCGCGAAGCCGGCGACCCGAAGGCTCAGCCGCCGCGTCAGGCCCAGGTAGAGCAGCAGCAGTGCGAGCAGTCCCCACATCGCGCTGACGGCAGTGTGACCACGCTCGAACTGTGTCTCGATCCGGTCACCGCCGAGCTGGAAGAGTCCGAGCACCACAAGCGAGGCCGCGTAGAGCGCCAGCACGCCCGCGGTCGCGTAGAGCGGGACGGCTGAACCGCCCAACCGCTCCGGAACCGTTGCGACGCGCGCGAGGGCCAGCGCCAGGACGGCAGCCGCGGCCACGGCGCCCGCGCCCGAGGCCGGATGACCGTTCGACTCGAAGAACTGCGTCGGAGGCGCGTCGAGGATCACGGCGTGAAGCGTCGCGAGTACGAGACACACGCCGGCGCCGGCCTGGAATCGATCCTCGCTCAGGCGCACGTTCAGCCCGACCAGGACGAGTCCGAGCACGACGAACGCGATCGCCGTCGCCGTACCGTCGAACAGGAACGCCGCCGCGACGATGGCGACCAGCAGCGCTTCGGCCCAGAGCACGGTGGTGAAGTCCCGGAGGCGTGCGACAGGGAAGGCAAGCGCGCATAGAGCCGCGTACGCCGCAGCGGGGACGACGAGCGCCAACCCGGTTCTGCTGATTCCGTGCCAGTCGCCGTCGAGCAGGTCGATCGGCGCAGCGATCGCATAGACGATCGTCGCGCCCACGACCACCGACACGAGCCTGGTCAACCCGGCGGTGCTACGAGTGAGCCGCTGGAAGAGGAAGCCGGCGGCCAGCAGGGCGGCGCCGACCAAGATCATCGTCCACGCCCGCTGCGGCGAGTCCAGGTGGAAGAGGTCGTAGCCGACGTTCTTCAGCACCGCGGTGCCGAGCCCGAGCGCCGCCGCCAGCTGGACGGCGCGAGAGGGCAGGACGAGCCCGACGACGAGCACCGCCAGCGGAACGAGCGCAAGCAGCGCGGTGACCGCGACCTCGTGCCAGGCCCAGCTGCCGGGCAGCTCCAGCAACCCGAGACAGGCGGCGTAGAGGATCCCGAAGCCGGCCAGCCAGCCGGTGGCGAAGCGAAGCTCGACCTGTCCCGTGCGCATCGACTGGAGCAAGCCGTCGATCGCGGCGTAGATGCCGCCCGGACGACGAGCGGCCCAGCCGTCGCCGCAGCACAGCGCGAAGACCGCACAAGCGGCCGACGCCGCGAGCAACGAGGCGATCCCAGCCGCTGCGTGGTCGTTCTCGACCAGCATCCGCGTCACCGGCGTGTCGATCAGGACGACGTGCCCGACGGCGAGCAGGAGGTAGACGAGCGATGCGAGCTGGACCCGCAGGTCGAGGATCCGTCTCGCAAGCCAGGCGAGCACCGCCGCTTCCGCGGCCCAAGCAAGACCAAGCGACGCGCCGGACAGGAGGTCGGCAGACCCCACAGCCGCGGCCGCGAAGCCGACCGCGAAGAGGAACAGACCGAGGTCTCGCCGTCCCCGAAGGTAGGACGGGAGTGCGACCGCCCCGTAGACCGCTGCGACAACCAGGAGCCCGTACCCCTCCCCGCTCCGCGTCGGGAAGAGCAACACGGCGCAGAGGCCGGCCAGGACGGCGGCGGCCATCATCATCGTCGCCTGAAACGGCTCGAGCTCGGCGCCGACTCGGAGATGGAGCCCGATCCCCGCGGCGAGCAGGATCGCCGAGCACCCCGCCGCGGCGAGCAGCGGGCCGACCGCCGCTTCGCCGGCGTGCTCGGCCGCCAGCGCAATCACCTGCGGGACGACCATGATCGCCGACGCGCTGAGCAGCACTTCCCACCGCTTGGAGACGGCGACGACTGCGGACGCCGCAAACATGACCGCCACGAATCCGGTGCCGGTGGTCGTGACCCCGTCGCCCCAGGCAATCGGCACGGGAACCGCGAGCGCTCCGACCACACCGATTCCGGCGACGAGCTCGGACGACCAGAGCAGCGAGAGGGCACCGGCGACGATCGCGACGGACCCGGCGAGCACCAGCGCTGCCCAGTCGGGGATCAGGTCGTAGTACGGCCCCGCCGCAAGCAGCGTCGCGTAGGCGCCGCCGATCCCGGCTCCGACCGCAGCGACCGCGGAGTGCGTGTCGCCGAATCTACGGCGCAGGAACAGCCCTCCCCCGAAGACGATTGCGGACGTGCAGCCCCCGAGGACGACGCGCGCGGCCTCGCCGATCCAGCCCCGGTTCACGGCCAGGGCGAAGAAGAGGACGATCCCGAACAGGGTCACGATGCCGCCGGTCCACGCGAGCGCTCGGGCGCCCAGGAGATCCGAGGCGCGTAGATCCGCGCCCGGCTCCCAGCTGCGCTCGTACCAGCGGTCGGACGGCGGCGTCTCGTCCCAGGTCGATTCGGGCTCCGACGGAACGGGTGGCAGACCCGGGGGTGACGGCGGAGCGGGAGGCATCGAGGCGACCGGAGGCAGCGGAGCCTCGGCACGCACGGCCACGGCGGGCTCAGACTTCTCCGGAACCTTGGCGTCGGCCTCCTCGACGAGACGTCTGAGCCTGACGAGCTCGGCCTCGACCGTGCCCAGCCGACGTTCGAGATAATCGATGCGGTCGTTGGCGCGCATGTTCTTCCGTCGCTGTCGGCCAAAGGCTCGAGGAGCGCGATAACGCGCGAATAACGCCGCCGCCCACGTCAAGCAACGACGCCGGCCGAGGACGAGCGGTTACGTTACGAGTCGATGGACGACGTTCAGCTCTGGCGCGAGCTCGGTCAGCAGTTCCGGGTCGATTCGGTGAGGTGTGCGGCCGCGGCGAAGTCCGGCCATCCGACGTCGGGCATGTCCGGTGCCGATTTGATGGCGGTGCTGCTCGCCAAGTACCTGCGTTACGACTTCGACACCCCGGACGCTCCGACGAACGACCGGCTCGTCTTCTCCAAGGGCCACGCGTCCACGCTCCTCTACGCGATGTTCCGCGCCGCAGGGGCGATCTCCGACGAGGAGCTCCTGGCCTACAGGCAGCTGGACTCGATGCTCGAGGGCCACCCCACCCCGCTAATCCCCTGGGTGGACGTCGCCACCGGCTCGCTCGGCCAAGGACTGCCGATCGGCGTCGGGATGGCGATCGCCGGCAAGCACCTCGACCGCCTGCCTTACCGCGTCTGGGTGCTGTGCGGCGACAGCGAATCGGCCGAGGGGTCGATCTGGGAGGCGTTCCAGCATGCTTCGCACTACGGACTCGACAACCTGACCGCAATCTTCGACGTGAACCGGCTCGGGCAGCGCGGCCCGACGATGGACGAGTGGGAGCTCGACCACTACCGGGCGCGTGCCGACGCGTACGGCTGGCACGCGATCGAGATCGACGGCCACGACGTCGAGGCAATCGATGCCGCCTACGCCGAGGCCGCCGCGACCACCGGTCGCCCGACGGTCGTCCTCGCACGGACAGTCAAGGGCAAGGGCGTGAAGGCGGTTGAGAATAAGGAGGGCTGGCACGGCAAGCCGCTGGACGATCCCGACGCCGCGATCGAGGAGCTCGGCGGCCTACGCAACATCACCGTTGAAGTGGCCAAGCCGCCC
>JBKPPY010000125.1:0-9556 GCA_046733845.1 Actinomycetota bacterium | reverse complement strand
GTTGCGCTCACGGGTCCCTCCTGTTCTCCCGTATGACGGCCTGTGCCTACCCGGCCTACACCCTTCCCCATGTGCGCTTGCGCTGTCAAGGACCGCGGCCGCGCGGCCACACGCCGCCGGAGGCGTTCACCTTCTCGTTTCTAGATGTTCACCTTCTCTTCTCTACAGGCCCGTCTCGGCGACGACGCGGCCCGACTCGACGGCCTCTTTGAGCGCGGCGTAATCGAGCTCGTTCTGGTCCGCGTACAGCTCGGCAAAGGTAGCCATCGCCTTGTCGAAGACCTCGCCCGAGCCGAGGTAGCTCGCGATCGCGATTGCGTCGCCCGAGCGCGCGTGGGCCTGCGCCAGCGTCCACCCGCAGAGAGCTCCGTACTTCGCCATTGCGTCTTCCTCCAGCTCCTCGACCAGTGCCGAGCCCTTGGCGTCCCAGAGCTGGCGGAGGTAGAAGTCGCGCTCCATCCCGTCCAGTCCGACAGCGTGCAGCCAGCCGAGCAGGATGTCGCTCGCGGCCTGCATCAGGCGCTGGCCCTCGACCACGCGCTGGCCACAATTCTTGAACTTGGACTTTCCCAAGAAGGGCTCGAGCACCGAGGGCTGCGCTTCCTTCGCCTGGAGGAACAGCGGGTCGCCGTCGTCGCGACCGAGCATCAGAACAACCCATGCCCTGGTACCGACGCTACCGACGCCGACGACCTTGCGGGCGGCGTGGACGTAACGAAACTGCTCGAGCAGGTGGCGCCGGTCGTTGGGGAGAGACTGACGGTACGCGCGCAGCAAGGACTGGAAGGTTTCCACGAGGGTATCCGCCTGCTCCGGACCGGCGAGAGCCTCGACCGGGACGAGCAGCGGCGGATCGCTGACGATGCGCGTCTCGCCGTCGACGGTCTCGGTCAGCTTGCTGAACGCCTTCAGGCTGTCCTTCGTACGCGACTTCGCGAGGTTTTTTTCCAGCCGCTTGCGCTGCACGTCGGTGGCGCTCGCGTTGAAGTCGCGGATTCTATCCTCGACATCGATCCGGGCGTACCACAGGTCGAGGTTCCGCATCGACGCGAACTGCCGGATTGCCTCGCGATACGAGCGGGCGACGCCGGCGTTGATCCGCGCTCGCGTCCGCTCGTCGAAGCCGCGGTCGCGGCCGGCGACGGCGAAGCTCGCGATCAGGCGCTTCACGTCCCACTCGAAGGGTCCGGGAAGCGTCTCGTCGAAGTCGTTGATCGCGAAGACCAGGCGGCGGTCGGGCGCCGCGAAGATGCCGAAGTTGGAGAGGTGAGCGTCGCCGCAGAGCTGCGCGTGTAGACCCGTCCTGGGGCCGCCGGAGAGATCGGAGGCCATGAGGTATGCCGCGCCGCGATAGAAGGTGAACGGAGAGACAAGCATCCGCCCGTACCGGATGGGCACGAGCTCCGGCACGCGCGTCTGCGCCTGCTCCTCGAGCAGGTCGACGGGGTCGGGACGGTGCGGCGGCGGCTCCCAGTCGGCATGCGAGCTGCGTGGTACCTCTGCCCGTGCCGCCTTGCCGCGGGCCGCCCGCTCGTCCGCGGTGAAATGAGCGACCTTGCGGGTCTTCGCAGTCTCCGGCTCCGTGATCATGCCGCCCTCCCGGGTCGATTGTTCGCGCGCTCTATCACGCCATTGTGAACTCCCAACGGCGCACACGCACGGGGCATGGATGTATGTATCCACGACGTCGCTGCCGGAGGGGTACGTTCCGTCCGCATCGGCCCGATGTCAACCGCCCGAACAAGGAGAGTTCAATGGCTGAGCCGGCTCCGAGCGTGAGGTGCTCCCGATCCCAGATCGCCCGTACGACGGTCCGGTCTACGAAGACGCGAAGGATCCGGATGCGACCTTCCCGCCGATCGAGCCGCTACGGCCCCCGACCGGTGCGCCGAACGTGCTGATCGTGCTGATCGACGACGCGGGCTTCGGCTGCTCGAGCGCGTTCGGAGGCCCGTGCGAGACGCCGGTTGCCGATCGTCTGGCCGACGCGGGTCTCAAGTTCAACCGCTTCCACACGACTGCGCTGTGCTCGCCGACGCGGGCTGCGCTCTCTCTCGGGCCGAAACCATCACACGGTCGGCATGGGCGGGATCACGGAGCTCGCGACCTCCGCGCCGGGCTACAACTCGATCCGACCCAACACCTGTGCCCCACTGGCCGAGACGTTGAAGCTGAACGGCTATTCGACGGCGCAGTTCGGCAAGTGTCACGAGGTGCCGGTATGGGAGACGAGCCCGATGGGCCCGTTCGAATCCTGGCCCTCGGGCGGCGGTGGGTTCGAGTACTTCTACGGCTTCATCGGCGGGGAGACGAACCAGTACTACCCCGCGCTCTACGAGGGGACGACGCCCGTCGAGCCCGACCGAACACCCGAGGAGGGCTACCACTTCACCGAGGACATGACCGACAAGGCGATCTCGTGGATCCGCCAGCAGAAGGCGCTCATGCCGGACAAGCCGTTCTTCGTCTACTTCGCGCCCGGGGCGACGCACGCGCCGCATCACGTGCCCGAGGAGTGGTCGGCGAAGTACAAGGGCGCATTCGACCAGGGGTGGGACACGCTGCGGGACGAGACGCTTGCGCGGCAGAAGGAACTCGGCGTCGTTCCGCCCGATGCGGAGCTCACGGCTCGGCCGGAGGAGATCCCCGCGTGGGACGACATCCCGGACGACCTCAAGCCGGTGCTCGCCCGCCAGATGGAGGTGTACGCCGGCTTCCTCGAGCACACCGACCACCACATCGGGCGGTTGATTGCCGCCCTCGAGGATCTCGAGATCCTCGACGACACCCTCGTCTACTACGTGATCGGCGACAACGGGGCGAGCGCCGAAGGGACGCCCACCGGCTGCTTCAACGAACTGGTCGTCCTCAACGGCGCCGCAGGCCTCGAGACGACGGAGTTCATGGTCTCGAGGATCGACGACTTCGGCACACCGGCGGCGTACAACCACTACGCAGTCGGGTGGGCGCACGCCATGGACACGCCCTACCAGTGGACGAAGCAGGTCGCCTCGCACTGGGGCGGGACGCGCAACGGCACGATCGTGCACTGGCCGAACGGCATGAAGGCGAAGGGCGAGATCCGCAGCCAGTTCCACCACGTGATCGACGTCGCGCCGACGGTGCTGGAGGCAGCGGGCCTGCCCGAGCCGAGGATCGTCCACGGGGTTGAGCAGAGGCCGATCGAGGGTGTAAGCATGCGCTACGCCTTCGACGACCCGGATGCGGCTGAGCGCCGCGAGCGACAGTACTTCGAGATGTTCTGCAACCGCGGCATCTACGACCGGGGCTGGACCGGAGTCACGCGACACTCGACCCCGTGGGTGATGGCGGACCTGCCTCCGTTCGCAGATGACACGTGGGAGCTCTACGACACGAACACCGACTGGAGCCAGGCACACGACCTGGCGGCCGAGATGCCCGAGAAGCTCGAGGAAGGGCAACTCGCAGCTCCTCTTCGCCGGCATGGGCCGGCTGAGCGAGAACTCGGTGGTCAACGTCAAGAACAAGTCGCACTCCGTCACGGCCGAGGTCGAGATCCCGGAGGGTGGCGCCGAAGGCGTCATCGTGGCGCAGGGCGGCGCCTATGCGGGCTGGAGCCTGTACGTCAAGGACCGGCGCCCGAAGTACTGTCACAACCTCTTCGGGCTCCAGCTGTTCCACGTCGAGGCTGACACGGAGATCCCGGCCGGAACACACCAGATCCGGATGGAGTTCACCTACGACGGCGGCGGGCTTGGCAAGGGCGGCACGGCCTCGCTATACGTCGACGGCCAGAAGACCGGCGAGGGGCGCGTCGAGGCAACCGTTCCGATGGCGTACTCCGCCGACGAGACCTGCGACGTCGGCTCCGACACCGCCTCGCCGGTCAGCGACGACTACACGTCCGAGGGGAGCCGTTTCACGGGCACGATCAACTGGGTGCAGATCGACATCGCCGAGTCGGCCGAGGATCTCGACCATCTGATCTCACCCGAGGACCGCCTCAGGATCGCGATGACGCGGCAGTAGCGCGACGAAGGTGCGGCTGGCCGTACCTCAGGAGACAGGCTGGCACGATTCCCGTCTGTCGTCGCGCGCATCAGACTCCTGACCATGGAGCCACACATGCCAATGCAGCCCTTCGGATTGATGGGCTACTGGGATCACGCCGCCCCAGCCGACTGGGCGGAGGTTCTGGCCACGTTCCCCTTGTTCTCCGGGCTCGACAAGCGTCGCCTACGCAAGCTCGCGCGGCAGGCGACGTTCGCGGAGTACAGCCGAGGCGACATCGTCATCGCGAAGGGAGACCCCGGTGACGCTCTCTACGTCATCCTCAGCGGTTCCGCGATGGCGCAGGGGAAACCCGCCGCCCGGATGCTCCGCACCGGCGACTACTTCGGAGAGCTGGGTCTCCTCGACGGCGTTGCCAGGTCCGCGACAGTCGTCGCGACGGACGAGCTGCACGTGATGAGGCTGACGCGGAGGTCGTTCCTTCGAGCCGTGGAGCACGACCCCTCGATCTCGCTGAGGATGCTGAGCACGCTCGGCTCGCAGATCCGGCGGCTCGAGACTCAGGCAGCCTGACCGACCGGAGGTCTCAGTCGGTCGGGCCTCGCCAGCGGGACAGGCCGTATCCCAACAGGACGACACAAGGCGCAAATAGGAGGGCCATCAACGCCGCTCCAACAACGGCGCCGATCCAGCGGTCTGCGTACCACCCGCCGATGAAGCCGATGACGGCGGCTGCAACGCCGAGGCGGGCGGAGTTGACGAGAATGCGCCGCCAGGCGTTGCCTGGCTGGTCGGAGTCCGCGTCCATGAGCTTCGTCAGCCTAAGCGAAGAGATTCCGGCTCACGAGCCGACGGTTCCTTAGGCTACGCGGCGTGTTCCTCATCGTCGGGGTCGTGCTGCTGTTGTTGCTCCCCTACCCGTGGAACGTCGTGGGCGGCACCTGTGCCTTCGTGCTCTTCCTCGGGGAGCTGTCGTTCTGGCACCGCAGAGTCCGAGACCAGCCGAAGAAGGTGGGCGCCCAGAACCTGATCGGGCAGACCGCGACAGTCGTCTCTCCCTGCCGTCCCAAGGGCCAGGTGCGGATTGGAGGTGAGATCTGGGCTGCTCGGTGCCCCGGCGGTGTTGACCATGGCGACACCGTGAGAGTCGTCGACCGCGACGGGCTGACGCTGATCGTCGAGCCGGTCGTTGACGCTCCCCGAGAGGGCGTGTCCGAGACGCCTCCCGAACCCGGTTAATCGGGGTGAATCGTGTACTGGCGTAGACGGGTCTAGGCGAGGAAGGCTGGCGGCTCGCTTGCTTGGAGGGTACCACCAGGCTCTCCATTTCAAGAGGCGTCACCGCATCCGTTTCGACACTGGTTGGGCGGCAACTACAGATGAGGAGACCATCATCGACTCATGAGAGGGGGTGGGACGCGTAACCAGCCATAGGAAAACGCCGGCGTCCCTCTACCTGAGAGTCCAAGCGCTGCCTGAGTACGCCAGCCTGCTACGCCGCCGGATTCGCATGTGGCTGGCGGAAGCTGGGGCGAACAAGGTGGAGATTTTCGAGGTCTTACTCGCAAGTACGGAGGCGTTCTCGAACGCAGTCGAGCATGCGCAGAAGCCGACACGTCCCGTTGTGGAGATCCGGGGATCGATCACCGACCACGCCGTGTCGATCTCGATCCGCGACTACGGAACCTGGGCGAACGGGCAGACACGCAAGAACGGAGGCGGAATGGGGCTCCCGATCATCGAACGGCTGATGGACGCGGTTCACGTCGAGCGCCTCCTCGACGGCACGACGGTCACGATGCGCCGACGCCTGGGGATGCACTGATACCGCGCACCGGGCCGGGCCGCGTCTCAACCAGACGCGCAGCGAGTCGTTTCGCACGAGGCAGATCGGGGACAAGCCGATCTCGAAATCAACGAAGGAGGCAGGCATGTCAACGAACATGGACGAAGCAAAAGGGCGCGCCAAGCGAGCCGCAGGCGAACTGACGGACGACGACAAACTGAAGCGCGAAGGGACCGTCGACAAGGCGGCGGGAAAGGCAAAGAGAAGCGTGGACAAAGCAGCAAGGAAGGCGAAGGAACTCACTGACCACGACTGATGAGCACGCTCCTGCCGGGGGAGCTGTCAATGGAGCGACTTGACGTCGTTTGTCGATCGGCGGGGCGGAAGTCGGATTCATACGCCCATCAGCGCACCTCTCGAGCGCTCGACCTCTCCCGCCCCGCACTTCTCACTGTCCGGCGTTTCGCCTGAACGTCAAGGGTTCGACGACAACGCTCCTCGGTGTTTCACCGGGAAGAGTTCGGGCACAGCCAGGAGTTGTGAGGAGCCATTGGCGGGAGCCCCGATACTGGTTCTGGGTGTGGCGGCAGCGGGTGCCGTTCGGCGCGAAGGTGGCGACGGTCGGGGTTCTGCTGTGCGGGTTGCTCGTTGGCGGTCTGGGTGCTGCTGACCGAGTGACGTCTGCTGGCGGGGACAACAAGAGGCTCATGCTTCAGACCACGGTCGAAAGGCTGGTTACGGTACGCGAGAAGGGTCGGATCCTCCGGAAGCTGGTGCCGGTCGCGCTGAAGAGAGTCGAGACGGGACAGCGGCGGGAGACGTTCTACAAGACTGAACCCAAGACGTTCTACAAGACTGAACCCAAGTACGTCACCCGCGTCGTGTCCGCAGACGGGGACCCTCGCGCGGTGACGATTCGGCAATTCACACCCCAAATAGTTGGGAGCACCCGGCCGATGACGCGAACCGAAACTGCGGCGCTGACGCGGACGGTGACGAGCGTTCAGAACGTCACACAACCGGCCGGCACAATGACCACGACAATGACGAACACGCTCACTAGGACGGAGACGCGGGTCGAAACCACGACGCGCACCGCCACCCAGACTGTCACGGAGACGCAAATCGAAACCGTGACCGTCCCGGCCGGAACCGTCACCGTCACCGTGCCGGCACCCAAATGATCTCAGCGAGACAGGTCAGGGCCCTTGCCGGGCCAGGCAACTAGACGTCGATAGCCGGACGTCCACTCGGACCGGGCTCTACCTTCCCCCCAGGATCGGGGCTACCCTGCGGGAGTGGTTCTCTTCCCGGTCGCGTTCGTCTGGTTGGCGTTCGTGGTGCTGTGGGCGGTTCGGCAGACGGTTGAGCCCAGTGACGGCCCGTGGCGTCCGTGGCGCAAGCGGGTTCGACGCGACGGCCCACACGGCCACCCCTCGCGCGGCGGGGTTGGCTCTCGTAGGGTCAGCAGGTCGAAGTCCGCCCGCGAGGTCGCCCGCCAGTAGCACGCGCGTTCCCACCTGTTGGTTCAGGAAGAGGTCGGCGTCCCGGGCTGAACGGAGACGGCTCGGTGCGACCTCAGCCGTCAGGGAGGTCGACCCCGGCGGCTTCGAGCGCTCGCCGAATCGCCTCCCGGGCGGACGTGCCGGTGGCGACCACTGGCGCGCCTTGTCCCCTGGCCACGAGCGTACAGCTCCACCGACCCAGCTCATGGCGTCGTTCGAGCCGCACGTCGATATCGCGCTCGCGTGCATACGACTCCAGCAGATCGAGCGAGAGGATGCGCGGGCGTTCAGTTCCGTTCATCTGGACTAGCGTGCCTGGGTCGCCGGACATCTAGGCGGGGCCGGGGATCCGCGCGAGCGGCCCTCACAACTCCTCAACAGTAAAGCCCTGCCTAGCAGGGCTTTATCCGATCGGGGCGCCGAGATTTGAACTCGGGACCTCTAATCCCCCAGGCTTACTCAGGGCCGCATGGATAGAGGTGTTGCCGTCAACCATACGAAAACGCACCCGCTCGAAATCGCTGGAATCCGCTCCAGCCGGGTGGGCACTGGCACGCAATTGGCACGCACTAGACGGTGTGAAGGGGATCGAGTTTGGCGATCTCCTCTTCAAGCTCGGGCACGATCTCCGGCTTCTCGCGTTCCGCGCGTGCGAGCTGCGTCAAGATCCTCTCCGCCCAGCCATAAACGGTCGACCTCTCGCCACGTTGCAGCTGGTCGAGATTGATCGTCGACAGCTTCGGCCTGACACCTCAGGCGCGAGCATCCAGAACCACTCGGGCGATCGCCTCGGGGAGCGGGCGATCCATCTTCCGCACCCAAACGAGCAGACCATTTAACTGTTCGCGGAGAGTCTCCTCGGGGTTTGCCACGCAGCCGATGGTAAGGCCGGAGGCGGTTGATCGGAACAGTCCTGGCGCCGCCAGGTTCCCACCCGCTCGACCGTCGCTGTTTCTGAATTGATTCGGGCTCTAGGGCAGAAGTCGGATCGTGGCAGCAGACTTCCGTGAGTCGGGGCCGCCGATAGTGGTTGAGGTGTAGGTCCCTTGGGCAGCGAAGTAGATACCGGTTCCCCCGATGATCGGCACGCGTGTCGCGTTGCCGAAGTACATGTATCCCGCCGTCTCGAGGGTGCCCCGAGGCAAGGAGAAAGTGCCCTGACACTGGCCGGCATTCGCTGCAACTAGCGTGCATGTCAAACGGATGACGCCGACGTGTGCGCCTCGCTTGCCGCCTGCCCACGAGTACAGGTCGGAACCGCTGATGAATGCATCGCCGAAATCAGGCCGGTTGTTCTGGTTGTGGTCGACGACCGTGCTCTTGCTGTCGGGCCACGACACCTCGAGAAACCGAAGCGTTCTCGGGCCTGGTGCCGGCTGGGCCAAACCGGTCGCGAGCAGGCTCAGCGCCGCCGAGCACGCGATCACGAGCCACCCCTTCTTCCGCAGCACGCCGCCCCTCTTCACATCGAAGATAAAGCGCTTCCCGCGACCAGGGAAGATCATCTCGTCTGTCAACTCGCCCTGTCAACGACCGTGCGGTACCCGAAGGTCAATCTGTCCGCGCGAACAGGTCGCGTGCGACCGGCAGAAAGTGATGCGATAGGCCCGGGTCTTGCATTTCGTCGGCCCGTTTGAAAATCGGCCTCGCGTGCCCCTGCGCCGTCAACAGCCCTCCCGGTGGGGCCGGACGGCCGGGCCAGCCTAACCGCTCGCAGCGATCCTTCGGCGGGGCCTCCGACTCGTTCCTGAACGCTGTTACCCGCCAGAGGAGACCGTCACGAAACTCGTCCACCCACCAGATCCGCGAGTTAGCGGTGCCTGCGTACTCGACCGCATGGCGGACGTCTCCACGCACGAGGAGTGTTTGCTCAGCGATCCACTCGACGGCGTCGACATGCGCGCTGTAGAACAGCGACTCGCGCGGACGGAACAGCGCTTCGAGGATTGCGTTTACGGCGGCAGCGCAGCGCCACCCTTGCCTACTTCATCGAACAGAAGAAGATCGCGGTCGAGGAGAGAGCCGCAGGCGTCGATGTGGGCCGTAGACGATCAGGGCCAGGATGAGGACCTGATCAGCCTCTTCCTTGTCGGGCCGTTCGAGCGACACCGGGCCGATGCCCTGCTCGTGCGTCAGGTCACCTAAGCCGTCGAGAGCGGCGCCTATCGAATAGTGCGCTGTGTCGGAGACGGGCCGATACACGCGCGTGTAGAAGGGCTTCATGCTCAGCTTGGCCGCAATGTCGTGCTCGTTCAGCGGCTCCCTCACGCCG
>JBKPPY010000124.1:0-6747 GCA_046733845.1 Actinomycetota bacterium | reverse complement strand
GTGAAGAGGCGGCTGGCGTACCGCAGTGCAGAGAGCATCCCCGCCCGCTCCGGCGCGACTACGTCGAGCCCGAGCTCGAATCGAGCCTCCGGCGAGAACCGGAAGGGCCTGGGGCCTGCATAGGTGAACACGGCGTCGTTCGAGACGAAGAGCTGTGCCGCCCGGCCGAGGCCTTCGATCTCGAGCCGTGGCTCGTACCCCTTTGCCAGCCGACCGGCGATGACGCGGGCGTAGGCGAGGTCGCCGCGGCGCCGGCCGTCCACCCGCCGCCGGGTCTCCAGCTCGCGAACCGCCTCGGAATCGACGCCGATCCCCGCGGAGAAGGCAAACCGCCTTCCATTCGCCCGGCCGACCGAGATGCGCCGGCGGCGGAGGGCTTTTGCCGGATCGGACGGCACCGCGAGTGCCCGGGCGAGCACGTTCGTATATCCGCCCGGGACGAGCCCGAGCGGTTTCCCCGGCGGCAGGCCGTTCAGAACCTCGTTGACCACGCCATCTCCCCCGAACACGAAGACGGCATCGCCTGTCGCTGCTGCCGCGAGCTCGGTTGCGTGACCGCGGCGCTCGGTCAGCAGCGTCTCGACGACGCCGAGGCGACCCTCGAGCGCGCGCACGCGTTCCTCCGTCACCCGGCTGGCGAAAGGATTGACGATCAGGGAGACCTGCACTGTCGGCGAGCATGCCACGAACGAACGGGGCGGGACCGCAAGCCCGCCCCGTTCTTCCCTCGAGGGTTCTCTAGTGCAGCTTCGCGCTGGGACAGGCCGCAGCGCCGCTGACGTTCGTGCCGTGCTGAACCTCCGACGTGCCGGGCGGAAGGCCGAGCGCGGTGTCGCGGTATGCCGCCGCCGAGCGCCACGCTTTCTGCGCAGCGAACGTGGCGTTGACGAAGTCGAAACCGGCGAACAGCTTCTGGGCCGACGCCATCGAGTCGATCGCCGTCTGGCGGTTCGTCCTGGCCGAGCCGGGTAGCTTGTCGGTCGTCGTAATTCCCTTCGCGGCGAAGGCGTCGCCGGACTCCTTCAGAGCCTCGCGCGTCCACTTCAGGTAGTAGGCGAGGTGCCCGCGGGCGATGTTCTCCTGGTCGAGAACGGCGTAGCGCATCTGGTCGAACGCGTACGTGGTCGGCGCCGCGGTCGAGTCGAACGTCCAGAGGAAGCCGTCCCAGTACTCCGTCGCGTCGGGCGTGCCGTCCCCGTTGGTGTCCACCCTCGACTCGCCGATCGTGTCGTGGGGGTGGGCGAGCCCGAGGAAGTGCGAGAGCTCATGGATCGACGTGTACGTGAAACCACCTCCGAGCAGGTCGGCGTCCATGTGCGCCGCGTGCACCGGGCCTTGATCCTGGTCCGCCTGTGACGACTTGAAGACGTCGTTCACCGAGGCGAGGAAGCCCCACGGGACGCCGCTGTTGTTTGTCGCGATCCCGCCGACGATCACCGGCAGCGCCCAGGCGTAGTGCTTCTCGACGACGACCTCGAGGTCGGGAATCGTCGTGTAGCACGTCCCGCCGCGCTCGAACCGCGCCTTGTCCGCGTCGAGATAGTCCATCGCCGTCTGGGTGTTCATCGCGGTGAATGGGACGCTCCCCACCGGGTTGTCGGCGACGGTTGCGACCGGGTCGCCTCCGTTCTGCTTCGCCTGCTGGAGCATCGCCTGGTCGGCGTCGAGCGTCTGGAGGTACTCGTACTGCGTGTCGCCGGTGAAGCTGAAGTAGGGCACGAGCGTGCGCAGCCCGTTCAACACCGCGGTCTGGTCGTAGAGCCGCTGGAGGTCGGACAGGAACGGCTCGTCGGCGTAGCTGTCGTGCCAGATGTTGCTCGACAGGAAGTAGCGGCCGACGCTCGGGCGCGGCTCGTAGAGGTAGGAGTGGAAGAAGCGGTACGAGGCTGCGTCGACCACGAAGCGGCCGAGGTTGTAGTTCAGCCAGCTCTTGTCCCACGTGAACGTCGGAGCCGGGGAGTACGGATCGTTCAGGTCGCCGGTCCCGCTCACCCGCGGTGCGCCGTTCTCGTACTCCCAGAGCGGCGGGTCGAACGCGTCGGAGCCGGCCGGGTCGCGCCGCCGGTTCCCCCACGTCTGCGACTCGTATGGGTTCGGCGCCGCGCCGAGGTCGAGGAAGACCTCGCGGTAGTTGCCGCCCCACACCCGCGCCCAGTCGATGCCGGCGAAATCGTGCGTGTCCGGATCGGTGCGGTCGATGTACAGCGTGTGGTACTCGTGCTGCGGCGCGAGGATCGCCTGCGCCTCCGGCGAGTCCCACGTGTTCAGGATGAAAATCGTGTAGCCCGGCTTCTGCCCGGGGCCGAGCGTGGTTCCGCCCTTCGGGCCGAGGTCGAAGCCCAGGTACTTCATCGAGTTCTGCGCGAGCCAGGTCTCCATCTTCTCGGCGTCGAAGAAGCGGACCGTGTTGCCGGCGAAGACCTGGTTCCCGACCCCCCGATAGACGCCGCGAGTCGTGTTGTACGCCTCCAGGTAGGGGCGGTAGGTCGTGCCGGTGAAGTCGCCGGTGTGGCTGTTGGCCATCATGTTCTGGAACAGCGCGGTCGCGAATGCGGACGGCGCGTAGACGATCGACGACTGCCACCGGTACTCGATCGGCACCAGATAGGGCTTGCCGCCCTCGTAGTAGCAGCGGCCGTGGTTGAGGAGCGTATTGCCGCCCAGTTCGACGCCGCACTGGTCCGACGAGTCGCCTTCGTCCGCCGCGTACGGGATCAGCACGCCGGGCCGCTGCGTCGCCGGGATCTGCTCAAGGATCTTCTGCTCGTCGACGTCGCCCTTCTTGAAGCCGACGAGGACGACGCGAAGCGGCGCGGTCGCCGATGCCACCGGCGCGGCGGCGTCGAAGCCGTATGCGACCGGGCTGCCGGCTGCAGCCGCGCCGCGCGCAGTGGCCAGAAAGACGGCCGCTACCGCCAGCGCCACGATCGCCAGCGCCGGGGCAAAGCGTTTGAATCTCATCGGATCCTCCCTCTCGAGGTCGTCTGCAACCACCATGCGTGGTGGCTGATCGGCGATCTTACCCCACCGAGAGTGGTGTCAAACCTCTACACAGGCGTCGAGTATCCCCGCATTCCGTCGACGAGCAGCGCCAGGAACCGGTCCGCGAGCTCGTCGGTGTCGCGACCCGGCTGGAGCCAGGTGTAAGCCCAGTTGGCCGCCGACAGGAGAAGCAACGCGGCCGCGGCGTCGTCCAGGTCTGCGCGCAGATCGCCGAGGTCGCGGCCCTCACGCAGGAGCTCGCGGATTCGTTCCTCGTACCGGCGCCGTTCGGCGACAAACTCCTCGCGGCGCACGCCCTGGAGATATCGCCACTCCTGCACGAAGACCGTGGCCACGTCGAGCTGCTCAGCGACGACGCGCAGATGGCCTCGAAGGGCCAGCCGGATCTTCTCTACCGGCGTCGCGTCGTCCGGGATCGCGTCGAGTGATGCGTGGAACGCCGCCGCCCCTTCGGCAAGCGTCTCGTACAGGAGGTCCTCCTTCGAGGCGATGTGCGAGTACAGCGAGCCCTTCTGCACTCCCAGCGCCTCGGCGATGTCGCCGACCGACGTGCCGTGGTAGCCCTTCTGCGCGAAGAGCCGGGCGGCCTGGCGGGTCAGCTCCGAGCGGCGGGCGGACATGCTACGGTCGGGAGACTAACGATCGTTCGGTAGGAGGGTCGATGACAGTAGTCCTTCAGCCAGCAGAGGAGCGGTTCCTCGAGTACGTGCAGTCAGGGGGCCAGGTCGAGACCGACGACTGGATGCCGGACGAGTACCGGACGAAGCTGATCAAGTTCATCGAGATGCACGGCAACTCGGAGCTGATGGGCGTCCTGCCCGAGCGCGAGTGGATCCTCAGTGCGCCGACGCTGCAACGCAAGCTCGCCCTGACCGCGAAGGTCCAGGACGAAGTCGGCCATTCGCAGCTGATCTACCGCGTGGTCGAGGACCTGGGCAAGCCGCGCGCGCAATGCCTCGCCGATCTGATCTCCGGAAAGTCGAAATTCCACAACGTCTTCCACTACCCGACGAAGACGTGGGGTGATGTCGGCGTCATTGCGTGGCTCGTCGACGCCGCCGCGATCATCTCCCAGAAGGCGCTGCTCAAGTGCTCGTACGCGCCGTACGCGCGGATCATGAAGAAGATCTGCTGGGAGGAGTCGTTCCACATCCTCCACGGCCGCGACGTCGTCCTGACGATGATGAACGGCACTGACGAGCAGCGCGAGCTCGTCCAGGAGGCGGTGACCCGCTGGTGGCCGCCGCTGATGCAGTTCCATGGGAACCCGATCCCCGCGGAGGACGATCCGGTCGTCCAGTGGCGGATCAAGACGCAGGGCAACGAGGAGGCGCGCCAGCAGTTCCTCGACGGCTATGTGCCGCAGATCTGGGAGCTCGGCCTGACCGTGCCCGACCCGAAGCTACGCAAGCGCGAGGACGGGATGTGGGAGTACAGCGAGCCCGACTGGGACGAGCTGCGGTCGGTGGTCACGGGGCATGGCCCTCGAACCGCCGAGCGGCTCGAGTTCCGGCGCATCTCGCGCGAGGAGACCGAGTGGGTCCGCCGCGTGATGCTCGCCGAAGCGGCCTGACGTGAACGTCTACGAGGTCTTCCGGCAGGAGCGGAAGGGCGTTGCGTTCGAGCATGCCGGCTCGGTGGCTGCGCCCGACGAGTCGTTCGCCCGCGCGTACGCGCACGAGCAGTACGGCCGCCGCGGCGAGTCGGCGGCGCTGTGGCTCGTCCCGCGCGAGTCGATCCTCGAGGTCGACGACTTCGTCGACGAGCTGAACCGCAACTACCACCGTGTGGACGGCTACTCGCTGAAGGCGAAATTGAAGGAGGCGCGTGAACGGGCCGCCTCCTCTGGAGGCGTCCCGTCCACTTGAGTGGCTCTGTTTATTGGTCGGAGTCCCGACAGGACTCCGACGTGCGGGCACAGCTCCTCGCGATCGCTGACGACGAGCTCGTCCTCGGCTGGCGCGACTCCGAGTGGACCGGGATCGCCCCGGTGCTCGAGGAGGACGTCGCGTTCTCCTCGATCGCGCAGAACGAGATCGGGCACGCGCGGGCGATCTACCAGCTGCTGGCGGACGACGCGGACGCGCTGGCGTTCGACCGGGCACCGGACGAGTACCGCACCTCGCAAATGGTCGAGCTCCGCTTCGTCCCGGACTGGGCGCGGACCATCGCCCGACGGGTGTTGTACGAGGCGGCGGACGAGCTGCGGCTGGAATCGTTGAAGGCGTCGTCCGACGCCGCGGTCGCGGGCCTCGCCGCGAAGATCGATCGCGAGGAGGCCTACCACCGCATGCACGCGGAGCTCTGGCAGGAGCGGCTTCGAGAGGAACCGCGGTTCCGCGATGCGCTCGCCGAACTGTGGCCGTACGCGCTCGGAGTGGTCGAGCCGGAGCTGCGCCCGGCGCTGACGGCACGCTTCGATCTCCCCGAGGCCGAGCCGGTCGAGCGCGGTCGGCACGCCGAAGGCTGGGCGGAGCTATGGGAGGAGATGACCGGGGTGCGCCGGTCCGTTCCAGGGGCGACGTGGTAACCGCCGAACGGGTCTGGGCGGCGCTGGCGGAGGTGGATGACCCGGAGATCCCAGTCATCTCGCTGGTCGACCTCGGCGTGATCCGCCGCGTCGAGGTCGAAGGCAAGCGCGTCCACGTCGAGTTCACCCCGACATTCCTCGGCTGCCCCGCGCTCGAAGTGATGCGCGCCCAGATGGCGGAGAAGATCGAGGAGCTCGGCGGCGAAGCGGACGTCGAGGTGGTAACGGACGACTCGTGGTCAACCGACCGGATCACGCCGACCGGGCGTGAGAAGCTGCGCGCCGCCGGCTTCGCACCACCAGCACCGCGCGAGGCGGGAGCGCCGAAGCTCGCCCAGCTCAGGAGCTCGGTGTTCCGCTGCCCGTACTGCGGCTCGACGGAGACGACGCTCGAGAACATCTTCGGCCCGACACCGTGCCGGTCGATCCGCTACTGCACGAGCTGCCGTCAGCCGTTCGAGCAGTTCAAGACGATCTAGTCTCGATTGGCCTCGATACCCACTCTCGGAAGGGTGCGGGTGGGGTTGTTGAACGACGCCGAGGGAAGCTTTAGGTTGCGGCCAACATGGCGAGGGGCAGGCGCGTGGTCGTGGTGTTGGGGGTTGTGGGTGCCTTCCTGGTTACTGCGACATCGTCGACGCCGTTCGCAACCGGGACCCTCGACCTTCGCGCGAGCCTCGGAACTCTCTCGCCAGGCGGGGTGTGCCCTCCGCAGGCACCGCCGGGCGCCGACTGCCACCCACGTACGGGCACGGGGTCTGTCTCGGGGCTCGGAAGCGTCTCCGCGACGTACACCTGGTTCTTCGGGGTGGGGAACTGTCCGTCGTCACTCGTGAAGCCACTTGCGACCACTGGTCGGTTTGTCGTTGCGGGGAAGGGCGAGATCGACTTCGCCCTCGCGGACGGAGTCCGGTGCGTCGAGCAGGAGCCGGTGCGAAACGAGCCGCAGGACTTCACGATCACGGGCGGCACGGGGGCCTATCAAGCGGCATCCGGGGGCGGCACGGTCGAGCGCTCCCTCACTGGGGGACGAGGGGTGGAGCGGTGGACCGGAACACTGACTGTTCCCGGGTTGGAGTTCGACATCGCGCCGCCGACGTTTGCCGGTGCGGTTGCGAAGACCGTCCGGGCTCCGAGGGGCGCGAAACGTGTCCGCGTCAGATACAAGGTGACGGCGAGCGACGCCGTCGACGGCCAGATTCCGGTCGGCTGCC
>JBKPPY010000123.1:0-16921 GCA_046733845.1 Actinomycetota bacterium | reverse complement strand
GAGGCGGCGTGGTCCCGGCGGCGGCCCGGGCGGACCCGGAGGGGGTCGCGGCGGGCGTGGCGGACGGCGCGGCGGAGCGCCGCGCGAGGGTCGTGTGGAGCAGCCGCGCACCGACGAGGCCGGCACCTCGGCCGAGGGTCGCGAGCAGCCGGTGATCGAGCCACAGGTCGAGACCGTGGACGCGCCGGTAGTCGATGCGCCCGACACGACCACCCCGAAGACGATGCACGAAGACCCGACGAAGCTCGACCAGTCGGGTGACCCGTCGCAGGAGAAGACCGACTGATGCTGCTGCCGAAGAAGACCAAGTACCGCAAGCAGCAGCGCGGCCGCCGGGCCGGCGCTTCGAAGGGGCAGACCGCCGTCGCCTTCGGCGACTACGGGCTGAAGTCCCTGGAAGCCGGCTGGCTGACGAATCGCCAGATCGAGGCCGCCCGAATCGCAATGACGCGGAAGATCAAGCGCGGCGGCAAGGTCTGGATCAACATCTTCCCGGATAAGCCGGTCACCCAGAAGCCCGCCGAGACGCGGATGGGCTCGGGGAAGGGTTCGCCGGAGCACTGGGTCGCGGTCGTCAAGCCCGGCCGCGTCATGTTCGAGCTCGCCGGTGTGCCCGAGCCGCTGGCCAAGGAGGCGCTCCGGCTCGCAGGGACGAAGCTGTCGGTGAAGACCAAGGTGGTCAAGCGGGAGGCTGATCTCTTTGAGTAACAGAGCAGCTGGGCCCGCGACGCGGGCCGTATCCGTCAAGGCTTTGACCCGCAGGGGCAAAGCCCTCGATTGGGCGGCTCTTGGGTCAGGGACGGTGACGCAGTGAGAGCACGCCAACTACGCGACATGACCGACGCCGAGCTCGCGCGGCATCTGGAGGAGACGCGCCAGGAGCTGTTCAACCTGCGCTTCCAGTCCGCGACGGGCGCGCTGGAGAACTCGGCGCGCCTTCGGCTGGCGAAGCGCGAGATCGCCCGCATCCTGACCATCCGCAACGAGCGTGAGGAAGTAACGAGTGGCTGACGACAAGAAGAACGAGACCACCGAAGAGACGGCTGAGACTCCCGCCGAGGAAAAGCCGAAGCGCGCCCGCAAGAAGGCGGAGCCGGAAGCGGCCGCGCCCGAGGCTGCCGAGGCGAAGCCGAAGCGGACCCGCAAGAAGGCCGAGGAGACTGCCGCCGAGGCGCAAGAAGCCACGGTGGTGAGCGAAGAGGTCGAAGCGGAGGCCGATCAGGTCGAGGCCGAGCCCGAGCCGACGCCCGAGCCGGTCGCCGAGGAGGCTCCGTCCGAGGAGCCTGTTGCGGAGGAGCCTGTTGCGGAGGAGCCTGCGGCCGAGGTGGCACCTGCGGCGGAGCCCGCTGCCGAGGAGACCGTTGCCGAGGCCGAGCCTGAAGCGGACGTCGGCGCCGAGGCCACGCCTGCCGAGACTCCGGAGGCCGAGGCTGCGGCTCCGGCCAGCATGCGGGGGCCCAAGCCCAAGAAGAAGCGGCTCCCGCGTTCTCAGCGGCATACGCATGCGAAGCCGAAGCGCGAGCGGCCGGCCAAGCGGAAGCCGACCACACGTCTGCCCAAGCCCGAGGGCGAGCGCGGCCGCGATCAGCAGCGGCGCGGCGTCGTCGTCTCGGCTGCGATGGACAAGACGATCGTCGTCCGCGTGGACTCGATCAAGGCACACCCGAAGTACAAGAAGGTGATCCGCCGATCGAAGAAGTTCCACGCCCACGACGAGCAGAACCAGGCGAAGGCCGGCGACGTCGTCCGCATAGTCGAGACCCGCCCGCTCTCGAAGACGAAGCGCTGGCGGCTGGCGGAGATCATCGAGGTCGCGAAGTGATCCAGCAGGAGACACGAGTCCGCGTGGCCGACAACACCGGTGCCCGCGAGCTGCTCTGCATCCGCGTGAAGGGCGGGTCGCACCGCCGGTACGCGCGGGTGGGCGACATCATCGTCGGCACGGTCAAGACGGCGACGCCGCAGGGTCAGGTGAAGAAGGGCGAGGTCGTCCAGGCGGTGATCGTCCGGACGAAGAAGCCGTTCGGTCGCGACGACGGCACCCAGATCGCCTTCGACGAGAACGCCGCCGTGATCATCGACGCCCAGCGGAACCCGCGCGGGACGCGAATCTTCGGGCCGGTTGCGCGCGAGCTTCGCGAGAAGAACTTCATGAAGATCGTCAGCCTCGCCCCGGAGGTCTTGTAGCCGTTCGGCTGACGCCGAACGGCTAGGAGGAAAGCATGAACACCATGAAAGTCAGAAAAGGCGATCTGGTTCAGATTCTCTCCGGCAAGGACCGCGGTAAGCAGGGTCGCGTGATCGACGCGCGCCCGTCCGAGCAGCGGGTGATCGTCGAGAACCTGAACGTCGTCAAGCGGCACACGAAGCCGCGCCCGATGCGCGACGCCAACCGCATGGGCGGGACGACGATGATGCCGGGCGGCGTGATCGACAAGCCGGCGCCGCTGCCGGTGTCGAAGGTGATGGTCGTCTGCCCGTCCTGCAACCTGCCCACCCGGGTCGGCCACGTCTTCCGGGAGGTCAAGGGCAAGAAGGTGAAGATTCGCGTCTGCCGGCGCGCCGGCTGCGGAGGGGAGCTCGACAAGTGAGTGCGACCGCCACCGACACGTACACGCCGCGCCTCAAGGAGCTGTACGAGAAGGAGCTCCGGGCACATCTGAAGGAGGAGCTCGGCCTCTCCTCGGTGATGCAGGTGCCGCGCGTGACCAAGGTGACCCTGAACATGGGCGTCGGCGACGCCAAGACCGAGGCGAAGGCGCTCGACGCGGCGATCGACGAGCTGTCGACGATCGCCGGGCAGCGCGCCCAGATGCGTCGTGCCCGCAAGTCGATCGCGGCGTTCAAGCTCCGCGAGGGAATGCCGATCGGCGCGCGGATCACGCTGCGCGGAGCACGCATGTACGAATTCCTCGATCGGCTCGTCTCGATTGCCCTCCCGCGTATCCGCGACTTCCGCGGGCTCGACCCCGGCTCGTTCGACGGGCGCGGCAACTACTCGCTCGGGATCCGCGAGCAGATCATCTTTCCGGAGATCAACTACGACGACGTCGCCGCCGTACGCGGCCTCGACATCGCCATCACAACGTCGGCGGCCGACGACGAGAGCGCCCGCGCGCTGCTGCGAGGCCTCGGGCTGCCGTTCGCTGACGACAGAAGGGACCGAGAGTAATGGCCAAGAAGTCGATGATCGCCAAGGCTGCTCGTCCGCAGCGCTACAAGGTGCGCGCATACTCGCGCTGCAACCGGTGCGGGCGCCCGCGCGCGGTCTTCAAGAAGTTCGGACTCTGCCGCATCTGCCTGCGGGAGCTCGCCCACGCGGGCGTGATTCCCGGGATGACGAAGAGCTCCTGGTGAGGCCGTGAAAAATGCTGCGCATTTTCCACGGGTGGAGGACTAGAACATGCTGACCGATCCGATTGCCGACATGTTGACCAGGATCCGCAACGCGAACAAGGCGTTGCAGGAGACGGCGACGATGCCCACTTCACGGATGAAGCAGGACATCGCCCGCCTCCTCAAGGAGGAGGGGTACATCCGCGACTACCGCGTCGAGAAAGGCGAGAGCTTCGACATGCTCGTCGTCGAGCTCAAGTACGGCCGCAGCCGCGAGCGCGTGATCACGAACCTGAAGCGCATCTCCAAGCCCGGCCGTCGCATCTACGCGCGCAAGGACCGCATGCCGCGCGTCCTCGGCGGGATGGGGACGGCTATCCTGTCGACCTCGAGTGGCGTGATGACCAGCCGCACCGCGCAGGAGCGCGGGATCGGCGGCGAGGTCATCTGTTTCGTCTGGTGAAGGTGCTGAAAAGTCTCACGACTTTCCAGCAGTGAGAAACCCATGAGCCGAATCGGAAGATCACCAATTGAGCTGCCCGCCGGAGTCTCGGTCTCGATCAGCCCTGGGCGCGTGATGGTCAACGGCCCGCTCGGCGAGCTCGCGCAGGACATTCCCCAGCGCATGAAGGTCGAGCAGACTGACGGCGCGATCACCGTCGCGCGGCCCACCGATCGCGGTGAGGACCGTGCGCTGCACGGACTGACGCGAAGTCTGGTCGCGAACATGGTCGAGGGCGTGACCAAGGGCTTCGAGAAGCGCCTCGAGATCCAGGGCGTCGGCTACCGCGCCTCGCTGCGCGGGACGGCGCTCGAGCTGAACGTCGGCTTCTCTCATCCGGTCGTCAAAGATGCGCCGGCCGGGATCACCTACGAGGTGCCGACCCAGACCGAGATCGTGGTCAAGGGCATCGACAAGCAGCAGGTCGGCCAGATCGCCGCCGAGATTCGCAAAGTCCGCCCGCCCGAGCCGTACAAGGGCAAGGGCATCCGCTACCAGGGCGAGTACGTCCGCCGGAAGGTCGGGAAGCGCGCATGATCACCGCGAGAAATGCTCCGCATTTTCCGCGGGCTTCGCGTGTCGCATCGCTTCGCTCGCCGATGAACTGGAGGAGAGGCTAATGGCGACACTCACAGCACGCGAGCTGCGATTGCGGCGCCATCGTCGCGTTCGCGCGAAGATCGCCGGCACCGCCGAGCGGCCACGCCTGGCCGTGTTCCGGTCGAACGCCGGCATCAGCGCGCAGCTGATCGACGACCAGTCCGGCAGGACGGTCGCCGCCGCCGGCTGGCAGGGGCTGAAGAACTTCAAGGGTTCCAAGACCGACCAAGCGAAGGAGGTCGGCAAGCTGCTCGCTGCGAACGCCAAGGCCGCAAATGTCAAGGCCTGCGTGTTCGACCGCGGCGGCTACCTCTACCACGGACGTGTGAAGGCGCTTGCCGAAGGCGCCCGCGAGGGAGGGTTGACGTTTTGACGAGCGTGGAGCGTGAGGTGTTCGCGCGCGAGGAGGCTCGCGAGCTCAAGGAGCGCGTGGTCGAGATCAACCGTGTCGCCAAGGTGGTCAAGGGCGGCCGGCGGTTCTCGTTCACGGCGCTGGTAGTGATCGGTGACGAGGTCGACCGTGTCGGCGTCGGCTACGGCAAGGCGCGCGAAGTTCCGCTCGCGATCTCGAAGGCCGTCGACGACGCGAAGAAGAACCTCTTCACCGTTCCGAAGCACGGAACGACGATCACGCACGAGATCATCGGCGAGTCGGACGCGGCCCGCGTCCTCCTCCGACCCGCGAGCGAGGGCACCGGCGTGATCGCCGGTGGCGGCGTCCGCGCCGTCCTCGAGCTTGCGGGGATCCGCGACATCCTGGCGAAGAGCCTGGGGACTACGAATCCGATCAACATGCTCAAGGCGACCGTCAACGGCCTGAAGAACCTCCGCAGGCCCGAGGACGTTGCCCGGATGCGGGGGCTCACGATCAGCCAGGTCCTCCCGGTCGCCGCCGTCCAGCAGGCCGATGAACCGGTCGCAGATGCCTCGGTCGCCCGGGAACCGGCGACACACGAGGCTGCGACCGAGCAGCCGAGTGAGGACAAGTGAGCAAGGTGCGCATCACGCAGACGCGCAGCACGATCGGCCAGACGCAGCGCCACCGCGGGACGCTGCGCGCCCTCGGGCTGGGGAAGATCGGTCGCACCGCCGAGCACGAGGAGAGCCCGGCGCTCGCCGGTATGCTCAGAAAGGTCCGGCACCTGGTCAAGGTCGAGGACGTGACGTAGATGGCCGGCGATCTCAGCCTCTCCAACCTGAAGCCCGCGCAGCCGCGCAAGGAGCGCAAGCGGGTCGGCCGGGGCCTGGGCTCTGGCAAGGGCCGGTACTCCGGCCGCGGGATCAAAGGCCAGAAGGCGCGCTCCGGCTCGCACAAGATGCGTGCCGGCTTCGAAGGCGGCCAGATGCCTGCGTACATGCGCATGGGCAAGCAGCGCGGCTCGACCTCGAAGGACGCGATGCCGATCGGCCCGTTCCGGACGTTCAACCACTCGCTCAACGTGCGCGACCTCGCTCGGTTCGACGCCGGCACCGAGGTGACCCCGGAGCTATTGAAGGAGAAGGGCCTGATCAGGAATCTCCGCCTCGACGTGAAGATCCTCGGCCACGGCGAGCTCGCCGTGAAGCTCTCCGTCTCGGCGCACGCGTTCTCGAAGAGCGCGGTCGAGAAGATCGAGGGCGCCGGCGGCACCGTCACCTGGCTGAAGCCCCCACACAAGAAGAAGGTACGGCGCCACAAGAAGGCCGCACCCGCCCAGGCGTCCGAGGCGACGGCCGAGGCCGCCGATACTGAAGCGCCCGCCGCCGAGGCTGCTGAGGAACCGGCCGCCGAGGAGCCCGCAGAGGGCGAGTAGTTGCTCTCCTGGATCGCGAACGCGTGGCGGGTGCCGGAGCTCCGCCGCCGCCTGCTCTTCACCGCATTCGTCCTCGCCCTGTACCGCCTCGGGAGCTTCATCCCGGCGCCGGGCGTCGACGCCGACCAGATCAAGACCTACTTCGGCAACCAGGGCGGGACGGTGCTCGGGCTGCTCAACCTGTTCTCCGGCAACGCACTGTCCCGGTTCTCGATCTTCGCGCTCGGGATCATGCCGTACATCACGGCGTCGATCATCATGCAGCTCGGCGCGGTGGTCGTGCCGACGCTCGCCCAGCTCCAGAAGGAAGGCGAGGCCGGTTACGCCAAGATCAACCAGTACACCCGCTATCTCACGGTCGGGCTGGCCGCTGCGCAGGCGGTCGGCTACTCGTACCTCTTCCGGCGGCAGCACATCCTGACCGCCAACACCGGTCGGCTCGTCCTGATCGTGGTCACGCTGACCGCCGGCACGACGCTGCTCATGTGGTTCGGCGAGCAGATCACCAAGCGCGGGGTCGGCAACGGCATCTCGCTGCTCATCTTCGCCTCGATCATCGACCGCGCTCCGCTCGCGGTGCGCGCCTGGATCGACGGCGGGCCGACGACGAAGCTCTTCTTCCCGCTCCTCGCCCTCGCGGTGATCGTTGCCGTCGTCTTCATGCAGGAGGGCCAGCGCCGGATCCCGATCCAGTACGCGAAGCGCCAGGTCGGCCGACGCATGACCGCTGGAGGCTCGACCTACTTACCGCTGCGCGTGAACATGGCCGGCGTCATCCCGATCATCTTCGCTGCGGCGGTGATGGCCTTCCCGCCGACGATCGGCCAGTTCTTCCCTCAGACGCAGCCCTGGATCAACCGCAACTTCACGCAGTCCGATTGGCCCTACCTGACGATCGAGGCGATCCTGATCATCGTCTTCACGTACTTCTATACCGCGGTTCAGTTCAACCCGGTCGACCAGGCCGACAACCTGCGCAAGCAGGGCGGCTACATCCCCGGCATCAGACCGGGGCCGCCGACTGCGCAGTACCTCGATCGCGTGCTTTCCCGCCTGACGCTGCCCGGATCGCTGTACCTGGCGGTCGTGGCCGTGCTGCCGACGTTCCTGATCCAGTTCTTCCACTTCTCGCAGGCGACGAGTACCTTCCTCGGCGGTACGTCGCTGTTGATCATCGTCGGCGTCGCGCTCGACACGATGCGCCAGATGGAGTCGCAGATGATGATGCGCTCCTACGAAGGCTTCTTGAAATAGGCATGAACGTGCTGCTGCTTGGTCCACAGGGTTCGGGAAAGGGAACCCAGGCGAAGCGGATCTCAAAGACGTACGGCATACCGCACATCTCTACCGGGGACATGATCCGCGAGATGAAGGAGCTCGACACGCCGGTCGGCCGCGAGGTGAAGGCGATCTACGACGCCGGTCAACTCGTCCAGGACGATCTGATCATCCGGATGATCCGCGATCGGCTCGACCGTGGCGACACGATCCCGGGTTTCGTTCTCGACGGCTTCCCGCGGAACATGCCGCAGGCCGAGGCGCTCGACGAGCTGCTCCAGGAGCTCGGCCGCGAGCTCGACGTCGTCTTCGAGCTCCAGGTGCCGCGGGACGTGCTGCTCGACCGAATCCGGCAGCGTGCTGCCGACGAGAACCGGTCCGACGACACGCCTGATGCGATCCGGCAGCGGCTCGAGATCTACGAGCGCGAGACCGCGCCGCTGGTCGAGTACTACCGCACGAGCCACGGCAACGTCGTCGGCATCCACGCCGACCGGACGATCGACGAGGTCTTTGCGGAGATCCGTGCCGCGCTCGACCAGGTGGCGGCGTGATCATCCGCAAGTCACCCGACGAGCTGGAGCGCATGGGGCGTGCGGGTCGCATCGTCGCCGAGACGCTCGCGCTTGTCGGCGAGCATGCCCGAGCCGGCGTCACGACCGCCGAGCTGGACGAGCTCGCCGAGGAGTTCATCGACGGCCAGGGCGGCTACCCGACGTTCAAGGGCTACCGCGGCTATCCCGCCGCGACCTGCATCTCCCCGAACTCGATGATCGTCCACGGCATCCCTGGTCCGCACGAGCTGGCGGACGGCGACATCCTTTCGGTCGACGTCGGCGTCACCCTCGACGGGTTCGTCGCGGACTCCGCCTTCACGTTCCCGATCGGCGAGATCTCCGATGAGGCCGAGCGCCTGCTGGAGGCCGGCCAGGCCGCGCTCGTCGCCGGGATCGAGCAGTGCCGGCCCGGCAACCGGCTGTCGGACATCTCCCATGCTGTCCAGCACGTGACTGAACAAGCGGGATTCTCGGTCGTCCGGAGCCTCGTCGGCCACGGCGTCGGGCGTTCGATGCACGAGGACCCGCAGATCCCGAACTACGGGCAGCCCGGGCGCGGACCTGTGCTCGCGGAGGGGATGACCTTCGCAATCGAGCCGATGATCAACGCGGGCGGCCCGGACATCGTCGTGCACGACGACGAGTGGTCGATTTCGACCGCCGACGGGTCGCTTTCGGCCCATTTCGAGCACACCGTGGCGGTCACCGCGACCGGCCCGCGAATCCTGACGGCGACACCTGTTTTGCTACGATGAGCGTCCACGGCGCAGCCGCCGCTGTGCCGTGCTTTATATGTTTTCGAACTCGTCCGCCGCGGCGCGGTCGAACTGAGGAAGGATGGCGGTTTCGTACCGATGAAGGTCAGAGCGTCTGTCAAGCCCATGTGTGAGCGGTGCCGCGTGATCAAGCGGCACGGCACGACCATGGTCATCTGCACGAACCCTCGGCACAAGCAGCGGCAAGGGTAGTGCCGGTTTAAGGACCAACCGGTTTAAGGACTAACCGGTTTAAGGACTAGACCGGTCTAAGGACTAGGAGAACAGTTGGCACGCATCGCCGGAGTGAACCTGCCGAACCAGAAGCGGCTCGAGATCGGGCTGACGTACATCTACGGCATCGGCCAGCCGACCGCGCGCGACATCTGCGCTGCGCTGGGGCTGTCGCCGGATACCAAGATCCGCGACCTCACCGACGAGGAGGTCACCAAGCTCCAGCGCCATATCGACGAGCAGTACCAGGTCGAGGGCGAACTTCGCCGCGAGCGGCAGCAGGCGATCAAGCGCCTGACCGAGATCGGTGCCTACCGCGGGATTCGCCACCGCCGCGGCCTGCCGGTGAACGGGCAGCGCACCAAGACCAACGCGCGGACGCGCAAGGGGCCGAAGAAGACGGTCGGCCGCGGAAAGAAGGCGAAGTAGCATGGCGCCTCCGAGGAAGGCGGCAGGTCGCGGCCGCACGCGCCGCCGCGTGAAGAAGAACATCGCGATCGGCCAGGCGCACATCAAGACGTCGTTCAACAACACGATCGTTTCCCTCACCGACAAGGACGGCGCCGTGATCGTGTGGGAGTCCGCCGGTTCGGCCGGATTCAAGGGCTCCCGCAAGTCGACGCCGTTCGCTGCGCAGGTGACCGCTGACGCGGCGGCACGCAAAGGCATGGAGCACGGCCTCCAGAAGGTCGAAGTCTTCGTCAAGGGCCCCGGCTCCGGTCGCGAGACTGCTATCCGTTCGCTCCAGGCTGCGGGGCTGGAGATTCTGGGCGTGCGTGATGTCACGCCGCAGGCCCACAACGGCGTGCGCCAGAAGAAGCGGCGGAGAGTCTGATGGCGAGAGACCGTTCACCCAAGTGCAAGCAGTGCCGCCGTGAGGGCATGAAGCTCTTCCTGAAGGGCGAGCGCTGCCTGACCGAGAAGTGCGCGATCGAGCGTCGCAGCTATCCGCCGGGTGAGCACGGGCGCGGTCGGATCAAGCAGTCGGAGTACCTCCAGCAGCTGCGCGAGAAGCAGAAGGCGCGCCGCTACTACGGCCTGCTCGAGAAGCAGTTCCGCACGTACTACGAGAAGGCGTCGCGGAGCTCCGGGATCACCGGCGAGAACCTGCTGCGGATGCTCGAGACCAGGCTCGACAACGTCGTCTACCGCCTCGGATTCGCGGCCTCGCGGGCCCAGGCGCGCCAGCTCGTTCGCCACGGACATTTCCAGGTCAACGGCAAGCGCGTGAACATCCCCAGCTACCAGGTCAAGCCGAACGACGTGATCACGATCCGCACCGGCTCGTCCGCGGAGCAGACCGTTCGCGACGCCACCGATCTGACCGCCTCGGTCGCCCCGTGGCTGCAGGCCGACCACGACGGGCTGACCGGCAAGATTCTCAAGTGGCCCGACCGGGGCGAGATCGACACCCCGGTGCAGGAGTCGCTGATCGTCGAGCTCTATTCCAAGTAGGACATGACATTCGAAGTAGGCAGGAAGCCGGCATCCGGCCGGCACTAGGAAAGGATCGCATTGGCAACTCGCATGATCGAATTCCAGGTCCCGAAAATCGTCCACGAGGAAGTCGACGAGGACCGGGGCGTCTTCGTGATCGAGCCGCTCGACCGCGGCTTCGGCTACACGTTCGGGAACTCGCTGCGCCGCGTGCTGCTCTCGTCGCTCGAGGGCGCCGCCGTGACCTCGGTGAAGATCGAGGGCGTCGCGCACGAATTCACAACGCTGCCGGGCGTCCGCGAGGACGTCACCGACATCATCCTCAACCTGAAGAACCTGATCTGCCGCCTGCACGGTGAGTCGCCCGACATCGAGGTGCGCCTCCAGAAGAAGGGACCGGGCGTCGTGAAGGCATCGGACATCCAGGCACCGGCGGAGCTCGAGATCCTCAACCCCGACCTCGAGATCGCCAATCTGGCCGAGAAGGGCAAGCTCGAGGTCACGCTGACGATCGGCCGCGGACGCGGCTACGTCCCCGGCGAGCTGAACCGTGGGCCCGAGCACACGATCGGCGTCATTCCGATCGACTCGATGTTCTCGCCCGTGCGGCGGGTCTCGTACGACGTGGAGGCCGCGCGCGTGGGGCAGCGCACCGACTACGACAAGCTGCGCCTCGACATCAGCACCGACGGGTCGATCGACCCACGCGAGGCGATCGGCCAGGCGGCCGAGATCCTCATCCGTCAGCTGGCGATCTTCACCGACATCGAGAAGATCGACGTGATGCGCGAGGGCGAACCGGTCACCGACGGTGGCGGTCCGGCCGAGCCGTCTCTCGCGCACGGGATGGAGAACTTCCCGATCGAGGAGCTCGAGCTCGGCGTCCGCTCGTACAACTGCCTGAAGCGGGTCGGGATCGAGACGATCGGTGACCTCGTGATGAAGTCGGAGAACGAGTTGGCGGCGATCCCCAACTTCGGCAAGAAGTCGATCGAAGAGGTCAAGGAGACGCTGGCAACCCACGGTCTCCGGCTCCGCGGCGACGACGGGAGCAACGGCGAGTCGTGAGGCATCACCGCGCCGGTAAGAAGCTGGGCCGCGACGCCTCGCATCGCAAGGCGCTCTACGCGAACCTCGCGGGGGCGCTGATCGAGCATGGTCGAATTAAGACGACCGTGGCGAAGGCCAAGGCGGTCCGGCCGGTCGCCGAGCAGATGATCACGCTCGGCCGGCGCGGCGACCTGCACGCGCGGCGGCAGGCGATGGCCTACCTCCGCTCGCAGCAGGTCGTGCACACGCTCTTCGCCGAGGTTGCTCCACGCTTCAAGGACCGTCCGGGCGGCTACTCCCGCATCGTCCGTATCGGCCCGCGTCCCGGCGACGCGGCCGAGATGGCGTATCTCGAGCTCGTCGACTTCTCGGCCGAGGAACAGGCGGAGGAGAAGGCCGAGCGCCGC
Organism: Actinomycetota bacterium; assembly: GCA_046733845.1. Taxonomy (GTDB): domain Bacteria; phylum Actinomycetota; class Thermoleophilia; order Gaiellales; family Gaiellaceae; genus DATBLE01. Next base: position 4,972 of record JBKPPY010000123.1, on the reverse strand, counting down.
CGGCTGCGGCTCCGCCGCCGCCAGGAGGCCGAAGACCGCGCCGAGGCCGAGGCTGCGGCGGCCGAGGCACCGGCCGCTTCGTCGTAGGGACTGTCCCCACAGGGGACTGTCCTTTTAGAGGCGGGTCGAGCTTCGCCTTGCGTTGGGTCAGACCCTTCGGGGTCAGACCCGTCAGGTCGCATGTCGTGGGTTGATGATGTCGTCGATCAATCCATAGTCGACCGCTTCCGACGGCGACATGAAGTAGTCGCGGTCGATGTCTCGCGTCACCTGATCAACGTCGCGCTTGGAGTGAAACGCGATGATCTCCGCCATCCGGCGCGTCGTCGAGAGCACCTCGCGGGCGTGGATGTCGATGTCGCTGGGCGCGCCGCGGAAGCCGGCTGAGCCCTGGTGGATCATCATCTTCGCGTTCGGCAGCGCCGAGCGCTTGCCGGGCGAGCCGCCGCAGAGGATCATCGCCGCCGCCGACATCGCCATCCCGACGCAGATCGTCCGGACGTCCGGCTTGACGAACTGGATCGTGTCGTAGATCGCCATGCCCGCGTACGCCGACCCGCCGGGCGAGTTGACGTACAGCGAGATGTCCTTCTCCGGATCCTCCGCCTCGAGGAAGAGGAGCTGCGCCGTGATCAGGTTCGCGACGTGGTCGTCTACCTCGGTGCCGAGAAAGACGATCCGCTCGCGGAGCAAGCGCGAGTAGATGTCGAACGAGCGCTCGAAGCGGCCGTCGGATTCGACGACCACGGGAACCAACGTGCTCATCTGCAACCTCCGCGTGTGCTAGTTTGCGCAACCTAGGAGTTGCCGATCATACACGCAACCTGGAGGTTGCCAAATGGAAGTCGAGCGTGAGGTCGTGCTGGACGCGCCGCCGGAGGAGGTCTGGGAGGCGCTGACCGATCCTGAGCAGCTGGAGGAGTGGTTCGCCAACGACGTCGAATTCGATCTCGAGCAGGGCGGGACGTTCCGGTGGGACGACGGGGAGGTGCGGCACGCGGTGGTCGAGGAGGTCGAGACCGAGCGGCGACTCGCGATTCGCTGGTGGGATCCAGCAGGCCCGGAGGAGAGCGAGGTCACGTTCACGCTTGTCGCCGTACCCTCCGGAACGCGACTGGTCGTCACCGAAACGGCGTCGTGCGATTGGGCCTGGGGGCTGCAGGCGTACGCATATGCGGGAAGACAGCGTCTTCTCGGCGTTATCTGATCCGGGCCGGCGCCGGCTCCTCGAGACGCTGGCCGGCCGCGAGTCGGCCTCGCTGACCGAGCTGGCCGCGCAGCTGCCGGTGACGAGGCAGGCGGTGTCGAAGCACCTGGCGACGCTGGGTGAGGCCGGTTTGGTCGAATCGGCGCGCGCAGGCCGAGAAACGCGCTACCGGTTGACGCCGAAGCCGCTCGGAGAGGCGCTGGCCTGGATGGAGAAGGTCGGCGTGCAGTGGGACGAACGGCTCGCGCGCCTGCGCGATCACCTCGCGCCCGGTTAGCTCTCGCTGAGCGTCGCCTTCTCGATCACGACCCGCTTCGTCGGCTGCTCGGTGGTCGGATCGCCGAGCTTGCCGATCTTCTCGACCACGTCCATCCCGCTCGACACCTTCCCGAGCAGGGCATAGTCGGGCGGCAGGCCGATGTCGGCGCCGGTGACGACGAAGAACTGGCTTCCGGACGTGCCGGCCGGCTCCGCAGCCGTCTTGGCCATCGCGACGACGCCTTTCGTGTACTTCGCGTCCGAGGGCGGTGGGTCGACGGTCGTGTAGCCCGGCCCGCCAGTCCCGTCGCCGTTGGGGTCCCCGCCCTGGATCACGAACCCCGGGACGATGCGGTGGAAGGTGAGGCCGTCGAAGAAGCCTCGCTTGACCAGCGCCGCGAAGGACGCGGTCGTGTGCGGCGAGGTCTTCACGTCGAGGTCGAACGCGAACGTCCCCTGATTCGTCTTCAGGGTGACGGTGTAGGTTTTGTCGGGGTCGAGCGCGGGCGCCGAACTGCCCGGGCTCGATTCTGCCGCCTCGGTGGTCGTCGCGGTCGCGGTCTCGGTCGCGCTCTCCTTCTTCCCGCCTCCGCAGCCCGCGGCCAGCAGGACGGCCGCTGCGGCTGCGACGATCGGGCCGATGCGCCTCAGGCTCGACATCGAGTACGACGGTATCGGTTTCTCGGGCTGGGCGGCTCAGCCTGGTCTCCGCACCGTCGAGGGAGCGCTCCGCGAGGGGCTCGGCTCGCTCTACGCGAGCTTTGCCAATCTCAGAGTGGCCGGCCGCACCGACGCGGGGGTGCACGCCGTCGGGCAGGTCGCCTCGGTCGACGTCGAGAACGGGCCGCCGGTGACGAGCGCCGCCGAGGCGCTGAACGCGGCGCTTCCCGACGACCTGGCCGTCACCGCAGCGGCAGAGGTGGCGGACGACTTCGACGCCAGGCACTCGGCCCGGTCGCGCACGTACCGATATCGAGTCTGGCGACGCCGAACACCGTCGCCCTTCGAGCAGCGGCGAAGCTGGTGGATGCCGCGGCCGATCGAGGAGGCGAAGCTCGCCGAGTCGGCTGACCTGATTCTCGGCGAGCACGACTTCCGGGCCTTCACGCCGACCGAGACGCAGCACGTCGTCTTCCGACGCGACGTGAAGAACGCGGCCTGGCATCTCCGCGGCGACGCGCTCGAGCTGGAGATCACGGCCGACAGCTTCCTCCGGCACATGGTGCGAACGCTCGTCGGGACGATGCTGGAGAAAGAGCCGTCGGCAGTGGCCGGGTTGCTCGAAGGGCGGCCACGCTCGGAAGCCGGCTCGACCGCCCCGCCCTGGGGGCTCTACCTCGTCTCCGTCGAGTACTGACGCGGCTAGAACGTCCGCCAGCTCAGGCGGCTGAGGAAAAAGCCATGGCCGACACGGTTCCGGCAGGTAAGGCCTGCGGTCGCCGACGAGCAGGTGATCCGGCCAAAGCTGATCTTTCGGCCGTACCTGAGAACGATCGCCTTCGCCTCGATCTGTGGGAGTAGCGGTCCGGGGTCGCCGGCGCAGAGAACCGGCCTCGCGCGGCCGGTATCGGCAAGGCCGACGCGCTTGTCGTTCGGATCGCCGGCAGCGCAGTGAATGCGCCGCGGCGGGGGTTTCAGCCCGCTCTTGATCCCGCACTCCATCGACGCGTGCCCGTGCTGGTCGATGCTGTACCCGCAGACGATGTTCCGCGACGGTGTCTTGAACGCGCCGTACTTCGGCGGCGACGCGACCGCCGTGCCCGTGCCGAGCGCGGCGAATGCGACACCGAGAGCGAGCGTTCCACGCGTCACGATCTGATGCTAAGGGCTCGTAGTTAGCATCAGGTAAATGCGGTTTCCCATCGTTCTCTTCGATCTCGACGGCACGATCGTCGACTCCGGCTGGATGATTCTCGCCTCGTACCGGCACGCGACGGAGACGGTGCTGGGCCGCGAGTTTCCGGACGATGTTCTGATGGCAAAGGTCGGGAGCGGCCACCTGGAGGAGCAGATGCGGGAGTTCGACGAGGAACGGGCGGCCGAGCTCGCCCAGGCCTACCGAGACTTCTACAAGCCGCTCCACTCCGAGCTCGAGGCGTTCCCGGGGATGCTCGAGCTGCTCGAGCGGTTGGACGGTGAGGGTCGGCATCTGGGGATCGTCAGCGCAAAGCGCGCCGACATCGTCCAGCTCGCCTTCGAAGCGCTCGGGTTCGGCGAGCTGATGGACGTCGTGGTCGGTTCGGACGAGGCGCCGCGCGGGAAGCCGCATCCGGACCAGATCCTGGTCGCGCTCGATCGGCTCGACGCCGATCCCGACCAGACTGCCTACGTCGGCGACGCTCCCTTCGATATCGCCGCCGCGAAGGCCGCAGGCGTCCACGCGATCGGCGTCACCTGGGGCGGGATCCACACCCGGGAGCGGATGGAGGCCGAAGGGCCGGACGCAGTGGTGGACACGGCCGACGAGCTGTATGCCGTCCTCTAATCCCGGCAAGCGCGCGGCCGAGCTGCGCGAGCTCCTGAACCGCTACCTGTACGAGTACCACGTCGTCGACGAGCCGTCGGTCTCCGACGCCGAGTACGACCGCCTGTACGACGAGCTGGTTGCGATCGAGGAGGTGAACCCGGATCTGGTCACGCCTGACTCGCCCACCCACCGAGTGGGCGCGCCCGCGTCCGACAAGTTCCAGAAGGTTCGGCACCTGGAGCAGATGGGGTCGCTGGAGAAGGTGACCACGGACGATGGACTGCTGAAGTGGGCGGAGCACGTCCGCAAGCGTCTCGGCACTGATGAGCCGGTCGCGTACGTGATCGAGCCGAAGATCGACGGGCTCGCCGTCAACCTCACGTATGAGAACGGCATCCTCGTCCGGGGGGCGACGCGGGGCGACGGTGTCCAGGGCGAGGACGTGACACCGAACCTCCGGACGATCAAGGCGATCCCGCTCCGGATGCATGGTGACGACGCTCCGGCAGTGCTCGAAGTCCGCGGCGAGGTCTACCTCCCTCTCTCCGGCTTCCGCGAGCTGAACGAGCGGTTGGCGGGTACGAACCAGAAGCTGGCCCCGAACCCCCGCAACGCAGCGGCCGGCTCTCTTCGCCAGAAGAACTCCGCGATCACGGCCGACCGGCCGCTATCGATCTGGACGTACGGTGTCGGGGCGGCCGACGGGGTGCAGTTCGACGCGCAGTCCGGGATGCTGCAGTGGCTAGCGGACCGCGGCTTTCGCACGAACCCGTACGCCGAGCGGCTCGAGACCATCGAGGAAGTCGCCGACGCGTGCCGAGCGTGGGAGACCCGGCGGGTCGAGCTCGACTACGAGATCGACGGCATCGTGGTCAAGGTCGACTCACTCGACCAACAACGGCGGCTCGGCGCTCTCCACCACCGACCCCGCTGGTCGCGTGCCTACAAGTGGGCGCCGATGACGGCCGTGACCCGCCTGCTCGAGATCAGAATTCGCGTGGGCCGGACCGGCGCTTTGAACCCCTGGGCTGTGATGGAGC
>JBKPPY010000122.1:0-12571 GCA_046733845.1 Actinomycetota bacterium | reverse complement strand
TAGGGCGGCGTCGGAATGAGCGGCGTCCATCCGGCGACGCCGGCGGTCGCAGGATTGCCATCGTTGTCGGCCTCACGGATCGCGGTGATCGGGCGCCACCATCCGTAGTGGTATTTGCCGTCCCAGACTGCAATCACCGCGTCGGCCAAGCTCATGTCGACCGCCCCGAACAGGCGAGCACTGTCACTAATGTCCAGCCCTTCCCGCGTCACCAGGTCGCGCAGCGCGGCTTGGATCGGTAATACGGCGATGTCGAAGAAGAACAGCGCCGTTTGCGTCTGCACCGGGGATCGCAACGACCCCGTACTTGCGCCATAGTCGCGGACCTCGTTGAACTCCTGGACGTATACCGGCGAGGCGATGGCAGGCGGCGCATCGGCCCGAAACTGGCTCGGAGAATCGAGCATCAGCGGCGTGACCTGTGAAAGCCAGGGGTCGAAGAACGGCGCGTTGGCAGGCGGGGTCGGCCGCCAGACGCCAGGCGCGAGTGGAACGTTGAAGACGATCGGGGCGTTACGACCGTCGTTGGCTCGGAGCTCGATGAGCCGGTCGGCTGCCTGCTCGCCGTAACGGATGCCCTGGTCCTTCGCCGCGCCATCGGGTATCTGGCCCAGTGAGCTGGCCAACGCGGTGTCCAAGTTCGCCGCGATCGTGGGACTACTCCCAAAGTACGTCTTCAGCACCCGATGTGCTGCCGCCGCGGCAGCCGCCTGCGGCGAGGCGCCCTTCGGCGCTTGCGCCGCCGTGGGCCACTTGTACAGCCCGTACCTGCCGGTGATCCCGTTGACGGCGTTGTACACAGCCGCCTGCACGAAGCCCAACCACATGTTGGCCTCGGCGGCCCCCTTTGCGGCTCCGTTCGGGGCCGGCCCAGCGATCATATTCGCCGCTATCTCATTCCATGCCGTGATCACCGCGGGGCTAGCTGCGGCTGGCGCCTGGGCACCACCCGAGGCGGGGAGCGCCGCAATCAAGCCGACGCTGACCACCACCGCAAACATCACACGCCTGCTCATTGTTCCCTCTCTTCCGACGCCTTGCGGACTGGCCAGATGCGCGATCATGCGCAGACGCGTGAGATCGTGTCAATGGCAACTACGCCGCCGTGGCGGCCGCCCCAAGCCGTGGCCGAATGAGCGACTAGGCAGCCGCAGCGTCGGCGGGTAGCGTCCGGCGCGGCCCGGCGGTGACGCAGGGGAAGCGCTCGACCGGCCGGCGAGAGTTCGACTCCGGGCCAGGGCTCAGCAGCGTCCTAACCCGGCCGATGACTCGCGAGGACATGAAGGAGCGGCACCAGCGGCCGCCCCTTCATCCCCTACAAGGAAACCGGAAGGGATGCGTCCACAAACCTCCCGCTCCCGTCCCCATCATGTCCCGCCAGCTTGGCGCGCACAAGTCCCAGACTGATCGAGCGGAGAAACGAAGGGGCGGCAACCTGGGGGTGAGCCGCCCCTTCCGCTTGGAGGACGCGGCGCTCTGCAGGTCCGCCTCTCCCGGAGCGCCAACCTTCCCCTGCTCACTGTGCGCCCGGTTCGGGCCAAGTACAAGAAGAGGGGCGGCACTGCCGCCCCTCAAGCATCGAGAGAGGGATGCTCCGGCCGTCAGTTCCCCCAGATCGGGTTTACGGAGCAACCGCTCAACGCGGACTGTTGCGCCTTACGCGCTGTGCGTCAACTCACTTTTTAAGCGCTGGGCGAGCGGACGCCAGCGCGCTGACCTTTCTCCTCCCGAGTACAGTCCTGGCAGCGGCTTCGCTGCTGCGTTCGGCTGAACTCGCCTTCCGGCTCCACCGGGAGGGCCGTCTTCAGTGGAGGGGCATCCGAGGGCGATCTTCAAGCGGGCGATCGAGCGCGGGAACGTCCTTGGTCGCGGAGGCGACGGCGTTGAAAACGGCCTTCGACTCTTGTAGCTTCCGCCGCAATCTGATTCCCATCTAGGGGAGGGAGCGCAGGCAGGCGATGAGTACGTGCGCGGTGATGCAAGTCCGTGACGAGGCGGACATCATCGAGATGACCGTCTCCCATCTGCTCTCGCAGGTGGACGAAGTGATCGTCACCGACCATCGCTCGGTCGACGGGACGCGGGAGATCCTCGAACGGCTCCCGGTGATCCTGCACCGAGACGACCAGCGTGAAGCCGAGAAGCGGAAGAAGACAACGGCGATGGCGAAGGAGGCGCTCCGGCGGGGACACCGCTGGGTCGTGCCCTGCGACGGTGACGAGATCTGGCTCGGCCCGGACCGGATCGCCGAGTGCCTGGCCGGACTCGACGAGAAGTGGATGGTCGCCACAGGTGCGATCTACAACCACGTCCCGACCGAGAACGACCCGGACGATGCCAACCCGCTACTCAGGCTCCGCTACCGCCGGACACAACCGAAACCAAACATCAAGGTCGCTTGCCGGTTACGCGCCGACCTGCAGAAGATCTCGTCCGGAAACCATTCCGCGCACTACAAAGAGGAGAAGCATCCCCCGGCGGTCGCAATGTTCGAGGTCCGGCACTTCCAATTCCGCAGCCCCGAGCAGACAATACGCAAGGTTCGAAACTTCCACAGCGGATGGCTGCGGAAGAGGGACTACTACAACGACCTGAACGATGAGCAGGTCCTGGAGAAATTCTGGCACCCACTGCTCGCGGAAGAAGACCTCGTCTACGACCCGGTCTACAGCGCCGCCGAGTGGTCCGGCTTCCAGCCGACCCCATAGACGCCATGGCCGAAAAGAGGGACTAGGCAGCGGCGTGGTCGCCGGGTAGCGTCCTGACCGTGCGGGATCCGGTCGAGGTCGAGCGGGTGCTCGAGTGCGCCGAGTGCGGCCAGCCGGGCGAGCTCGGAGCGGACGGCTGGCGAGCTTTGTGGACGGATGATGAGCCGCCCGGTGTGGTGGTGTTCTGCCCGGAGTGCGCCGAGCGCGAGTTCGGCACCCACGCCTAGTGGGTCGTCGCCTGGTGCGGCATCTGTTGTCTCAGCGGGCAAGTTCTGAGGTAGGCACCCGGGTAGGCACGGGGTGAACATTCCCGGCATCGACGGCACACCTGACTCGCGTAACCTTGCGGTTTCCGCGTAGCGGGTGCGCTGCGATTTGGGCCCGCCTGGATTCGAACCAGGGACCAACGGATTATGAGTCCGCTGCTCTGACCAGCTGAGCTACGGGCCCCGCTCCGCTCAGCGTAACGCGGTCGCAGGCGATCGGACTCGACCCAACAGCTCGGCCGCAAATTGCGTGAAAATCCGAGCGACTCCCCCTTGCAGGATACGTCCCGACGCTCTAGGTTTCCGCTTGCGCCGAGCACGGAGCGCGATTAGGTCGAAGCCCAGCCGGGCAGCGGTACGCGGAAGCGGAAGGTTGGTCGGCTAGGCGGACGAAAGCGCCACCGGCTCGGCGAACTTCTGGTCCGAGTCAGTCAGTCGCATCGCCGAGGTCGCCGCATGGAGTCGTTCCGCACCGCTGACGGCCGGATCGTCTCGTACCGCCGCGAAGGGACGGGCCCGATGCTCGTGTGCCATCCCGGCGGGCCAGGGTTCTCGTCGCGCTACTTCGGTGACCTCGCCGGCCTCGGCGAGAGCTTCACGCTGATTCTCCTCAACCCGCGCGGCACCGAGGGCTCCGATCGCCCGTCCGATCCCGGCGCCTACCGGACCGCAGACTACGTCTCGGACCTCGACGAGCTGCGGGCGCACCTCGGCCTCCAGCGGATGCTCCTCCTGGGGCATTCGCACGGCGGCGTTGTTGCAGCGGCCTACGCTGCCGCCCACCCCGACCGCGTCGAGCGCCTCGTCCTCGCCAGCACCCTCGCCCGCTTCGCCGAAGAGCAGAACGCGGCGATGGAAGCCGCCATGGACGCGAGGTCGGAGGAGCCGTGGTATGCCGATGCGCGTGCGGCGCTCGACGACGAGCAGGAGGGCCGGTTCGACACAGACGAGGAGCTCGGAGAACTGGCGCTCCGCGAGTTCCCCTTCTACTTCAGGCGGTACGGCGCCGCGGAAGAGGCCTACCTCGACACCCTCCGGGGCGAGATCCCGGTCGCGGATGCCCTACTCCTGTTCAACAACGAGGATTGGACGACGTTCGACCTCCGCCCGGACCTACCAAAGATCACGGCCCCGACCCTCGTCATCACGGGCGAGGACGACTTCATTACCGGCCCGGTCTCCGCGGCCGATTTCGCCTCGATTCCGCGACAAACCACGATCGTTCTCCCCGACTGCGGCCACTTCATCTTCTTCGAGGCGCGCGACCGTTTCCGCGCCGAGGTGACCCAGCACCTCTCTGAGTAGAATCGAGTCGATGGCCGACGTCGGCACGATGCGCGTCAAGAGCGGGCTCGCCGAGATGCTCAAAGGCGGCGTGATCATGGACGTGGTCGACGCCGAGCAGGCGAAGATCGCCGAGGAGGCGGGCGCCTGCGCGGTGATGGCGCTCGAGCGCGTCCCGGCGGACATCCGCCGCGAGGGCGGCGTCGCCCGCATGTCCGATCCGGACAAGATCGTCGAGATCCAGGAGGCGGTGACAATCCCGGTGATGGCGAAGTGCCGGATCGGCCACTTCGTCGAGGCGCAGGTGCTCCAGGCGCTCGAGATCGACTACATCGACGAATCCGAAGTGCTCACGCCCGCCGACCTCGAGCACCACGTCGACAAGTGGCAGTTCACCGTCCCGTTCGTGTGCGGCTGCACCAACCTCGGGGAGGCGCTACGTCGCATCTCCGAGGGCGCGGCGATGATCCGGACGAAGGGCGAAGCAGGGACCGGCGACATCGTCAACGCAGTCACCCACATGCGCGCCGTGTTCGGTGGGATCCGGCGGCTCGCGAGTCTGCGGCCCGACGAGCTCCACGCGGAGGCGAAGAACCTGCAGGCTCCCTACGAGCTCGTCGCCTGGGTCGCAGAGAACGGCCGACTGCCGGTCGTCACCTTCACCGCCGGCGGAATCGCGACACCCGCCGATGCCGCGCTGTGCATGCAGCTCGGCGCCGACGGTGTCTTTGTCGGGTCGGGCATCTTCAAGTCGGGCGACCCGGAGAAGCGCGCACGGGCGATCGTCGAGGCGACGACCCACTTCAGCGACGCCGAGATCATCGCTCGCGTCTCTGCCGGTCTCGGCGAGCCGATGGTCGGCATTTCTGCCGCCGAGCTCGCTCCCGAGCAGCTGCTCGAGACGCGCGGCTGGTGAGAGCACAGGGGAACCATGGTTCCCCTGTGAGACCCCTCCTTTGCCCGCTCGCTGCGCTCGCATCGCCCGCTGACGGCTGACGTACGTTGTCCGGCCCGGTTGCCATCCTCGGCGGCGTGATCGTGAACCGGGCAGGCTGGGCCACGGGGTCGTTCCTCGCGTACGTCGGCGCCTTGATTGCGCTCATCGCTGCCGTCGCGTGGCTCTCCGTGATCGATTCCGAGCGCAGCCAGGGCGCGGTCGCCGGCTGGTCGGTGCTCTTCTGGGTCATTGCCGAGGTGCTCGCCTTCGCTCTGCTCGGCCGTGGCCGGCGAGTCGTCGGAGGATTGTTCGGGTTCGTCGGGCTCGGGCTTTTCGCCCTCATGGTCGGCTTGTTCTTCTCCTGGTTCGGGTGGCTGCCGCACGACAAGCCGCTCGGCGGGTTCCATCTCGGTCTGCTGCTCCTCGAGCTGCTCGTGCTGATTGCAGCCGCGATCGACCTCTCGATCTTCAAGTTCCCACTCTTCGTACTCGTCCTCGCGGGGCTCGGCTGGTATTTCGTCACCGATCTGGTCTCCAGCGGAGGCAACTGGAGCGCGTGGGTGACGCTGTTCATCGGGCTCTTCCTGTTCGTCATGGGGCTCGGCAACGACGGCGGCGACACGAGACCGTACGGGTTCTGGGTACACGTCGTCGCCGGACTGACCATCTTCGGGGCGCTCCTCTACTGGTGGCACTCCTCGGACTTCCAGTGGGCGCTGATCATCATCGTCGGGCTCGTGTTCATGGCGATCGGCGCCGGGATCAAACGCTCGAGTTACTCGGTGATCGGAACCGTCGGACTCGTCCTCGCGACTTGGCACTACGCGCTTGGCGGAAGTCCCACCAACAGATTCATCGGCGCCGGTGAGGAACCGCCCAGCACCCCTGCCTCCTGGGCCGGTCCGGTCGCGTTCCTGTGCCTCGGCCTCTTCCTGGTCCTCGTTGGGATGATCCTCTGGCGCCGGGACGTAAACGGACCGGAAACGGTCTGAGCTAGGATCGGTCCCGCGCACGGGGGCGCACCCGGTCCGCGGGAAGGGCTGAGCCCACCCCCACGTACTACCGCAGCAGCAATCGATCTTCTTCCCCGCCCGCCGCGGACACGGGCCTCATGGGAGGAGGTCGAGATGAACCTCGAACAGCTCCGCAAGCAGGCCAAGGACCTCGTCAAGGCGGGCCGGCGTGGCGATCCCGAGGCGGTGACCAGGTTCGGTCACCTGCCCATTCGCCTGTCGAGCGCACACCTGGTGCTCGCGCGCGAGCATGGGTTCTCCAGCTGGCCGGCGCTCGTTCACGCCGCGCAGGCGAATGTCGAGTCGTTCGTCGTCGCCGCGACGGAGCGGCGCGGCGGCCACGCCGAGCGGCTGCTGGCCGCGCGGCCCGAGCTCGAGCGTGACCGCTGGGTTCGCCTGGTGCTCGGCGTCGACTGGGAGGGGGACGTGAACGAGCCGGGCGGGCCGCGGGTCTGGTCCCCGCTCCACTACGTCTGCCACTCGGCCTTCGAGACGACCGGGCTTGCCCGCGAGCTGCTCGCCCGCGGCGCCGATCCGAACGCGTTCTACCCCAACGAGCACGGGCCGATGTCGACCCTGTACGGGGCGGCCGGCGTGAAGCATGACCCCGAGCTCACGCGGCTCCTGCTCGAGCACGCGGCCGACCCGAACGGCGAGCCGTGGTTCGGAGACGCGCTGTACCACTCGACCGAGGCCGACAGCCCCGAGTGCCTGTCGCTGCTCCTCGAGCAGGGTGCGCGGCCGACCGGCTCCAACGCGCTTGCGCACGCGCTCGACTACGACCGGATCGAGCCGGTGCGGTTGCTGCTCGAGGCCGGTGCGGATGCGAACGAGGGCAGCGCCCTCGCACACGCGGTGCGGCGAGGGCGTGAGCGTGAGTTTCTACGGCTCCTCGTCGAGCACGGAGCCGAGCTCGAGCGGCCGGGCGGCGAGAGCTGGCGCGGAAACGTTCCACTGCGGACTCCCTACGCGCATGCGGTGCTCCGAGGGAACGATGCAGCGGCGCAGGCGCTGGAGGAGCTCGGCGCCTCCACCGCGGTCGATCCCGGGGACGCCGCGATCGCCGCGATTGCTCGCGGCGAGCGGCCGGCGGGGCCGCTGCCTGAGGAGCTCGACCCCGACCAGCAGGAGGTGGTCGTCCTCGCCGCGCTCGGCGGTCACGCTGAGGTCGTTGTCGACGTGGTCGGCGTCGACTTCCGCGGCGTCGCCGGGGGAGGACCGGCGGGGACGCTACTGCACCACGCATGCTGGGTGGGCGACGCCGACCTGGTCGGGCGCCTGCTCGCCCTCGGTGCGGACCCGGTTCCGCCCTCGGGTCAGCTGTTCGACACGCCGCTCGCCTGGGCGTTCCTCGATTCAGAAAGCTGGTGGGAGCCCGGCAGGGACTTCGTTCGCGTCGCCGAATTGCTCGTTACTGCGGGTGCGGAGCTCGAGGAGCGCTTCGTCGAGGTCGCCGAGGGGCCGCTGGCGGAGTGGCTGGAGGCGCGTATCTAGAATCGAAAGCGATGAAGATCGGGGTTCTGGCCGTCCAGGGAAACTTCCGCGAGCACACGGCGATGCTGCGGCGGCTCGGTGTCGAGGCGGTCGAGGTGCGATTGCCGGAAGAGCTGGCGGGGCTCGACGGCCTGGTGATTCCCGGCGGGGAGTCGACGGCGATCGCGCGGTTGATGCGGCTGTACGGGCTCGAGGAGGCGCTGCGGCGGTTCGTCGGCCCCGTGTTCGGCACCTGCGCCGGAATGATCCTGCTCGATCGGGATCACCTCGACCTGGTCGATATCGAGGTCGACCGCAACGCGTACGGCCGCCAGGTCGCGAGCTTCGAGGCCGATCTGGAGCTGGACGGCGACCCGGAGCCGTTGCGCGGCGTGTTCATCCGCGCACCGCGGGTGCGGGAGACTGGGCCGGGCGTCGAGGTGCTGGCCGAGCTGGACGGCGAGCCGGTGCTGCTGCGGCAGGGGCGCTTCATCGTCGCTTCCTTCCATCCCGAGCTCACCGACGACACGCGCGTGCACGAGCGATTCCTCGAACTGGTGCGGGAGGAGACGAATGTCGGGGCATAGCAAGTGGTCGTCGATCAAGCACAAGAAGGGAGCTGCCGACGCGAAGCGCGGTCAGCTGTTCACGAAGCTGACCCGCGCGTTGATCGTCGCGGCCAAGGACGGCGGCCCCGACCCGGCGGCCAACCTGGCCCTCCAGAACGCGATCGAGAAGGCGCGCGCCGCGTCGATGCCCAAGGACAACATCGAGCGGGCGATCGCCCGTGGCAGCGGTACCGGCGCCGACGCGGCCGCCTACGAGCACATCTCCTACGAGGGGTACGGGCCGGGCGGAGTGGCCGTCTACGTCGACGTGCTGACCGACAATCGCAACCGCACCGCGGGCGAGGTCCGGCATATCTTCGCGCGGCACGACGGCAACCTCGCCGAGTCCGGTGCGGTCGCGTGGCTGTTCGAGCGCAAGGGCGTCGTTCTCGTCGACCAGGACTCGACGGACGAGGACGAGTTGACGCTCGCCGCCGCCGACGCGGGCGCGGAGGACGTCGTCGAGGAGGGCTCCTCCTTCGAGGTCACGTGCGCGCCGGAAGACCTGCACCGGGTGCGCGAGGAGCTGGAGGGAGCGGGAATCTCCGTCACCGACGCCGAGGTGACGATGCTCCCGAAGACCACAGTCGCGATCGAGGACGAGGCCGTCGCCCGCAAGGTGCTGAAGCTCATCGACGGCCTCGAGGAGAACGACGACGTCCAGGACGTCTACGCGAACTTCGACATCCCCGAGCGCGTCTTGGAGGCAGTCGCGGTCTAGCCTTGTCGCGGCCGGAAGGGTTGTCCGACCGGCTGCCTAACCTCACGTCGTGAGAGTTCTCGGCATCGATCCGGGTACGGCTGCATGCGGCTACGCGATAGTCCACGAAAGCGACGGACGCCTCCGGGCCCTCGTCCACGGGTGCTGGCGAACGGAGGCGCACGAGCGCCCGGAGCTACGCCTGAAGACGATCTTCGCGGGCGTCCAGGAGCTGGTGGAGCGGCACGCCCCGGATGCCGTCGCACTCGAGGAGTCGTTCGTCGGCGCCGACGCCCGCACCGCGCTCTCTGTCGGCCAGGCGCGAGGCGCCGTGCTCGTCGCCTCCGCGCTCGCCGGCGTCGAGTGCGCTGAGTACGCGCCGAGCCGCGTGAAGCAGGCCGTGTGCGGTTACGGCCGCGCCGAGAAGGCCCAGGTGACGCGGATGGTGCAGACGATCCTCGCACTGCGGGCGCCGCCCGAGTCGTCGCACGCGTCGGACGCGCTGGCAGTCGCGATCTGCCACGCGCTCGCACCGCCTCTCTTGAAGGTGGTCGCGTCGTGATCGCGCGGTTGCGGGGCACAGCGGTCGCACATCGCCCCGAGGGGCTCGTGATCGATGTCAACGGGGTGGGCTATCTGGTCGCTGCCACTCCAAGTGCGGTGCGACGAGCCGACGGCGGAGGGGAAGTGACCCTCGAGGTCCACACGCACGTTCGGGAGGACGCGCTCCAGCTCTACGGCTTCGCCGACGCTGCCGAGCGCGAGCTGTTCGAACACCTTCTCTCGGTCAGCGGCGTCGGCCCGAAGGTGGCGCTGGCAATCGTCTCGGGGTCGAGCCCCGCAGAGCTGCGACGAGCCATCGCGCTGGAGGACACGGCGCGGTTCGAAGCCATCCCCGGCATCGGAAAGAAGACCGCGCAGCGGGTCGTACTCGAGCTCAAGGAGAAGGTCGGGGCGGGCATTCCGGCGCCGGAAGCGCGGCAGGACGGGCATCTCGTCGCACGGGACGCACTCGTCGAGCTCGGTTACTCGGTGGTCGACGCCGAGCGTGTCCTGGCGGAGGTCGATCCCGAGCTTCCCGCCGAGGAACGTGTCCGGGAAGCTCTGAGGCAGGCGGCATGAGCGAGACTGAAACCCAGTTCCTGGCGCCGACGCTCCGGGACGAGGAGGACGACTTCGACCGCTCGCTGCGACCGCGGCGCCTCGACGAGTTCGTCGGGCAGGAGCGGGTCAAGGAGCAGCTGGAGGTCGCGCTCACGGCGGCGAGCACCCGCGGCGAGGCGCTCGACCACGTACTGCTCGTCGGTCCGCCCGGACTGGGGAAGACGAGTCTCGCCTACATCTTGCGCGAGGAGCTCGGCGTCGGCATACGCACGATCGCCGGCCCGGCCGTCGAGCGAAAGGGCGACCTCGCCGCAATCCTCACCTCACTCGAGGCGCGTGACGTGCTGTTCGTCGACGAGATCCACCGCCTCAACGCGGCCGTCGAGGAGATCCTCTACCCGGCCCTGGAGGACTTCCGGCTCGACATCGTGATCGGCCAGGGGCCGGCGGCGCGTACGCTCACGCTCGACCTGCCGCCGTTCACCCTCGTTGGGGCGACGACGCGTACCGGGCTGCTGACCACGCCGCTCCGCGACCGCTTCGGGATCACGTTCCGGCTCTCGTACTACGAGCCGGACGAGCTGGCGACGATCGTCCACCGCTCGGCGCGGATCCTCGGCGTCGGCCTCGTGGACGAAGCGGCCGTCGAGATCGCGCGACGCTCACGCGGCACCCCGCGCGTCGCGAACCGTATCCTCCGCCGCGTCCGCGACGTCGCCGAGGTGCGGCACTCGGGGGACGTTACCGCCGAGGTCGCCTGGGAGGCGCTCGAGCTCCTCGAGGTGGACGAGGAAGGCCTGGAGCGGACCGACCGCGAGCTGCTCGAGGCAATCGTCCACAAGTTCGCAGGTGGGCCGGTCGGGCTGTCGACTCTTGCGGTCTCGCTCGGCGAGGAGCCGGACACGATCGAGGACGTCTACGAGCCCTATCTGCTCCAACTCGGCTTCATCCAGCGAACGCCACGGGGACGCATCGTCACCGAGCTTGGGCTCGCGCACGTCGCCTCCGACCAGGCCGCGCGCGCGGACTCGCTTTTCTGATGCCCGACCTGTGGGTCCCGGGCTTCGCAGGCCCGCTCGACGCTCTGGTCGACCGCATCCACCGGCGGATCGAGGAGTTCGCCCACGAGGCCGGGGTCGAGCAGGCATACGTCGAGGTCGAGCTCGCGGACGGTGTGCGCTACGCAGTTGAGTCCTTGGCGCCGGAGCCGGGTTACGGCTTCGTGACGATCCGTCCACACCCGGCTGAAGAGACGCCGGCGCTGGTGATCGCCCCGGTCGGGTCGATCAGGCGGATCGAGCTGAGCGCCGCAGCTGAAGAACGCACGCAGCTGGGCTTCTCGGTTCCCGGCTCGTGATTCGACGCCTCGGGCCGGGCGACCAGGCAACGCTCCAAGAGCTCGACCGCCGCTTCAAGGAACACGTGGCGTCACCGGCTGCCGCGGAGGCGTTCCTCGCCGATCCTCGGCACGTCGTTCTCGTCGCCGGTGAGCTCGACGGCTTCCTGCTCGCGTACGTGCTCGCGCGGATCGATGGACGTACCGGCGTCTTCCTGTACGAGATCGATGTCGCCGAGCCGTCGCGCCGGCGCGGCTTGGGGCGGGCGCTGGTCGACGAAGCCAAGCGGATCGGCCGGGAGGGTGGCGCCTTCGAGATGTATGTCCTGACGGAGCCTGACAATGCCGCTGCGAATGCGTTGTACGCAGCGACCGGCGCCACGGGCCAAGCGGACGTCATGTGGGTCTGGGAGCTCTAGGAGATGAAGGGACAGGCTTGAGCCTGTCCCCAGGCCGTTCGATGGCGCGACCGGAAGGCAAGGGCCAGACTGAAGTCTGGCCCTTCTCGAGTTACGGCCGGTACTGGAGTTCGTGCCAGCTCGGGACCGGGGCGAGCTCCAGCAGCGCGCGGCTGCCGCGCGGATCCCGGTACGCGAACTCCGAATTGTCGTCGTCCCACACGACCTCGAGCAGGCCCTCCTTGACACGGTGGTCGAGCCAGGCGCCGCGGAAGATGAGCTTGCGCAGCCAGTAGACGAGCGATTCGCCGGCGACCAAGGAGATGCGCTCCCAGTGGCGGACGAGGTACCGGCCGAGCTGACTGCGCGGTTCCTCGATCCGCCCTTCGGCGGCGAGCTCGACGAGGTCGGCGGTCTCGTCTTCGTCGAGCTCGTTCGCCTCGACGAGGCCGAGCTTCACGGCCGCAGCGGTCACGCGCTGCTCGAAATCGGCGCCGTTGAAGCTGAATCGGTACCCGAGAAACTCGACGACGTAGTCGTCGCCGGAGCTGTAGTTGGCGTCCCCCGGCAGCGGACGGCTCTCCACCCGGCCAGGATACCAACGGCCTTCCGCCCCTAGACTGCGCTCGCCGTGCGGCCCCGCGTCCTCTTGATTTCCCTCGGCGCCTGCCTGGGCCTGACGGCCCTGGCCGCGGCGCTCCTCGACTGGTCGTTCGAGCGGGCCGTCATCCTCGCCCCGGTCGT
>JBKPPY010000121.1:0-26240 GCA_046733845.1 Actinomycetota bacterium | reverse complement strand
CGGAAAACGGGTCCGTCCTAGGGCTGAGGGCGGATCGACCGGGGCCGGCTTCTTCGGCCCCAAAACGCTATCGGGAGCCTGTCTCGTCAGGCTCGCGGCGACGATTGTACGCGTTCTTTCGGTCGAGCGCGCCGGATCGCGAGCGTGGTCGGGTTGCCGATTAGGAGGATGCGAGCGCCTTCCGAGGTCAAGTAGGACTCGGCGGCGGTGTAGATCGCCTCGTCCATCCCGCTCGCCTCATCGACGACGAGGAGCAGATGCTCGGCATGGTGACCCGAGAACCGTTCGGCTCGGTCGGTCGACAGACCGAGGGCGAACCAGTCGGGTGCGAGCTCCAGCCGGGTGTCGTCCAACTGCCCGTCGAAGAAGCCCCCGGCGGCGGCGTAGGCGACGTGCACCTCACGCCACAACTGCTCGCGAACTTGATGCCAGGTCGGTGCGGTGGAGATGACCTTCGAGTTCGGGTAGGCGGCGAGAAACCAGAGGATCGTCCGCGCGGCGATCGCGGTCTTGCCGACGCCGTGAGCTGAGCGGACCGCCGTCCGCCGGTGGTCGCGGACCGAGCAGAGGATCTCCTGTTGCTTCGACCACGGCTCGAACCGCAGAACCTCCCGCGAGAAAGCGATCGGGTCGATCCGGATCGCCTCCAGCGCACTGGTCGCTGTCGCCGTCATGCTGCTGCCTCTTCCTCCGCGGCCATCGCCGCGAGCCGAGTGACGGTCAACCGCGCCTGCTCGCCGCGGATCAGGTCGAAGCCCAGGCCGACAGCCGCCCTTGGCGTTAGCCCGAACGAGTCGAGGTCGCGGGCGATAGCCGACTCAAGCCGTGACAGGTGGTCGAGTACCGAGGCCGGCTTCCCGTCCTGTATGACGCCGTGCTCGGACAGGTCACGGTACGCCCTCCGCTGTCGCCAGAGTCGACAAGCGAGTTGCTCGATCGCCGGCTCGAACTCCTCCCGGTACACGGGCATCAAAGGCCGGATCGAGGCGGCGATCTCTTCGACCTCGTCGCGGTCGTCGGGACGTAGGAGCGGTGACATCCAGAACCCTGACTTCGCCGCGAGCGTGTTCGCTGTCTCAGCCGGCGGCCAGGAGTACCCGCGCGCCGGTTCGCCACGAGCGGACTTCGCCACCGGCCAGCTCATCGGGGTTCCTCGACAGTCGCGAGCCGGTCCAGTGCCAAGGCCCGCTGCTCTGCGGCGAGCTTCGCCTCCAACTCGGCGATCCTCGCCTCACGCTGCTCCGCGCTCGGTGTCTCGCCTAGGAGGCGGATGAGGTCGGCGCGGCGGAACCGCATCCAGCCGCGCTCGCGTAGACGCACCGCTTCGATCCGGCCGTCGGCGAGGGCGCGGCGGAGGGTGTCGACGTGGCAGTCGAGCATCCGGGCCGCCTCCCTGGTCGGGATCAGCGTGTGTCCGTTGGAAACCTCCGCCATCCGGGCGGGGACGGTATCGCGGCCGCCGGACGTTTCCAAATGGTTTCCATATCCGAGCGTACCGCACGATCTGCAAACAACCGCCCATCAAGAAAGGCCCGGTTTGCGGGCCTTTCTTGATCGGGGCGCCGAGATTTGAACTCGGGACCTCTAGTCCCCCAGACTAGCGCGCTAACCAGGCTGCGCCACGCCCCGTAACGCGGACGAGGATAGCGAGACTGGCCGTCCGGCGGGAAGATCCAATCGGACCCGCCGCGTCTAGTATCCGGCAACCGACACGGGAGGAAACGAATGACGACAGTGGTGATCGCCGAGGAACGGCTAGAGGAGCTGCGCCTGGGATTCTCGGGCGGGCTTCTCTTGGCGGAGGACGAGGGGTACGACGACGCGCGGCGCGTCCACAACGGGTTGATCGACCGGCGGCCGGCCTTGATTGCCCTCTGCCGGGGAACCGCAGACGTCGCCGACGCCGTGCGGTTCGCGCGGGCAGCGGGGCTTGAGGTCAGCGTCCGGGGCGGTGGCCACAACGTCGCGGGGCGCTCGGTCGCCGACGAGGCGCTGATGATCGACCTGTCCCAGATGCGCGGCATCCACGTCGACCCGGACAATCGCACGGTCAGGGCGCAGGGTGGCGTTCTCTGGCGCGAGCTCAACCGCGAGACGGCCGCCCATGGGCTCGCCGTGACGGGCGGCGCGATCTCGACCACCGGGATCGCGGGGCTCACGCTCGGAGGCGGACTCGGATGGCTGATGGCCAAGCACGGCCTCGCCGCCGACAACCTGCTCTCGGTCGAGCTGGTCAACGCCGACGGCGAGATCGTCGAGGTGAGCGAGGACTCGGACGCCGACCTCTTCTGGGCGCTGAGGGGCGGCGGCGGCAACTTCGGCATCGCCGCGTCCCTGAAGTACCGGCTGCACCCGCTGGCCATGGTCACCGGCGGGCTGATCGCCCACCCGATCGAGGCCGCCGGCGACATGCTGCGGTTCTACCGCGACGCGGCCGCCGGGTCGTCTGACGACCTGACGGTGTTCGCCGGGCTCGTCCACGCACCGGACGGCTCGGGCATGAAGCTCGCGGCGATGGTCGTCTTCCACAGCGGAACGCCCGACGAGGCGGAGCGCGAGCTCGCTCCGTTCAAGGAGTGGGGCTCGCCGCTGGTGGTCGAGGTCGGACCGGTGCCCTACCCGGTCTTCAACACGATCCTCGACGACGGTTACCCCTCGGGGTTGCTCAACTACTGGCTCTCGAGCTTCACGAGCGGCATCTCGGACGGCCTGATCGAGACCGCGATCGAGCGGTTCGCGAGCGTGCCGTCGCCGATGACCGCGATCCTGCTCGAGCACTTCCACGGCGCGGTGACGCGCGTCCCGGTCGACGCGACCGCGGTGCCGCATCGCGAAGAGGGCTGGAACCTGCTTCTGCCGTCGGTCTGGGACGACCCGGCAGATACCGAGGCGAACATCGCCTGGACGAAGGAGAGCCACTCCGCCTTCGCCGAGCACCTCAGCGATCGCCGCTGGCTGAACTACCTAGGCGACGACCAGGGAGCGGATGCGATTCGCGGCGCGTACGGCCCGAACTACGACCGGCTGGTCGAGCTGAAGCGGCGGTACGACCCGGAGAACGTCTTCCGCCACAACCACAACATCGAGCCGTAGTCTCGTGGTTAGGGCGGGCGCCCCGGCGTCCGCCCTACCTCTTCAGCTGCTTGTACAGCCGGTCGATCATCGCCGGCAGCTTCTCGAGCCGGTCGGTGATGACGCGCAGGCGGTATTCGCGGAAGTGCTCCGACTCGACCCCGAGTGCCTCCGCGAGTCGGTCGATGACGCCGTTCGAGGGGACCGGCCGGTTGCCGTGCACGAGGTGGTTGAGGTAGCCCGCCGAGAGCCCGGTCTTCGCCGCCAGGCTTCGGTACGTCTCCCCCGTCTCGTCCATCAGCCGCTCGATCGTCGGCCCGAAGGGCTCCTCGCTAAAGCGTCGCTTGCGTGGCATCAGACGGTCACCTCCTGCGCAGGGACCCGGCGTTCCTCACCCGTTGCGCGGTCACGGACGTCCACCATCCCGTCCTCGAGGGTCTTCTTGCCGACGGTGACCCGGATCGGACAGCCGATCAGGTCCGCGTCGGCGAATTTCTCGCCCGCCCGGAGGTCGCGGTCGTCGAGAAGCACCGTCGATCCCGCAGCCTCGAGGGCCGCCGCGACCGTCTCGGCCTGCTCTTCCAGGCCAGGGAGCACGACGACGTGGACGTGGTACGGCGCGATCGTGGCCGGCCAGCCTGCGATGCCGTGCTCGTCGTGTCGCTGTTCGATCACTGCCGCGATTATGCGTCCTGGTCCGATTCCGTAGCTTCCACCGACAACTGGTCTTTCCCGCCCATCCTCGTCGAGGAACATCGCCCCCAGGGGCAACGAGTACTTCGTGCCGAAGTTGAAGATGTGCCCGACCTCGATCGCGGTCTGGAACGTGAGCGCGCCGCCGCACTCGGGGCAGCGGTCGCCTTGGAGAGGCTCCCGGATGTCCGCGAACCGCGGCCGGTAGTCGCGGCCGGCCTCGACACCCTTCAGATGCCAGCCGTCGCGGTTGGCGCCGGCGACGAACTGCCCCTCGCGCAACGCCTCGTCGGCCAGCACCTCCCCCTTGAACCCGACCGGACCGAGCGAGCCGCCCGAGGCGCCGAATGCTGCCCGGACCTCCTCGTCGGTCGAGGGACGCGAGTCGCCGCCGAGGGCTGAAAGGAGCTTCGAGTCGCTCAGCCGGTCGTCGCCCCGCAGCAGCGCGAGGACGACCGTACCGTCGTCCTTCGTCACCGGCATCGCCTTCGACGTGGCGGCGAGATCCACGCCCAGGAACTCCGCCAGAGCCTCGCACGTCGTCACGCCCGGCGTCTCGACCTCCTCGGGAGCTGCCAGAGGCGCCGGGAACTCGGCGGGACGTGGGACGCCGAATGCGATCTCCGCATCGGCGGCGTAGTCGCCTCGCTCGCACCGGACGAGCGTGTTCTCCCCCGAGCCGGACGGTGAAAGAAAGTCCATCGACAGCTTCCCGCCCATGATTCCGCTTTCCGCCTGAACGGCGTGCGCCTCCACCCCGCACCGGTCGAAGATCCGGTGGTACGCGGCGCGGTTCCGCTCGAAGCTCGCGACTGCGCCCTCCTCGTCGCGGTCGAACGAGTAGGCGTCCTTCATGATGAACTCGCGGACGCGCAGGAGGCCGCCTCGCGGGCGCGGCTCGTCCCGGTCCTTCACGGAGAAGTGGTACCAGAGCTGCGGCAGCTCCTTGTACGAGCGGATCTCCCGTGCGTGGAACGTGAACGTCTCCTCGTGGGTCATCGGCAGGATGAAGCGCCGGCCGTTCCGGTCGGTGAGGTGGAAGAGCTCCGGGATGCTGGCCCGGCCGGTCGCCTCCCAGAGCTCGACCGGAGTCAGCACCGGGCACAGGAACTCCTGGCCGCCGATCGCGTCCATCTCCTCGCGGATGATCTGCTCCACCTTCCGGTGGATCCGCCAACCGAGCGGCAGGTAGCTCCACACCCCGGCGCTCACCTGGCGGACGAAGCCGCCCCGTACGAGCAGCTTGTGGCTGACCGCCTCGGCGTCGGCCGGATCCTCGCGCAGGGTCGGAAGGAAGAGTTGTGATGCCCGGGCTGCCAACGGTCGCAGCCTAGTCGTTGAGTGGGATCAGCGAGGCTTCGGCCATGGCCAGCGCGGCCGGCTTGGCCATCTTCAGGCGCTTCGGGCGGTGCATGCCGTCCGCGATCCACTTGTCGATCTCGAAGAAGAGCTCGTCGATCAGGATGTCGGAGGACACCTTCTTGAGCACGCGGCCGTGCGCGTAGACAAAGCCGACGTCCCGGCCACCGGCGATCCCGAAATCGGCGTCGCCTGCCTCCCCCGGTCCGTTCACCGCACACCCGAGCACGGCGACCTCGAAGTGCTCCGGATAGGCGCGCAGCCGATCCTCGACCTTCTCCGCGAGGGTCTGGACGCCGACGTTGTCGCGCCCGCAGGACGGGCAGGCGATCATGATCGGCCCGCGCTCGCGCAGGCCGAGCGCCTTCAGGATCTCGAACGCGGTCTTGACCTCTTCGACCGGGTCGGCGGTCAGCGAGACGCGGATCGTGTCGCCGATCCCGTCGACGAGCAGCGCGCCCATTCCGACCGCGCTCTTGATCGACCCCGCGAACGGCGTGCCGGCCTCGGTTACTCCGAGGTGGAGTGGATACGGGACCTTCTCGGAGAGCATCCGGTAGGCGCGGATCATCGTCGGCACGTGGCTCGACTTGACCGAGATCTTGAAGTCGTTGAAGTCGAGCTTCTCGAGCAGCTCGACCTCCTCGATCGCCGCAGCGACGAGCGCTTCCGCCTGATCGCGCTGGGCGATGTGCTCGAGGTGCTTGGGCAACGATCCTGAATTCGCGCCGATCCGCATCGGGATTCCGGCCTTCTTCGCCGCCTTCACGACGAGCTCGACCTTGTCCGGCCCGCCGATGTTTCCGGGGTTGATCCGGACCGCGGCGACCCCGCCGTCGATCGCCTTGAGGGCGAGCGAGGCGTTGAAGTGGATGTCGGCGATCACCGGGATCGGCGACAGGCGGACGATTTTCGGCAGCGCCTCCGCGTCCTCCGTCTTCGGCACCGCGACCCGAACGACCTCGCAGCCGGCGGAGGCAAGCGCGGCGATCTGGGCAGTCGTCGCCTCGACGTCGTGCGTCTTCGTCAGCGTCATCGACTGCACGACGACGGGCGCACCACCACCGATCCCCACGCCGCCGACGCTGATCTGCCGCGTACTCGCCATTCGCGACGAGTCTAGCCGCCGCCGAGCCGACCGACGTCGTTCGACACCCCGACCACGAACAGGAAGAGAACCAGCACGATCCCGACCATCGAGACGCGCTCGTAGACCTCCCGGGCGACCGCGCGACCGCGGATGCCTTCGACGATCGAGAACGCAATGTGGCCGCCGTCGAGCGGGAGCAGCGGAAGCATGTTCATCAGCGCCAGCGAGAGGCTGATCAGACCCAGGACCCACAGGTAGTTCTCGACGTCATGCTGCTGCGACAGCGTTTGCGAGATGCCGACCGGGCTCGAGATGTCTTTTCGGCCCTCGCCGTGCGTCAGGCGGGCCAGTGATTTGCCGATCTCCTTCGTTACGACGCCGGTCAGCCTCAGTGACTGCCACGCCGACTCGCCCACCCCGAGCTTCTCGCCCTGAAGCACGAAACCGAGGCGGTAGGCGCCGTCGATCATCTGAGGCTGGACGGGCGGGAGCGTGACCAAGCGCGCCCCGCGCTGCACCATCACCGTGACCGGCTGGCCCTTCGAGCCCGAGATCGCGCCGGAGATGTCGGTCGGACCGACCTGGACGCGGTTGATGGTGACGATCTGGTCACCCGGCTTGAGGCCGATCGCAGCTGCGGGCTTTCCGGGCAGCACGCTCCGGACCGTGGTCGTCGCCTTGCCGCCGCCGATGAGGAACAGGATCGCGAACAGCGCAATGGCGAGCAGGAAGTTCGTCGCCGGGCCGGCGAGGATCACGAAGATCCGCCGCCAGGTGTCCTGACGCCAGTACGCCTGCGGCGACAGGCCGTCCAGCATCTCCTGGATACCGCGGGAAAAGCCGTCGGGCGGATTGTCGCCGCCGACGCGCATGAGCTCCTCGACAGCCGCGTCTGCAGCCGCCTCGTCTTCGACGGCCAGCGCCCGCTTCAGCCGCTGGAGCGGCCCGGCGAGCTCGGGGCGCTGGTGAAGCGCACGGCCGAAATGCACGTCAACGTCGGACGCCGCCGGACGGTGCATCCCCGGGATCTTCACGTAGCCCCCGAGCGGGATCGCCCCGATCCCGTACTCGATGCCGTTCCGGTTCACCTTGGCAGCGGCAGGCGGGAAGCCGAGGTAGAAACGGCGCGGACGCATGCCGACCGAGATCGCTGCGAAGAAGTGGCCGGCTTCGTGAATCAGGATCAGGAACGCGAGGCCGACGATCGCGACGAACACGCTCAAGTGCGTTCCGTCCCTTCGGGCCGGACCTGGCTAGCTGTTGCGCCGCAGCAGATGGTCATGCGAACACTCGTAACCTTCGCGTCGCCAGCCGCCTGGCTTCCGTGTCCTTCTCGATCAGGTCTTCCAGGGTAGTCGCCGGCCCGCCGTCCACGGCAGCCAGCGTCTCCTCAACGGTGTCGGCGATGCCCAGGAACGGGAGCTTCCCGTCCAGGAATGCCGCGACGGCGACCTCGTTGGCGGCGTTGTAGGCGCACGGGTAGGTTCCTCCGCGCTCGCCCGCCTCGCGGGCGAGCCGCAGGAGCGTGAACGACTCGAGATCCGGCGCCTCGAACTCCAGGGTCAGTCCGGAGGTGAGGTCGAGCGGCGGCACCGGGGTCGCCGACCGGTCGGGATAGGTGAGCGCATAGGAGATCGGCACTCGCATGTCGGGATACCCAAGGTGGGCGAGCGCGGCACCGTCGCGGAAACGGACGAGCGCGTGGACGACGGAGGTCGGATGGACGATCACCTCGATCTGCTCGTACGGCAGGCCAAACAGGAAATGCGCCTCGATCAGCTCGAGCCCCTTGTTCGCAAGCGTCGCCGAGTCGATCGTGATCTTCGGGCCCATGCTCCAGGTCGGGTGCGCGAGTGCCTCCTCGGGGGTGACGTCCGCGAGCTCGTCGCGGGTGCGCCCCCGGAACGGGCCGCCGGAGGCGGTCAGCACGAGGGAGTGGACGCTCTCCGGCCGGTGGCCGTTCAGGAGCTGGAAGGCAGCGCTGTGCTCGCTGTCGACCGGCAGCAGTCGCCCTCCGCCTCGCTTCCGGGCGGCCAGAGCGAGGTCACCCGCGGCGACCAAGCTTTCCTTGTTCGCCAGGGCAAGGTCGACACCGCGCTCGAGCGCCCAGAGCGTGACCGGAAGCCCGGCGAAGCCGACGACGGCGTTGAGGACGACGTCAGGCTCCGCGCGTTCGAGGAGCCCGGTGAGGTCGCCGCCGACCTGGGTGAGCGGGGCGAGACCGTCGACGGGAGTCGAACCGGACGCGGCGGCCACGAGCTCCAGCTCGGGATGCGCCTCCACGATCTCGACCGCCTGCCGCCCGATCGAGCCGGTGGCGCCGACGAGGGCGACTCTTCTCTTCACGAAAACAGTATGACCGCGACCCATTTATGAGCACTGAGAGGGACACGTCTGACAGACCGGTCCCCGGTTCCGTTGTTGATCACTCTTTCGTCACCTTCGCGAAACCCCTGCGTGCGGATTTCATCGAGAGGCCGGGCGCACCTGCCGCGCCCAGTTCGGACAGTGTTCCGAACGGACATGAGAGACGGCTGAGAGGGCACCGTGTCACGGGCCCGGCCGAGCTGCTCACACCTTGTCGAACGCGAGGATGATGTAGAAGCCGGCGACGGCGGAGAAGAGCTGTGCGTCGATCCGGTCGAGCACGCCGCCGTGCCCGGCGAGCAGCCGTCCGCTGTCCTTCACGCCCATGTCTCGCTTGAGGAGCGACTCGAAGAGGTCGCCGAGCGGCGCAGCGGCCGCCAGGGCAACGCCGAGCAGAAGCGCCTGGCCGATCGAGAGGAATTCGTCGCGATCCTGGTACAGGGCGACGAAAGTGGCGAAGATCGTCGCCGCCGTGCCGCCGACGAATCCCTCCCACGTCTTCCCCGGCGAGATCGTCGGGGCCAGCTTGTGCCGGCCGACGAGCCGACCGACGACATACGCGAACGTGTCCCCGGCCCAGACGGCAATCAGGACGGTGAACGCCGCCAGCCGGCCGTGCTCGGGGAGCGCTCGCAGCGCTAGCAGCGCGACCAGCCCGAGGCCGATCCAGGTCACGCCGAGCACGGTGCCGCCGACCGCAACCGTCGCGGACTGTCGAGTGTCCGCGAAGCCCTTGAGCAGGAACGCGAGGCCCACGGTCGCGAACAGGCTCCCGACGACCCAGACGGCTCCGCCCTCCTGCGCGGCCACGAGCGTCAGCACGAGCCCGAGGTAGCCGGCGATCACGATCGGCCGCAGCGAGCGGGTCATCGCGTAGTACTCGTGGAGCGCGAGCAGGCCGACCGCGAGCGCGAGCACGCAGAGCCACCAGCCGCCGAGCCAGACCACACCGAGGACGAGCGGTAGGCCGATCGCAACGACGAGCACCCGCGAGGCGAGATTGCTCATGCGAGGCTGAGATGACGCATGGCTGCGGAGTCTCTTCTAGCCAGCTTGCGTGAGCAAGCCTGCTACCTACCGCCGTAGCGGCGCTTGCGGCGCGCGTACACGCCGAGCGCGTCGCGGAGATGCTTCGGGCCGAAGTCCGGCCAGAGCGTCTCGACGAACACGAGCTCCGAGTAGGCGAGCTGCCACAGCAGGAAGTTGGAGATCCGCTGCTCGCCCGAGGTGCGGATCAGAAGGTCGGGGTCCCGCATCGCCGGGGCGTACAGCTGGGCGGCGAAGGTGTTCTCGTCGACGTCCTCCGGGTCGACGCCGGCGGCGATGAGTCGCCGCGCCGCCTCGACCAGCTCTGCCCGGCCGCCGTAGTCGAATGCGATCCAGAGGCTGAGCCGGTCGTTTCGCTTGGTCTCACGCTCGAGTTTGGCCATGCGCCGGCGGAGATCCTCGGGGGCGCGATCCTGACGGCCGATGAAGCGCACGCGGACGCCCTGCTCGACGAGGTCGGGGAGCTCGCGCTCGATCGTCTCGGCGAAGATGTCCATCAGCGCGCGGATCTCCTCCTCCGAGCGCGTCCAGTTCTCGGTCGAGAAGGCGTAGACGGCCAGGGACTCGAGCCCGACGTCGATCGCAGTCTCGACGACCGGCCGGAGAGCGCGCGACCCAGCACGATGCCCATCGGCGACCGGCATGCCGCGCTTTGCCGCCCAGCGGCCGCTGCCGTCCATGATGATCGCGACGGCCTTCGCCTGATCGGGCCGCTCCGGGTCGGCGTCCCTGCTCGGGATGCCGAAAATGCGCTGCATTTTCAGCATTTCTAGACTTCGAGAATCTCTGTTTCCTTGCGCTTCAGAAGCTCGTCGATCTTGTGCACGTGGTCGTCGGTCAGCTTCTGGACCCGCTCCTCCGCCCGGCGCTCGTCGTCGTCCCCCACCTCGCCGTTCCGGACGAGCTCCTCGAGGTGCTTCATCACGTCGCGGCGGACGTTCCGGACCGCCACACGACCGTCCTCGGCACGCTGCCGGACGACTTTCACCAGATCCTTGCGCCGTTCCTCGGTCAGCTGCGGAATCGGCAGCCGGATGATCTTCCCGTCATTGGACGGCGTCAGGCCGAGGTCCGATTCCATGATCGCCTTCTCGATGCCCTTCAGCGAGCTGGGGTCGAAGGGCTGGACGGTGAGCATCCGCGGCTCGGGCACGTTGATCGTCGCGAGTTGGTTCAGCGGCGTCGCCGTCCCGTAGTAGTCGACCTGGACGTGGTCGAGCAAGGCGGCCGACGCGCGGCCAGTGCGGATGCTGTTGAACTCGTGCTGCGTCGTCTCCACGGACTTGTCCATACGGCGGACGGCGTCCTGGATCAGGTCGTCCATCATCGGGCGGCTCCCTGTCGTTTCTCCGGCCGGGCGGCGCCGGCTCTGCCGGCGGCGCTTCCAGCCTTGGGCGTCGAAATGAGGGTTCCTACGCGCTCGCCGGCGACGATCCGCCGGATGTTCCCGTCGGCGAGCTCGAAGACGTGGATCGGCAAGTCGTTCTCCATGCAGAGCGACAGCGCGGTCGTGTCCATCACCTTCAGCCCACGCTCGATCGCCTCGAGATGGGTCAGCTCCGGCAGGAACTCGGCGTCCGGGTCCTCACGCGGGTCCCCGTCGAAGACACCCTTCACCCGGTTCTTCGCCATCAGGATCGCCTCGGCGCCGATCTCGAGCGCACGCAGCGCGGCCGCCGTGTCGGTCGTGAAGAACGGGTTGCCGGTCCCGGCGGCGAAGATGACAATGCGTCCCTTCTCCAGGTGGCGGATCGCCCGGCGCCGGATATACGGCTCGGCGACCTCGGCGACCGTGATCGCCGACAGCACCCTGGTCTGGGCGCCGTTCCGCTCGAGGGCGTCCTGCACCGACAGCGAGTTGAGGACGGTGGCGAGCATCCCCGCGTAATCGGCCGTCGCGCGGTCCATCCCGGCGGCGGCCGCTTCCATCCCGCGCACGAAGTTGCCGGCACCGATGACGAGCGCGATCTCGAGTCCCTCCTCCTGGACGGAGACGATCTCCTTCGCCAGCGACTCGACCCGCTCCTGGTCGATCCCGAAGGCGCGCTCGCCCATCAGGGCTTCGCCTGAAAGCTTCAGGAGGACGCGACGGAGCCCGGCTCTGCCCGCTTCGCCCGTCGCCGGGCCCGGCTCCGCGCTGACCGTCATCCGAGTTGGAAGCGCTCGAATTCGAGGACCTCGGCTCCCGCCTCCTGGAGCGCTTGACCGACGGTCTTCGACCCGTCGTGGATCCACTCCTGGTCGGTGAGGACCGTCTGGGCGAAGAACCGCTTGTTCAGCATGCCTTCGACGATCTTCTCACGCGCCTGCTCCGGTTTCGACTGCACCTCGTCCGAGTTCGAGTAGATCTCCCTCTCGCTCGTAACCGTCTCCGCGGGCACGTCGTCGCGTCCGATCCACTGCGTCGACGGCGAGGCGGCGACGTGCATCGCCACCTTCCGGCCGAGGTCGGCGTCGCCGCCCCGCAACTGGACGAGCACGCCGATCTTGTTCGCGGGCGGGTGCGCATACGCCGCTATCACCCCACCGTCCACCCGTTCGAACCGAGCCGTGCCGACGACGACGATGTTCTCGCCGAGCTTGCCCGCCAGCTGCACGCGCTCGTCCTCGAGGTCGCCTTCCGCGCCGTTGCCGCCGGCGTCGACCGCCTCGAGCACGTCCTTCGCGTATTCGAGGAACTCGTCGTTGTTCGAGACGGGCTCGGTCTCGCAGCCGACAGCGACGAGTGTGCCGCGGCTGCCGTCGTCCGCCAGCCGGTACCCGACCTTCCCTTCACTCGTCTTGCGGCCCGCGCGCTTTGCCGCCTGTGCCATCCCTCTTTCACGCAGGAGCGTGACCGCCGCTTCGAGGTCGCCGTTGGTCTCCTCGAGCGCGCGCTTGCAGTCCATCATCCCCGCGCCCGTCTTGTCGCGGAGCTCTTTGACGAGGCTTGCGGAGATCGCGGCCATCAGGAGGCCTCGACCTGATCCGTCGGAGCAGCCTCGGTGGCGGGCTCGGGCTCCGGGGCCTCGACCTGCTCGGTGGTCTCCTCGACGGCGCTCTCTTCGGCTTCGGCCTGCGGCGCGAGCTCGGCAGGAGAGACCTTCTGCCTGCCCTCGGCGATCGCGTCGGCGATCACCCTGGTGATCAGGCTGCACGAGCGGATCGCGTCGTCGTTGCCCGGGATGACGTACTCGGCCTCGTCTGGATCGCAGTTGGTGTCGACGAGCGCGATGATCGGCATCCCGAGCCGGCGGCCCTCGCGGACGGCGAGTGCTTCCTTCCGCAGGTCGAGGACGAACATCGCGTCCGGCTGCCGCTTCATGTCGGCGACGCCCCCGAGGTTTGCGTCGAGCTTCTCGAGCTCACCCAGCATGGCGATGCGCTCCTTGGGCGGAAGCAGCTCGAGCTGCCCGTCGTCGCGCAGGCGGCGCAGGTCGTGGAGCCGGTCGATCCGATCCGAGATCGTGCGCCAGTTCGTCAGCAGGCCGCCGAGCCAGCGGTGGTTGACGTACGGCATGCCGACACGCTTCGCCTGCTCCTCAACGGCATCCTGGGCCTGCTTCTTGGTGCCGACGAACAGCACCGAGCCGCCGCGCCCGGCGAGGTCCTTGACGAAGGCGTAGGCGTCCTCGAGCAGCTCAGAGGTCTGTTGGAGGTCGATGATGTAGATCCCGCCGCGCTCGGTGAAGATGAACCGGCGCATCTTCGGGTTCCAGCGGCGGGTCTGGTGGCCGAAGTGAACCCCGGCCTCCAGGAGCTCTCGCATGGAGACGACAGCCACGTGTGAATTCCCCTTTCGGTTTCGATGAGCGTTACACCGGTGGGCCCGGACGGAACTCGCATCGGTTTAGACCAGCACCGACGCCGAGCACCGCCGCCCGGGTTGTCCTCCGGGTCGTGGGACGAGATCGGGCTACATGCTAGCTGGTGCGGGTCCGCGCGAGCGCCGTCTCGAGATCGGGTGGAAGCGGCGACTCGACGTCGACGCGTTCCGCCGTCACCGGGTGGTCGAACGCCAGACGTGCAGCGTGGAGGAACTGCCGCCGGAGGCCTGGCTCGGGCGTCCCGTACACCGGGTCGCCGACTACCGGCAGGCCGATTGCCGCGAGGTGGACGCGGATCTGATGCGTGCGGCCGGTCTCGAGCCGCACGCGGAGGAGCGCGTGTTCGTCGAGCAGTTCGATCAGTTCGAAGTGCGTGACCGCATCCTTGGGGACGTCGGTGTCGAGCGAGCGTCGCGTCGGATCGCGCCGGTCTCGGCCGATCGGCGCCTCGATCCGTCCGGTTCGTGAGCGCGGGCGGCCCCGCACGAGCGCCAGGTACTCGCGCTGGAGCCCACGGTGCCGCACCAGCGTCTGCAGCGCCTCGTACGCCTGCTCTGTGCGCGCGACGACGAGCAGGCCGGACGTGTCGCGGTCGAGACGGTGGACGATGCCCGGCCGCTCCGGGTCGCCGCCGGCACTGCGGCCCGCGAGCGCCTGAACGAGCGTTCCGGAGGCATGCCCGGCAGCCGGATGGACGACGAGGCCTGCCGGCTTGTCGACGACGAGTAGGTGGTCGTCCTCGTACGCGATCGTCAGCTCGGGCGCTGGCGCGGCAGCGACGACGGGCTCGACGGCAACCAGCTCGACCGCCACCTCCTCCCCGCCCTCGAGCCGATGGCTCTTCGGCCGGACGGCGCCGTCGACCAGCACCGCCCCGTTCGTCAGGAGGCGCTCGGCTGCGGCGCGCGAGCCGATGCCCGGAAGCGAGGCGACGAAGCGGTCGAGCCGTTCGCCGGCTGCGGTCTCAGGGACGGCGTGCCGGGTCGAGGCCACGCGGCCTCCGCGGGGCGCGATCGGCCGAAACGAGCGCGCCGAGGAGGATCGCGACCCCGATCACGATGAAGCTGTCGGCGAGGTTGAACGCCGGCCAGTACCGCAGGTCGAGGAAGTCGGTCACGTGGCCGAGGCGGATCCGATCGGCGAGGTTCGAGACGCTACCGCCGATCAGCAGCCCCACCGCGACCGGGAGCAGCGGGTGCCGTGCCCCGGAGCGGGAGAAGTAGACGATCATCCAGCCGATCGCGACGAGCGTGAGGACGATCACCAGGCCGGTTGCCTGCGCGAAGAGTCCGAAGGCGATCCCCGAGTTCTGGACGTGGTGGATCGAGAACGGACCGAGCACTTTGATGTTCTCGTCCAGCCAGAGCTTCGAGGCGACGATGTGCTTCGTCAGCTGATCGGCGAGGATCGCGGCGACCGCGATCGCCCCGAGCTCAGCCCAGTGCCTCGGGCGTGCAGCCAGCGAGCGCGCGGCGACCGAGATCGGCGCCAGGCCGTCGGAACGAGACCCCGGGCGGAACTCCTGCTTGCGGGCCGGCTCGATCAGCCGCGTTCCTGCTTTCGCTTGTCCTCGATGCACAGCGTCGCCCACGGCAGTGCATCCAGGCGCTCGTCGCCGATCGGCCCGCCGCAGGCCTGGCAGGTACCGAAGGTGCCGGCTTCGATCCGTGCGAGAGCGGCGTCGATCTCGCCCAGCACATGTGTGGAGTTGTCCTCCAGCGTGCTGGCCATCTCGCGTTCGAACGTCGCGGTGGCGATGTCCCCGAGGTGGTTGTCCTGGAACATTGCCTCCTCCGTCTCGTCCGCGAGGGAGCCCGGGTTCTCCGCGTGGATGTTGTCGATCGCGCCGACGACGCGCTTACGCTCTTCGAGCAGCCGGCTCCGGAACTGCTCGGTGTCGATCGCGCTCACCGCGCCTCCAGTCTGCGCTCCGCCTCGGCGGTGTCGAGACCGCGAAGCTCGACGACCTTGTCCCGCCCGGTCGCGCCGGCAACGACCGAGAGCGATGTTCGAGGCACGTGTAGGTGGCTCGCCAGAAGCGCGACCACGGCGTCGTTCGCCCGTCCGCGCTCGGGGGCGGCGCTGACCCGCACCTTCCAGGCCGACCCGTGTCGCCCGACGAGCTCGGTGCGGGCTGCTCCTGGCGAGACGCGGAGACGCAGGTGCGTGGTCGGCTCGGCCATCCCGCCAAGTATAGGTCGGGCCTCTACGCTGCCTGAGTCTCCGGCTCGTCTGCCTCGTCGAGCGCGTCAAGGGCGGCGTTGAGCAGGACGCGGATCCGGCGGGACTCGAGCGCGAGCCGCTCGCACTCCGCCCTGGCCTCCATGGTGATCGTGCGTGCTGCGGCGTGGGCTTCGGACACGATCGCCTCGGCCTCCCGCTTCGCCTGCTCGCGGAGCTCGATCGCCGAACGCTCGGCGGAGACGAGGGTCGTCCGCAGCAGCGCCTCCAGCTCGCGGTAGCGGGTGAGCTCACCCTCGAGCAGCTCGACGCGGTCGGCGTGGTCCGCCCGCTCACGCCAGACGTCCTCGAAGCTGGTCGTGACGTCCTCGAGCAGACGGTCGACCGGTGCGCGTCTGTAGCCGAGGAGCCCACGTCTGAGCTTCACATGACGGATCTCGACGGGTGTGTAGGACATGGCTTCTCCTTCCCTGGTCAGTGCAGCTGGTCCAGCAGGCGGACGACGATCTGTTCCGCCCCGAACAGGACGATGACGCCAACGATCGGCGAGAGGTCGAGCGGGCCGAGCGGCGGCAGGAACCGCCGGAAGAGCCGTAGGTACGGCTCGCAGACGTCGTAGAGGAACCGCAGGATCGGGTTGAACGAGTAAGGCAGGCGAATCCACGACGCGAGGATGTAGGCGAAGATGACGAGCACGTAGACGCCGACGAACACGGCGACGAAGTTCTGGAGCGTCGAGACCCAGTCTGCGAGTAGCCCAAAATTGGCGAGACGCACGCCCACGGCTCCGAATTCGGGCTCCTGAACTGGGTTCCTACTCCGTCATCTCAGGCGAAGCACGTTGAGGTTGCTTCTGGCCTTGGCGGATCCCCGCCGGGAGGCGAGCGAGCGGCCGGGCTTTGCCCGGCCTGCGAAGCGCTTCAAGCTTGGTTAAAGAAGCCGCCCCGCTCCAAGAGGCGGGCGCGTTCCTCGGCGGAGACCTCGACGTTGCGCGGGGTGAGCAGGAAGACCTTGTCGGCGACGCGCTGCATTCCGCCGTTCAGCGCATACGTGAGCCCGCTCGAGAAGTCGATCAGCCGCTTCGACAGCTCCTGGTCAGTCGCCTGGAGGTTGAGGATGACGGGGACGCCCTCCTTGAACCGGTCGGCGATCTGCTGTGCGTCGTTGAAACTGCGCGGCAGCACCAGGTGCACCTTGACGTTCGGGCTGGGCGCGGCCTCCAGGCGGCGTGGCCTGGCCGGTGCCGGCTCGCGCGTGGCGGCGCGAGAACGTGCCGGAGCCGGAGCCACCTCGGCGCTGACCGCGGCCTGGTCGGAGTCGGTCCAGTCCTCGAACTCTCCGCGGCGCCGGCGCGGCAGCCTGCGCACGTTCGGTCGGTCGTCGTACGACCGCTCCAGCTCTTCGTTGGTGGCGTAGCCGTCCTCGTCCCAGTAGTCCTCTTCCTCGGCGATGCCGAAGTAGACGAGGGTCCTGCTCCAGAGATCGGCGAAGCCCATTGCGCCCGGAATCGTAACGCTAGCTCCAGAGGACGGAGCCGACTCGGATCAGCGTCGCCCCTTCTTCGACCGCGACCCGGTAGTCCTGGCTCGTTCCCATCGACAGCTCCGAAAGCCCATGCTCAGCGGCGAGCTCGCGCAGACGGCGGAAGTAGGGTCGCGAGGTCTCTGGATCGTCGGCCAGCGGCGGCATCGTCATCAGGCCGCGGACGTCCGGGTAGAGCCCGAGGAAGGCACCCAGCTCGTCGGGTGCGATACCCGACTTCGTGGCCTCGCCGGACAGGTTGACCTCGACGAGCGCCGGAATCTCGAGCCGGCGTGCGGCCGACTCCGAGTCGAGTGAGTGGACGAGCTCGCAGATCCCGTTGACGACCTTGGTCTTGCGGCTCTGGAGGTGGCCGATGAAGTGCCACCTGAACGCTTCGCCGCAGGCGTCGTGCTTCGCAGCGAGATCTTGCGCCCGGTTCTCGCCCACCACCTCGACCCCCGCCTCCGCTAGAACCGCCATGTCCTCGACGGACACGTATTTGGTGGCTGCGACCACGGTGACCCCCGCTCCCACCTCCTTCCGCAGGCGTTCGTAGCGCTCGCGGATCCGCTCAGGCGACATACGCGACCATCCCCTGGCGTCCGGTCCGGCCATCGTCCCGGCGGTGGGAAAAGAAGAGCTCGGCGTTGCAGGCCGTGCAGAAGTCGGTGCGGTAGACGTCCGCCACGCCGGCGGCTTTGAGCGCCCGCTCGGCGGACGTCCAGAGATCGAGCCGGCCGCCCTCGACGACGCGTTCGCCGAAGCGCTCGCGGAAAGGGTCGGCGACCTCTCGTCCCACCTCGTAGCAGCAGGGGCCGATCCCCGGGCCGATCACGGCCGCGAGGCGGCCGCCACCGAGGATGGAGGCGGCGTTCTCGAGGATGCCGGCCAGAAGCCCCCGCCAGCCGACGTGAAGCGCCGCGACCGCGGGCGCACCGCCGTTTGCGCGCACGATCGCAACGGGCAGGCAATCGGCGGTGAGGACGAGCAGCGGCTCCCCGGGTGTGTCGGTCCAGAGGCCGTCGCCCGGCTCGCCTCTCCCGGCCGCGCGCCGGACGTCGGCACCGTGCACCTGCCGGCCGAAGCAGAGACGGTCCGCGTCGGTCCCGAGCTCGGCACACAGACGCTGCCTGTTCTCGGCGACGTGCTCCGGGGGGTCGTCGGTCAGCCTGCCGAGGTTGAGCGTGTCGAACGGCGCCTCACTCACGCCGCCGCGGCGGGTCGTGAACGCGACCACGTACGGCCCGGGCGCCTCCCATGCAATCAGCCCGAGCTCACTCATCGGCGATCAGCTCCTTGGCTGCCTCGAGTTCGGCCTCGCGGCCGTCGAGCTCGCCGCGCAGCTTCCGGCGCCGCAGCTCCTCCAGCACCTCCCCCACCCGCGGCGATTCTGGCAGGCCGAGGTCGGCGAGATCAGCGCCGCCCACGTCCAGCCGCACGTTGCGAAGCCGCGTGAACCACTCGCGGAGCGCGGGTGAGTCGTTCAGGGCGAGTGCGAGGAGCGCAGCGTCCGGCGCCCGGGCGGCGAGGTCGGCGATCTCGACCGGATCCGATGCCTCCGCGAGACGCGGCGCGAGCGCGAACGCGTCCTCCACCGCACGCTGGTCACCGCGGCGCAGCTCAAGGCGCTCGAGCAGGGGCGGATGCGACCGGAGCAGCACGGCGAGGCGCAACCGCCACGCCGGCGCGCCCGGGTCGAGCTCGACGCGAAGGGCATCGGCGCGCTCGAAGAGGGCGGCCTCAACCGACGGCACACTGCCGAGCTCACCGAGGCGCTCGACGGCTTGGAGGGCACGCTCCTCGGCGAGGATCGCCACCACCTCCTCGGTGAACCGCTTCGCGGAGAGCAGCGCGACGCCGGCGAGCCCTGCGCGTGCGAGCCGCTCTGTCTCCACGTCCATGCGGAAGGCAAGACGGGTTTCGTAGCGGACGGCGCGGAAGATGCGGCTCGGGTCGTCAGCGAACGACTCTGCGTGGAGGACGCGGATCACGCCCGCCTCGAGATCCGGACGGCCGCTGTGCGGATCGACGATCCGGCCGAAGTCCTCGCCGAGTGACGCAGCCATGGCGTTCACGGTGAAGTCGCGTCGCGCCAGGTCGTCCTCGATGGTCCCTGCCTCGACGTCCGGCAGCGCCGCCGGTTCGGGGTACGTCTCGCGGCGGGCGGTGACGACGTCCCAATGGTGCCCGTCCGGGAAACGGACAACGGCCGTGCCGAAGCGCCCGTGGCCGGCCACCTCCCCGCCGAGCCGCCTCGCGAACGCGAGCGCGTCCCCCTCGACGGCGATGTCGACGTCGAAGCTCGTCCGTCCAAGGAGGATGTCGCGGACCGTGCCGCCGACGAGGTAGACCCCCTCGCCGCGGGGCAGGTCGAGCGGGCGGAGCTCGTCCGCGATCGAGTCAGGCGAGGGCAATCGCGTCGATCTCAACCAGCGCGCCCGACGGGAGCGCCGACACCTCGAGCGTCGCCCGGGCCGGCGGCACGTCGCCGACGTGGCTCCGGTAGACGTCGTTCATTCCTTGGAAGTCGCCGAGGTCTCTGAGGTAGACGGTCGTCTTCACGATCCGGTCGAGGCCGCTCCCAGCCTCCTCCAGGATCGCCCGCAGGTTCCCGAACACCTGCTCCGTCTGTCCGGCGATCCCGTCCCCGACGATCTCGTGCCCGCCCGGCCGCAGCGCGAGCTGCCCGGAGACGAAGACGAGCCCGCCCGCGCGGATCGCCTGCGAGTACGGCGCCCCCTGGAACGGCGCGGGCGCTTCCTCGGTGCGGATTGCGTGCTTCTCGGCCACTGCGCTCCTTTCGTCAGCTTCGTGGAGGGCGGCAGGCGCCGGCGAGGGCGACACCGAGTGCCTTGAACATCGCCTCGAGGGCGTGTTGAGCGTCGTCGCCCGCGATCAGCCGCACGTGGAGGGTGAGGCCCGCGCCCTCGGCGAAGCGGCGGAGGAAGTCGGTGACGAGATCGGTGCCGAGACCGCCGACCCGCGTATCGGAGAGGTCGACGTTCGATGCCAGGAGCGGCCGCTCGGAGACCTCGATCACGACGTGGGCGAGCGCCTCGTCGACAGGGAGGACGCCAGACCCGTAGCCGCGGACGCCTGCTGCACGCAGAGGCCCGGCGAGCGCCTCGCCGAGCGCCACTGCGGCCTCGACCGCATCCGCGGATGTCTCGCCCGGTGCGAGCGCGAGAACGAGGTCGAAGCGGGCGTACTCGGCGAGCAGCGCGAGCAGGCGGTCGAGCACGGGAAATCCCGTGTCGACATTGGCCCGGCCGCTCCCCGCGACCGTCACTTCGACCCGCAGGCGCTCCGCTCGGCTGCTCGTCGCCATCTGCGGACCAGGGTACTCCCCGGCTAGCTCTCGACGCGCTCGATCTGGGCGCCGATCGCCCGCAGGCGCTCGTCGATCCGCTCGTACCCCTTGTCGATCTGGTGCGCGGCGCCGATCGTCGACTGGCCCTCAGCGCAGAGTCCGGCGAGGAGCATCGCCATCCCGGCGCGGATGTCGGGACTTTCCATCCGCTGGCCGAGCAGCGTCGCCGGACCGGTGACCACCGCCCGGTGCGGGTCGCAGAGGATGATCCGCGCGCCCATGCCGACGAGCTTGTCGACGAAGAACAGACGGCTCTCGAACATCTTCTCGAAGATCAGGACGGTGCCGAACGCCTGCGTGGCGACAGTCAGCGCGATCGAGGTCAGGTCGGCCGGGAATGCGGGCCACGGGCCGTCCTCGATCTTCGGGATGTGGCCGCCGAGGTCGTCCTCGACGAGCAGCTGCTGTTGCGCCGGGACGTGGACGGAGGTCCCGTCGATCGCGGTCCGGATGCCCAACCGCGCAAAAGCCGGCAGGATCGAGATCAGGTCCTTCGGCTCGGTGTCCTCGATCGTGATCGCGCTCGAGGTCATCGCAGCCAGCCCGATGAAGCTCGCCACTTCGATGTGGTCGGGGCCGATGCGCCACTCGCCCCCGCTCAGCGAATTGACGCCGCGGACGCGGAGGACGTTGGACTCGATCCCGTCGATCTGCGCGCCCAAGGAGACGAGGAAGCGACAGAGGTCCTGGACATGCGGCTCGCAGGCCGCGTTGCCGATCACGGTCTCGCCTGGGGTGAGGACGGCGGCCATGATCGTGTTCTCGGTCGCCATCACGCTGGCCTCGTCGAGGAAGATCTGAACGCCGTGGAGGCCGTCGTCGGCGTGAAGCTCGAAGCGCTCGCGGGCGTCCACCTCTGCGCCGAGCTGCGCGAAAGCATGTATGTGCGGATCGAGGCGGCGGCGCCCGATCAAGTCCCCGCCGGGTGGGGGCACGACCGCCCGGCCAAACCGGGAGAGCAGCGGTCCGGCGAGCAGGAACGAGGCGCGCATCCGTCCGCAGAGCTCGGCGTCGAGCTCGTGCTTCGAGACGTCGGCCGTGTGGACGCGGACCTCGTTCGCACCCGTCCAGGCGACGTCGGCGCCGAGGTCGGCGAGCAGCTCCATCATGGTCTCGACGTCCCGGATCCGCGGCACGTTGGACAGGGCGACCGGCTCCTGGGTCAAAAGCGTCGCGGCGAGGATCGGGAGCACCCCGTTCTTGTTCCCTGCCGCCTTGACCGTTCCCGAGAGCCGCCGACCGCCCTCGATCACGAAGGCTTGCATCAGCTCGGAGGTGAGGACGCCGGCGGACATCGGGCCAGAAGCAGGCACCGCGGTAGGCTAGCGGACATGTCGAACCCGACCCGTGAGCAGGCCTGGGACACGCTTACTCGTTATACGAAGAGCCAGGCGCTCCTCCGTCATGCGCTCGCGGTGGAGGCTTCGGTGCGGTGGTATGCGCGTGCCGGCGGCGAGGACGAGGAGCTCTGGGGCGTGACCGCGCTCCTGCACGACTTCGACTACGAGATCCACCCCACCCTCGACCAACATCCCCAGAACGGTGCGCCGATCCTGCGTGAAGAGGGGTATCCGGAGGTCGTGATCGAAGGTGTCCTCTCCCATGCCGAGCACCTGGCGATCCCCCGCGACACGCCGCTGAAGAAGACGCTCTTCGCCTGCGACGAGCTGTCGGGCTTCGTCCACGCCTGCGGCCTGGTGCGGCCGGACGGGATCGCGACGCTCGAGCCGAAGTCGGTGCTGAAGAAGCTCCGGCAGCCGTCGTTCGCGGCCGGCGTGCACCGGGACGAGGTCTACGCGGGTGCGGAGCTGCTCGGTTTGGAGCTCGACCAGCACGTCGCGAACGTGATCGAGGCGCTGCGGCCGATCTCGGCTGAGCTAGGTCTACGATGAGCACAGAGAGGGACAGGTCTTACAGACCTGTCCCCGGTTCCGTTTCCGGTTAGCGCCGCAGCGTCAGGCGCGTCGCCCTGGTCGTCGTCCCCGTGCCCGACTTGAGTGACCAGACGACGCGATAGCTGCCCGGGTGCTTGACGCCCTTCGGGAGCCGGACCCGCACGATCGACGTCCCGGCGTCGAGGATGAAGGACCAGCGGGCCGGCTTCTTCAGGCCGGTGCCGGTCATCGTCAGGCGGACGCTGGCGCGGCGGGTGGAGGTGACGCGGAGCGAGACGTACTTGGCCTTCGGTCCGAGGACGACGGCGGGCGGAGCGCCGAACACGAGCTTGCTGGCCCGCGAGACCACCGTCAGGTTGACGAGGGGGCTCGCGTTCCCGGCCTTGTCGAAGGCGCGCACCTTCAGGTGGCTGAGGCCGTTGACGGCGATGCCCTTGAAGTATTGGTTGCCATGGTCGACGGTCGGATCTGTGCCGTCGCTTGTCCAGCGGACGGACGAGATCCCGGAGACGGTGTCGTTCGCGGAGAGCGTGACGGTGACGGTCTTCGCATACGGCTTCTTGCTGCACTCGGCGCCGTTGCAGCGGACTGCCAGGGTCGGCGGAGTCGCGTCCCCGACGAGGGTGAACGACGCCGTGCCCGAGCTCATGCCGGCGGCATTCTTCGCGGTGACGGTGAACGGCGTGGTCGGCACGCTGCCCGCGTTGCTGAAGGCATATGTGCGGCGCGGTCCCGTTCCCGCGGCGGTGAAGCCGGGGATCGTCGGGAACGCGTAGGTGGCGATGCCAGACTCCGGATCCGACGATGCTGCCGTGACCGTGAAGGAGCCGCTCCCGCCGGGGCGGAAGTAGACGACCGACCCGGACGCGGCCGTGTTCGTGAACCCGCTGAAGAACAGCGCCGGCGTCGTCGGTGCGGTCCGGTCGACCTTCGCGTCGCCCGACGGCAGTGAGGCTGCGGAGACGTTGCCGACGTTGTCGGTTGCCTTCACCTGGTAGCGATAGCACGTGCCGTTGGCGACGGTCGTGTCGGCGCCGCTCGACAGCGTGACCGCGGCGAACGTTCCGAACGTGCCACAGACGCCGTTCGTCAGCGTGGTGGACGCCCGCTCGACGACTGCCCGGCTGGCGTCCACGCCCGAGCCGGCATCGGTGCCGCCGTTGATCGTCAGCGGAACGGACGTCCCGAACCACGGGCCGCCGGTCAGGGTGACCGCTGCGCCGCTCGGGGGTGCGGAGTCGGCGCTGATCGTGACATTGTCGCTGGCGGTCATGGCGCTACTGTTCGTCGCCACCACCTGCTTGGCGCCGGGAGCCGTGGCGCCTGCCGTCCAGGCGTAGGTGACCGGCGAGGCGTACGGCGAGGTGGTGTCCGCGCCGCCCGCTCCCGTCCACCCCGACACCGCGGAGAGGTCGGGGAAGGCGACTTGCGCGATCGAGGAAACCGAGTCGGTGGCGGTCGCATTGAGCGTGAACGAGCCGGTGGCGGCGGGACGGAAGTACACCGTCTTGGTGGCCGCGATCCAGAACTGGTCGCCGGCCCCGCTGACCTCGGTCGGCGCGATCACGACTACGGCCGGGCCGACGGAGTTGACTTTCGCATCCGCCGAGGGTGTGGACGCGGCGGACTGGTTGCCGACCAGGTCGGAGATCTTGTACTGGTAGCGGTAGCAGTTCCCGCTCACGACGGTCCCGTCGCC
Organism: Actinomycetota bacterium; assembly: GCA_046733845.1. Classification (GTDB taxonomy): domain Bacteria; phylum Actinomycetota; class Thermoleophilia; order Gaiellales; family Gaiellaceae; genus DATBLE01. Next base: position 2,137 of record JBKPPY010000121.1, on the reverse strand, counting down.
GCCCGAGGTGAGCGTGACCGGGGCGAAGCTCCCGAACGAGCCACAGGTACCGGACGTCAGCGTTGCCGAGGCGCGCTCGACGACGCCGGAGCTCGTGTCCACGCCGGCGCCGGCGTCAGTTCCGTTGGCGAGCACGAGCGGGACGAAAGCCGTGCTGTAGTTCGGGCCGCCCGACAGGGAGACGGTCTGGCCGGTGGGAGGCGCCGTATCCCGCGTGACGGTGAAGCTATGCGGCGATCCCGTGCCGTCGAGGTCTGAAAGGGTGACCTGCTTCGACCCGCTATCGATATCGCTTGATGTCCAGGTGTACGTGTGCGTCGTCGATGTGGCAGGGGCGGGATCGTCGCCGAACACATTCGGAAAGTCGACTGTCATCGGCCCGTTGTCCGTCGTGTCGTTCGCATCGACGGTGACGCTCCCGTTGTGGGCCGAGTAGTACAGCGTCAAGGGTGACGTCTTCAGGTAGGCATACGGCGGCGTCGTGCTCAGGGTCAGAGCAGCAGACGTGATCGTCGCCTGCGAGCTGCCGACGCCGACGGCGACCGCGAGGAGGAGGGCCAACAGGGCAACGCGAAGCTTCACGCCGGCAAACATCGGCCGGAGCGGCCCGATGCTTGAGCAATTTCCCTGACGATGAGCACACAGAGGGACAGGTCTGACAGACCTGTCCCCGGTTCCGTGTCCTCAAGGCAGCGAGCTGAGCAGTCGATCGAGGTCGCCCTCGCTCGTCCACCAGCCGCACGAGACGCGAAGCCATCCCGTTCCGGGCATGTCGCGGATGACAACACGCTGCTCGAACGCGCGCGCCGCGAGCTCCGCAGCGTCGCCGTCCGCTTCGAAGGTGACCAGGTTCGCCTGCCCGGGCGACGTGACCACGCGGAATTGGTCCTCGAGCCGCGTGAAGCAGAGGGCGGAGATCTCGGCCGAATGGTGGGCCGCCCAGTGCGGGATCGTGGCGATCGCCGCGTCGAGCCCTGCGAGGGACGCGTTCGGGATCCAGCCGCCGTCGAACCTGGCTGCTCCCTGCTTGGGCGTGAACGCGCCGTCGACGTCGTAGCGATCCTGGGAGAAGTACGTCGGTAGCGCAACGTCCAGCCGCTCGGGATCCCGCACGTAGAGCGCTCCCGTCGAATCGGGGCCGCAGAGCCACTTTTGGCCGGACACGGTGTAGAAGTCGAAGCGCGAGGCGTCGACGGCGATCGCACCCGCGGACTGCGCTCCGTCGACGAGGATCGGGACTTCGGACGCTTCCTGGATCTCTTCGATCGGGAGCAGATTGCCGGTTTGCCACGACACGTGAGAGATCGCGACGAGGCGGGTTCTCGGCGTGATCTCGGCCATGATCGTGTCGAGCGCTTGTTCCGGCGGCAACGTACGGACTCGCGCAACGCGGACCACCGCGCCGGACGCGTGCAGAGGCCCGAGCAACCCGAAATGCTCGGTGTCCGTGGTGACCACCTCGTCCTCCGGTGTCAGTCGGAGGCCGGTGATCGCGATGTTGCAGCTCTCCGTGGTCGAGGAAGTCAGTGCGAGGTTGTCGGCGGGGACGCAGATCGTGGCCGCGAGCGCGGCGCGGACCCGCCCTCGCAGCGCGTGCATCGACTCGTAGTACGGCTTGCCGCCGCGGCCCCGCTCGAGGTCCGACCGCTCCCAGGCCTGCATCGCCTCGACAGTTGGGCGTGCGAGCGGGCCCATCGACCCCGCGTTCAGGTACGCAACCTCGTCGAGGACCGGGAATTGGGCTCGCGCCTCGTGGAAGTTCACAGGCTCAGCTCCACCGGGGCGTGATCCGACAGCAGCAGCCCGTTCCGGCGGCGGAGGTCGTCACGCCACACGCGTAGCGGCGACGGTGCGGCGCCGCGAACGGCGATGTGGTCGATGCCCGGCCCTGGATCCGAGTAGCCGTCCAACGCGATATGCGCCGCGACGCAGTTGAAGTCGCCGCCGATCACGACGGTGTCTCCTTCCCGCGCGAGGCCTTCGGCGAACTCGGCCGCGCGGGTGAGCTCGGCCGCGGGGATGCGCACATCCCCGAGTGACCCGCTGGCATGGAGGTTCGCGATCACCATCCCCTGTTCGAGACGCACGACCTGGCAGACCCGGCGCTCCTTGGCCCACGCCAGCCGCGCGACCAGGT
>JBKPPY010000120.1:0-19534 GCA_046733845.1 Actinomycetota bacterium | reverse complement strand
ACACCTGCACGAGGCGCACGCCGGCGTCGCGCGCCCAGCTGATGAGCACGTAGGTTCCGTGGACGTCGGTCTCGATGAACTCGGCCGCACCGAGGATCGACCGGTCGACGTGCGTCTCGGCGGCGAAGTTGACCACCGCCTGGCAGCCCGTTCCCGCCCGAGCGACCGCCTCGGCGTCGCAGATGTCCCCGACGACGAGCTCGACGTCGGCACCGTCGAGGTTCGCACGGTTGCCGGAGTAGGTCAGCTTGTCGAGGACAACCACCTCGTGCCCTGCGGCGGCGAGCCGCTTGGCGAAGTGGGAGCCGATGAACCCGGCCCCGCCGGTGACGAGCACGCGCATCGGCGAAAGCCTAGAGGAGCCGTTCCAGGCGCGCCCGAGCCTGCTCGGCCATCGCCAGGTCGCCCTTGCGGTCGAAGAGCTCGAGCGCCGTACGCACCTGAACGGCCGCCTCTGCGGGTGCCGCCGGCTCGAGCGCCTCGGCGAGGTCGAGCTGCGCGACGCCGCGGTTGACGAGCATGTCGGTCTGCTCGCCGTACGCGACCGCCTCCCGGGCGAGCCGCTCGGCCTCGGCCGGCTCCCCCCGGTGGGCATGCACTCTCGCCAGCACCTGACGCCACAGCATCTGGGTGACGATGTCGTCGCTGCCGCCCAGCTCTCTGCTCTTCGCCCCCCACTCTTCCGCATCGTCGTAGCTGCCCAGCGAGCAGAGGACGTGCCCGAGGTTCGCCGCAAAGGTGGAGAGCCAGCCTCGATCACCCATGCCCTCGAGGAGCTCGCACGACTCACGTAGGACCTCTTCCGCCCCCTGCGGATTGCCCGCGCGCGTCTCCACGTATGCGGAGTACCAGCGTTGGAGGATGGTCCTGACGCTCTGACCAAGCTCTTCGTAGCGGACGCGCATCTCGACCAGGAGAGCTCGGGCTTCGTCGAACCGCCCTTCCATCGCGTCGAGACACGCCCGAACACCGAGCTGGGCCGGGCGGGCCGCCTGCTCGGGTTGGAGCGACTCGCACCAGCGCAACGCATCCGCAACCGCCTCCGCACCGAAGAGGTAGCCGGGGCCGATCGCTCCGACCAGGGTCTGCGCCGAACGTTCGTCGCCGAGTTGGGTCGCGGCATCGAGGGCGCGCTGGAAGGCAGCGTTTCGCAGGTCGAACTGACAGCGGACATGCTCGACGTGGCCGATCGCGATCCAGGCGTACATCAGGCCTCGCTCGTCGCCTGCCGCTTCGAATACCGGGAGCGCCTCGTCGGCCAGGGCGCGGAGCTCCGCGCCCTTTCCGCCCGGGTCGATCTGGAACGCGAACTGGCCGCGGACGACCCGCGCGAGCAGTGCGGCGCGCGCGTCACCACCGTTCTCGGCCCGGTTCGCAGCCTCGCCGAGCAGCGCCTCGGCGTCGGCCAGGCGGCCGGACAGGAAAAGCGCGTCGGCAAGATCGAGCTCCAGCAGAAGGTCGTGCTCCAACCCCGCCCGCAGCCGCAGCGCCCGCTCGAGCAGGTTCACCGTTCCGTTCACGTCACCTCGGAGCGCCGCGCGCCGACCGGCCGCAGCAAGCGGCTCTGCAGCACTTACGCATAGGTCGAGGTCCGAAGAGCCGAGCTCCTCGCGGTACTGCGCCGACTGTTCGAGGTGGTAGCCGAGGATCTCGTCGAGCTCGACGAGTCCGGCGCCGTGGTGTGCCAGCCAGGCGGCAAAACGCTCGTGGAGGTCGGCGCGAGCCGATTTTGGCAGCGCGCCGTACGCCGCGTCGCGGAGGAGCAGATGGCGGAAGCGAAACGCATCCTCCCCGGGAAGCTGCGGCTGGTCGGGGCGCACGAGCTCCTTCCGCACGAGTGCCGTCAGCCGAGCGACCGACTCGGGCTCGTCGGGTGCAAGCGCCTGGATCGTTCCGCGGTGAAAGACGCGTCCCTCGACGGAACCTCGCTGTAGCACGTTCCGTTCCATGACGTCGAGCTGGTCCAGTCGCGCCGCCAGCAGCGCGTGAATGGTCGGCGGAACGGTCACGTCGCCGTTCGACGACTCCCGGACCATTGCGACCATCTCCTCGACGAAGAGCGGATTCCCGTCAGCCGCGTCACGAATACGCTCGCGCAGGTCCTCGTCGACGCTCGCGAGACTGTCGATGAGGCTGTCCGTCTCTGCCGGGCCGAGCGGCTCCAGGAGAACGTTGGCGGCGTTGAACTTGCCGCTCGCCCACCCGGCGCGCCGGTCGAGCAGATCGGGCCTCGCCATGCACAGGAGCAGGATCGGGGCATCGCGTGAGAGGACGGCGACGTGATCGACGAGATCGAGGAACGTCTCCTCGCCCCACTGCAGGTCGTCGAACACGCAGACCAGCGGAGTCTCGACCGCGACCGCCTCCAGGAGCTTGCGGAACGCCCAGGCGATCTCCTCGCTCGAGGTGACCGTTTCCCGCTCGCCGACGAGGGCTTCGATCGTCCGCGCCGCCGCCGGGTCGAGCGTCACCTCGGGAAGCTCCTTCACGACCTCGACGACCGGCCAGTAGGTGATCCCTTCGCCGTAGGGCAGGCACCGGCCGCGAACGACGAGCACGCCGCCCAGCGAGGCAAGGAACTCGGCCGCCAGGCGCGACTTGCCGACCCCCGCCGCCCCGATGAGCGTGACCAGATGGCAAGCGCGCTCCGAGACCACCCGCTCCCAGGCATCGGCGAGCAGCCGCCGCTCGGGCTCACGACCGACCATTGGCGCGCCGAATCGGCGCTGAAGGTCCTCGGCGTCGCGCACTGACAGGAGGCGGTACGCGGGGATCGGCTCGGCTTTGCCCTTGAGGTCCAGAGCTCCGACGCTCTCGACCGCGACCGCTTCGCGGACCAGGCGGTAGGTCTCCTCGCCGATCAGGATCTCGCCGGGGGCCGCAGCCTGCTCCAGCCGCGCGGCGACGTTGACGGCATCTCCCGTCACCAACCGTTCCTCGGTGCCGGTCACGACCTCTCCGGTCTTGACGCCGATCCGACCCTGGATGCCGAGCTCCGGCAGGGCATCCCGCATCTCGACCGCAGCCCTGAGTGCGCGGAGTGCATCGTCCTCGTGAACAACCGGCACGCCGAACACGGCCATCACCGCGTCGCCGATGAATTTCTCCACAGTGCCGCCGTGCCGCTCGACAATCGACTTCATTCGCTCGAAGTACCGCCCGAGAAGATTGCGTAGAGCCTCGGCGTCGAGCTGCTCGCCGAGCTCAGTCGATCCGGTGACGTCGCAGAAGAGCACCGTGACGACCTTCCGCTGCTCGTCGCTCTGCTCGGGGCGGGCGATCGGCGTTCCGCAATGGGGACAGAACGCGAATCCGTCCGTGCTGTCGCGACCGCAACTCGTGCAGATCGGCACGCGCAGAGGCTAAGCGATTCGGCTCAGGCAGTCACGCAGGCCGTCGCGCCAGTGCGGCAGCGAGGGAGCACCACGCTCCGAGCGGAGCACGGAGTACGCGGGCCGGGGCGCCGGGGCACCGAAGTCGGCGGTGGTGATCCGGCGGACCCGGCAGGCGAGCCCCGCCTCGTCGAAGATCGCCTCGGCAAAGTCGGCCCAGCTGCAATCCCCGGCGGCGGCGACGTGGTAGAGCCCCGGAGGCAGTGCCAGGAGCTCTCGGGTCGCGGCGGCGAGGTGCCCGACGTAGGTGGGACAGCCGCGCTGGTCGTCGACGACCGCAACCTCGTCCCGTTCAGCCCCGTGCCGGAGCATCGTGCGGACGAAGTTGTGGCTCGTCCACCCGAAGAGCCAGGACGTGCGCACGACCCAGCCGGTCTGCACCTCCCGCTCGCCCGCCAGCTTCGTCCGGCCGTAGACCGACTCCGGCCGCGGCTCGTCCGACTCGAGGTACGGCTCTCGCTTGGTGCCGTCGAAGACGTAGTCCGTCGAGAAGTAGACGAGGGGTGCACCGCCGGCGACCACGTTTCGAGTCCCGCCGACGTTCACGGCCTCGGCGGCGGCCGACTCGGCCTCCGCTCCATCGACGTTCGTCCAGGCGGCGGCGTGCAAGACGAGGTCGTAGCCCTCCGGCGAGTCGCGGGCGACGTCGAGCTCCAGCCGGCCGAGCGCGTGGGCGTCGGGGAACGTCTCCGCAAGTGCCGTTCCGAGCTGCCCGTGGGCGCCCGTGATCAGGATGCGGCTGTATCTCTCGCGGAGAGAATCGGAGATGACGTGCTCCAGACGTGCCGGACGCGAGGGTCGTCCCAGGAAATGCCGTGCTCGTCGGGGTTCGCGGGGTCGTACTCCTCGGTGACGTGGTAGCAGAAGACGAGATCCGTCAGCGCCTCGAAACCGTGCGCATGGCGGCCTGGGATGTACAAGGCGACGGGGTTGTCCTCGCCGATGTCCTCGGTGAACAGCTCGCCGCTCGTCCGGTCGAGGACGACGACACGCGCCGTGCCACGCAGGCAACAGAAGAGATCGTCCTGGCCGCGCTCGTGGTAGTGCAGGCCGCGGATCACGCCGGCGCGCGAGAACGATACGTTGGTCTGGCGCGTCGGCTTCGGCAGTGCGCTCTCACGGCGGATCTCCATCACCCAGCCCCGCGCGTCCTCGTACCGCTGGAGCGGGACACGGATGATGCCGTCGGGGCTGCTCATCAGTCGTGGTTGGCGCCGTTGGCGCGGACGAAGTCGTTGGCGACGTAGTAGGCATCGATCGACTCGCCGGCGTCGCCCCAGAAGCCCTCGAGCACGTCGTACTCCATCGTCCGCTGCTCGACATACCAGTTGTTCACGTCGGTGATCTCGAGCTCGCCCCGCCCGGACGGGACGAGCCTCGGCAACACGTCCCAGACCGTCTCGTCGTAGAAGTACACGCCGGTGACGGCGTACTCGCTCGGCGGCTCCTCCGGTTTCTCGACGATCGTCGCGATCCGGGCGTCGCCGTCGAGCTCCGGCACGCCGAGGTGGCGGAGATGCTCGGGGTCGTACTCGCGCGAGAGGAGCACCCTGGCGCCGCGGTCCTGCGCCGCGAAGCGCTCCGCGGAGGGGCGGAACGATCGCTCGAGCACGTTGTCGGCGAGCATCACGCATACCCGGTCCCGGTCGACAAACCGCTCGGCGAGCCCGAGCGCCTCGGCAATTCCGCCCGGGTTCTCCTGGTAGGCGTACAGCAGCCGGTCGATCCCGTGCTCGTGCCCGTTGCCGAGCAGCCGGAAGAACTCACCGGCATGCGTCCCGCCCGTGACCAGCATCAGCTCGGTGATCCCGGCGCGGACGAGCGCTTCGATCGCGTAGGAGACCATCGGCCGGTCGTAGATGGGCAGGAGGTGCTTGTTCGTGATCCGGGTCAGAGGGTAGAGCCGCGACCCGGTGCCGCCTGCCAGGATTACGCCCTTCACGGAATGCGATGCTATCGAGGTGAGAATCGGGATCGCGCTGTTCGAGGACGCGGAGGAGCTGGACTTCGCCGGGCCGTGGGAGGTGCTCGGGGCCTGGGCGACGCAATGGCCCGAGGACGGCGTCGAGGTCTTCACGGTCGCCGAGAGCCCCGATCCGGTTCGCTGCGCCAAGGGGCTGCGTGTCGTTCCGGACACGACCTGGAACGCGGCGGGGCAGATCGACGTACTCGTTTATCCGGGCGGAATGGGCACTCGGCCCCAGCTCGGCGACGAGTCGGTGCGGGAACGGCTGCGCGGTCTCGCCCAGGACGGGACGCTGATGACAAGCGTCTGCACCGGCGCGCTCGTCTACGCCGACGCCGGCCTGCTCGACGGCCGTCCGGCCACGACGTACTGGGCTCAGCTGGAGCTGCTCGCCTCGCTCGGCCGCGACATCGACGTCCGCAGCGAGGACCGGTTCGTCGACGACGGCGATGTCGTCACCGCCGCCGGCGTCTCGGCGGGCATCGACATGGCCCTCCACCTCGTCGCGCGACTTCATTCGGTCGAGCGGGCCCGGGACGTCCGCCGCTACATCCAGTACGACCCCGAACCGCCCGTCTGAGACCCGAGTACGTAGACTCGGAGACGTGCCCGAGGCTCGGCTCAAAGACGGCGGCTCAGGTCTCGCACCGGCCGAGGAGGGGTGGTTCGTCGTCAACGTGCACGACGTCGAGTGGTGGACGTCCAAGACGTTCGGCTCGGCGTGCCGGTTCGAGAGCGACGACGCCTTCTTCCAGCAGTTCGGGATGAATCTCCGGGTGCTCGAGCCGGGGAAGCCGAACTGCTTGTACCACTCCGAAAACCAGCAGGAGGCATTCCTGGTCCTGTCCGGCGAGTGCCGGCTGCTGGTCGAAGGGGAGGAACGGCTCCTCCGCACGTGGGACTTCTTCCACTGCGTCGCCGGAACACAGCACGTGTTCGTGGGCGCAGGCGACGGGCCCTGCGTGATTCTGATGGCAGGGGCGCGCACCCCGGACGAGCAGCTGCTCTACCCGGTGTCGGAGCTTGCGACCCAATACGGGGCAAGCGCCGAGGAGGAGACGCCAGACCCGAGGCAGGCGTACGCGAAGTTCGAGCGCCCGGAGCGAAAGCGGCCCGAGTACTGGGACCGCCTGCCGTGGGCTTGACTCTCGCCTAGACCCAACCTCTCTGGCGCGCGATCTTGCAGAGCGCACGGCGCTTGGCGTACGGCGAGCCTTCCGTCAGCCCCGCCTTCGCGTACGCTCGCCGCAGCGCCGCCTTCACCGTCTCCGTCGCTCCAGGTGTGCCCAGCCGCGCGGCGATTTCCTCGTTCGTCGGCAGATCGTCGAGCGAGCCGCCCGCGAGCCAGCCCGCGCACAGTGCCTCGACCACCTGCCGCTGGAAAGGCGAGAGCGGGCGTGTCAGCGCCGGCGGGCCGGTCTGCAGCGCGGTGGTCACCTCGGGGTCGACAAGTGAACCGGGCGCCGAGAAGACGACGCTCTCCGCGCCGAGACCGATCCGGTCGCCGTGTCGGAGCGGCACCTTCGAGCCTGCCTGAATCCGGCTCCCGTTCAGGAAGGTCCCGTTGAAGCTGCCCCGATCCTCGACGAACCAACGATCGCCTTCTTGCGTGACCACGATGTGGTGACGGCTCACGGTCGGCTTCTCGATCGAGAGGTCGTTGTCCTCGGCGCGGCCGACCGCGAACTCGGATGCGAGCTCGCGCTCGTTTCCGTCAGGCAGAATCAAGCTGGCCCGGTCGGCCACGGCTCATCTTCTACCACGGTCTCTAACCGGGCGCGGCGTAGAGAAGGCTGCAGCCACTCTCATCCACTTCGCAGCGAAGTTAGCGTCTGCTAAGTTAGTGAGCACTAGCCCGCTTAGTCCCTACCGACGAGGGTACCCTAGAGAGCCAGATGCCCGAGAGACGCGACGTCCTTCCCGAACAGCTCGAGGAGCTGTTCGCCGAGTTGTGGCAACTGCCCGGCTTCGCCGGTCAGCGCGGCCGCTATCGCCCCGCCGTCGACTGCTACCGCACCGACAATCCATCGGCTGTGACCGTGCTCGTCGACCTCTCCGGCATCGACCCGGACGACGTCGAGATCACAGTCTCGGAACGCACGGTCAGCATTGCCGGCGTCCGGCGCCAGCCGCGCCACGAGGGACGCGTCTCGTACCGGCAGATGGAGATCGAGTACGGCAGCTTCTGCCGCCGGGTCTCGCTGGCCGAAGACGTCGACCCCGAGCAGGCGGAGGCCCACTACGAGCGTGGGCAGCTTCAAATCGTGATGCCGGTCGCGCAGAGACCGCGCACCGGGCGGATCCTGATCGTGCTCGGCGAGCGCGAGGAGCGGCGATGAGTGAGCTCGAGCAAGAGGTCGTCATCGACGGCGAGGAGGTCGAGGTGCCTCCGATCCTGCCGGTTCTGCCGCTGAAAGAGACGGTCGTCTTCCCGCAGTCGATGTCGCCGCTCGCGATCGGCCAGGAGCGTTCGATCAAGCTCGTCGACGACGTCGCGAGTGGGGACCGCATGGTCGCGCTCGTCAGCGTCAAGAACGAGGACGTCGAGACGCCCGGCTGGGAGGACCTGCACGAGATCGGCACCGCCGCGGTCGTCCAAAAGCTCGTCCGCATCCCCGACGGCACCCTGCGGATCCTCGTCCAGGGCGTGCGCCGCATCCGCCTCGAGCGGACGATCCAGGAGGAGCCGTACCTGGTGGGCGAGTTTTCCGAGGTGCCGGAGGTGGTCGAGGAGTCGAAGGAGCTGGAGGCGCTGACGCGCAACGTCCAGAACCAGTTCGCCAGCATCATCGGCGCGCTTCCGTACCTGCCGGAAGAGCTTCAGCTTGCGGCCGCGAACATCGACGACCCGACCGTCCTCTCTTACCTGATCGCTTCGACGATGCGGCTGAAGACCGGTGAGAAGCAGCAGCTGCTCGCGACGGCGAACGTCGAGGAGCGGCTACGTGCGATCTCAGCGATTCTCAGCCGCGAGCTCGAGGTGATCGAGCTCGGCTCGAAGATCCAGTCCCAGGTCCAGTCGGAGATGGAGAAGGGCCAGCGCGAGTACTTCCTGCGCCAGCAGCTGAAGGCGATCCAGGAGGAGCTCGGCGAGGGCGACGAGCAGCAGGCGGAGGTAAACGAGCTCCGTGGCCAGCTCGCCGAGCTGACGCTGCCGGAGGAAATCCGGAAGGCGGCCGAACGCGAGCTGTCACGGCTGGAGAAGCTGCCGCCCGCAGCTGCTGAGTACGGCGTGATCCGGACGTACCTCGACTGGATCCTGACCGTGCCGTGGGACAAGACGACCGAGGACAACCTCGACCTGGAGCAGGCGCGGCGCATCCTCGACGAGGACCACTACGACCTAGACAAGGTGAAGGACCGGATCGTCGAGTACCTGGCGGTCTCGAAGCTGAAGGGCGACGTCAGCGGGCCGATCCTCTGCTTCGTCGGACCGCCTGGAGTCGGCAAGACGTCGCTCGGGCAGTCGATCGCCCGGACGCTCGGCCGTAAGTTCACCCGCATCTCCGTCGGCGGCGTCCGGGACGAGGCAGAAATCCGCGGCCATCGGCGCACGTACATCGGCGCGATGCCGGGCACGATTATCCGCGCCCTCCGTGACGCCGAGTCGAAGAACCCGGTCTTCCTGATCGACGAGATCGACAAGATGGGCGCCGATTGGCGCGGCGATCCGGCGAGCGCGATGCTCGAGGTGCTCGATCCGGAGCAGAACTCGACCTTCCGGGACCATTACCTCGACCTTCCCTTCGACCTGTCGAAGGTCCTGTTCATCTGCACCGCCAACCAGCTGGAGACGATCCCCGGCCCGCTCCTGGACCGCATGGACGTGATCCAGCTCTCCGGGTACACGGAGGACGAAAAGATCCAGATCGCCCGCCGCTACCTGGTGCCGAAGCAGCTCGAGGCCCATGGGCTGACGGCCGAGCAGGTCGAGATCGACGACGGCGCCCTGCGCACGATCGTCCGCGAGTACACGCGCGAGGCCGGTCTGCGGAATCTCGAGCGGCGCGTCGCCGACGTGCTGCGCAAGACGGCGCGGCGGGTCGCCGAGGGCGCGACCGGCCATGTCGAGATCGACGATGCGGCCGTGCGCGACGCGCTCGGCCCGCGTCGGTTCGCGGCGGAGGTCCGCAAGCGGACGTCCGATCCCGGCGTCGCCACCGGCCTCGCCGTCACCGCGGTCGGCGGCGACGTGCTCTTCATCGAGGCGACTGCGTACCCGGGCAAGGGCGGCCTGCGGATCACGGGCCAGCTCGGCGACGTGATGCAGGAGTCTGCGCAGGCGGCTCTTTCGTGGGTTCGCAGCAACGCGAAACGGCTCGGGATCGACGAGGACTGGTTTGGCGAGCACGACGTCCACATCCACGTCCCCGCCGGCGCGGTGCCGAAGGACGGCCCATCAGCCGGCGTGACCATGGCGACCGCGCTCGTCTCCCTCGCGACCGGCCGGACGGTGTCCGAGGAGGTGGGGATGACCGGCGAGATCACGCTCACCGGCCAGGTGCTGCAGATCGGCGGCGTCCGCGAGAAGGTGCTTGCCGCCCAGCGGGCGGGCCTGAAGAAGGTCATCCTGCCGCGCGAGAACGCAGCCGACCTGAGCGAGCTTCCGGAGGAGACTCGGAACGAGATCGAGTTCGTGCTGGCCGAGGCGGCAGACGAGGTCCTCGACGCCGCGCTCGTCGGCCGCGCATCGGCCCGGCCGCGCCCGGCACCCGAACGCCAGGCGGCGTCTAGCGGAAGGCGAAGGTAGACGTCAGCTGGTCGCAGGCGGCGGGTTGCCCGTCTGCGCTCTGCCAGCGGCAGGTCAGCTGGAAGTTCCGCCTTCCACGCAAGAGGAACGTGATCCGGTCGACGAGATCGCCGTGGGTAATCTCGTACTGGCGGGCCTTACGGCCCGCAACCTCGACCGTCCGTCGCGACGCAACCGAGCCCTTCACGTTCGCAGCGTAGGTTGCCGCGACCCGGTCGAGCTCTTTCGCCACGCGCGGGAAGAGCGCCAGTCGATAGGGCTTGAGCAACGGCAAGACTGTCACCGATACGACGGTAGACGGCCCCTGGCGTGCCTCGGCCGAGGTCGCGAGCGTCTTCGTCGTCCAGTCCTCGGGTGCCTGGAACGAAAAGCCCGGTCCCGAGACAGTTTGGCCGGATCCCGTGGGGGCCTCGGTGCTGCTGCTCGCGCCTCCACCGCAACCGGCAGCGACGAGGATCAGCGGCGCCGCGGCTACCAACAACCATCGTCGTTTGCCGCATTGTCGGGCGGGATACACTCGGCCTAGCTGTCGAGCGAAAGGATTCGGAACATGCCCAAGACGGCAGACAAGGTGGCCTCGGTGGCCGGCACTGCGAAACCTTACGTGGATCGGGCTCTTCACGACGAAGAGCTCCGCGACCACGTCAAGCAGGCGTTTCTCGCCGCCCGCGAGATCTACGAGGACGTCCTCGCGCCGCGGAGTGTCGTCGGTGCGGCGCAGCGCGTGGCAGGCGACCAGGACATCCAGGAGAATCTCCGGGTCGCGGTCGCCGAGCTCCGGCAGGCGGCGAGCCGCCTCCAGTCGGGGCCGCGCAAGCGGCACCCGGGCCGCGCGTTCTTCCTCCTGGTCGGGGTGGTCGTCGGACTGCTCTTCAACCCCGTCACCGGTCCCGAGACCCGGCGCTGGGTGAAGGACCGGCTCTTCGGCGGAGAGGACGAGTTCGGCTTCGACGAGCAGTCCGGAAACGGCGGTATGGGGGCGGCTTAGCCAGATCGCTTCGCAGGCCGGGCGAAAGACCCGGCCGCTCGCTCGCCGCTCCGCGCGGATACTGCCAAGGCCAGAAGGACCCGACGTCAGGTCCGCTCTGGCCGGGCGTGCGATCCTCGGGTAACTAGGCCCGGTCGAGAATCGGCAGCGGCGTCGGGAGCTCGCCGAGCGAGCCGCCGCCGGACGGCACGGTGACCGGCGCGCGCATCGCTCGGCGAAGCGATCCGGGATCGAGACCGTTCGCCGTCGAGATGTCGCTCGACTGAAGGAGGATCGCGCCGGGCGTCGGCGCGTTGCTCGTCGCCGCCAGCTGTTGCGCAAAGGGCACCGCGGGCAGGATCCGGATGTCCTCGAGGCGCTCCCACGCGTTCAGGTACCGCGTCGGGTTGACAGCACCGTCGTAGCCGAGGTAGAGCATCGACACCGGGTGCACCTCGAAGTGGAGGTGGAAAGGCGTGCCCTGTGCATCCCCCGTGTTGCCGACGAAGCCGAGCACCTGGCCCGCATCGACGTGGCGGCCGTTGACCGCCAGGCTCGTGTAGGCGGACAGGTGCGCGTAGTAGAATTCGTTGCCGCCGCTGTCGCGCAGCCACAGCCGCCACCCGCCGATCTCGTTCCAGCCGACCGAGAAGACGGTGCCGCTCGCGACCGCGAGCACCGGAGCGCCGAGCGGGGCAAAGATGTCGTCGCCGTGGTGCCAGCCTCCTGAGACGTCGCCGCGGGGCGCACCGAACGTGTCGCCGTAGGCCGATGGGCCGTAGATCGGGAAGACATAGCCGCCCGCGGTCAGCTTGGGGGTCACCGTCGGCGGGGTCAGGACCAGAGGCAGTCCAGAGGCCTTGGGCCGCTTCTGCTTGGGCCCCTTTCCGGCCCGATCGGCGCCGGCCGAGCCCGGCACCAGCGTCGGCGGTCGACTCTCGCGGGCCTGGCGCTTCCCGGCCGTCGTGGTGGTCGACGGCGCCGTCCGGGTCGTGGTGGTGGTCGTCGAGCTCGCCGGCGGCCGAGCGTACGCGTCGGCGTAGGCAATCCGGATCTCGCTGCCGGCGGCCAGCCCACCGTGGTCGGCGTCGAGATGGACGACCAGGCCGGTGACCGTGCCGTGCCACGAAGGCGACGAGGCGACCCCCTTCCTAGTCGACTCGGCGAGCACGAGTGCGTACCCCCAGTCCGCCAGTGGGATCCTCGCGTTCGCGGCCGCTGCCACCGGGGCACCGAGCACAACCAGGTTCGACACCGTCGAGTCACCAAGATCGCCGATCGTGCCGGCCGAGCTGACCGAAGCCTGTACCGCGTCGGCGGTGATCTCGCCTCCGAACAGCGACAGGCCCGAGACCGCCGTCGTGACGCTGGCGGTGCCGTCGGGTGCGCTCGCGGTCGCGCTCACCGAGGTCGACTGGGCCGAGACGACGGAGCCGTCGGGCGGGTAGGCGAAGGGTGCGGCGGGAATGTCCGCATCGGGCGGAGCGCTCGCCTGCGTCGTCGCGCCGGCAGTCGTCTGGTCGGGGCCGACGACCTGGACCGCCAAGCCGACGCCGGTTGCCGGCGGTCCAAGCGACACCGGCGGAGCCGCTGCAACGGCGCCGGTGACTGCCGCCCAGACGACGGCGATGCCGAGGAGAAGGGAGAGGCGCCCTCTCACGCGACGTCATTATGGGTGAAGCGGCGGGACGGCGGTCAGTTCGGCCGGCGGCGGCGCGCGCGCCACGCCACCTGCGCTGCGACGACGATCATCAGCGCACCGAACAGACGCTTGAGCGCGTGCTCTGGCGTGTGCTCCGCCACGAGCACGCCCGCCTCGACGCCGGCGACGGCGGCGATCCCGATCACCACCGCAGGCCGCCAGCGCACGTTGCCGTAACGCTGCTGCCGCCACGTGCCGGCGACGACGGTGGGAACGATCGCCAGCAGCGAACTCGCCTCGGCGTGCAGCTGGGTCAGGCCCAGCCCGAGCGTCAGCGTTGGGACGAAGAGGATGCCGCCGCCGACTCCGAACAGCCCGGCGAGGATGCCTGCGGCGACGCCGAGGCCGACGGCGAGGAGGACGTCGGCCATCAGATCAGCAGCTTGACGCCCACCCCAGCGAGGAGCAGAGCGAACATGAGTGAAAGGGTCGGCCCGGCGATGCGCTGCTGCAAAGCGGTGCCGATGATCGCGCCCGCCGCAGCGGGCAGCCCGACGAGCATCGCCGCGCCCGGCTTCAGCTCGCCGTGGACGGCGTAGGAGATCGTGCCCGCGACGGCGATGATGCCGATCGCCGCCAGCGACGTCGCCATCGCCGGGCGCTCCTGCCAGCGCCGCGAGAGCAACAGAAGAGGAACGACGATGATTCCTCCACCGACCCCGAAGAGCGCGCTGAAGAACCCGGCGGCGATCCCGATCAAGACCAGCTGCACCACGGCTTGCCTATTCTCCACGGATGGCCGCCGTCAGGAGAGCGCCCCGTTGGACGCGACGAACCTGATCGCACGCCTGGGCGAACGGCCGGAGGCTGCGGGGGTGCTCCTCGATGTCGACGGCACGCTGGCGCCGATCGTCGAGCGACCGGACGATGCCACCGTCCCGGAGGCGACCCGCGCCGTCTTGCGCGATCTCGCGGGACGCTACGCGCTCGTCTCGTGCGTCAGCGGACGGACCGAGGCCGATGCGCGCCGCGTGGTCGGCGTCGACGAGCTCGTCTACGTCGGCGAGCACGGCATGGGTCTCGACCGGCGGGCAGACGACTGGAGCACAGAGCTCGACCAGCTCGTCGACGAGAGCGGCTGGAAGCCGGAGCGAAAGCAGTACTCGGCGTCCTTCCACTTCCGGACTGCCAGTGACGAAGCGGCAGCGGTCGCGTCGCTTCGCACCGTCGAGCGCCGGGCGGTCGAGCTCGGACTGCGGCCGCGGTGGGGTCGGAAGGTGCTCGAGATCCTGCCGCCGGTCGCCGCGAACAAGGGCACCGCGGTGCGCTCGCTGCTCGCCGAGCGCGGGTTGCGGCGCGCACTCTACGCCGGCGACGACTCGACCGACCTCGAGGCCTTCCGCGGGCTGGACGGCCTCGACCTCGCGTTGCGGGTCGCGGTCGTGTCGGACGAGGGCCCGAGTGCCCTGGGCCGGGCCGCGGACATCATCGTCGGCGGAACCGCCGAGCTGGTCGAGCTGCTTCGGCAGCTCTAGGGCAGGGCAGTGCACCTCACCGAGGAAGTGCTGGCGCCCATCCGCGTGCGCTATGGAGAGCCGAGAATCCTCGAGTGGGAGGGCGAGATCTCCGAGCGCGAGTATGGCATCGCGACGTACGACCCTCTACGCACCCACGACGTCACGCTGTTCATCCTCAACCGCGACTACCTCGCGCTGATCCGCAAGCATCCGTTCCCGCCGGATGTCTGGCGCCCGCCGGGCGGCGGCGTCAAGGAAGGAGAAGACTTCGTCGAAGCCGTGCTCCGCGAGGCGTACGAGGAAACCGGGCTCCGGGTCGATCTCCGGCGGTACCTGGTCGAGGCGCGGGCGCGGTTCGGGTACGGCGGCCGCGTGCTCGACTGGCGGACACACGTCCTCCTGGCGGAGACGGACGACGAGTCGATCGAGCCGCACGACCTGGATGAGATCGCAGAGGCACGCTGGGGCACGCTGGAGGAGTTGGCGGGCCCGCTGAGGAAGCGGCTGCTTGCCACCGGCCGGGCCTTCTGGCGCTACCGGGTCGCGCTCCACGACGCCGCGCTGGCCGCCCTCAGAGAGGGCTAGGGACTGTCCCGGAAGGGGACTGTCCCTACAGAGGCGAAGCGACCCTTGATCACACGGTTGTCGCCTCGCTCGGCACCATCGCGACCTACCCTAGACCCGTGACGAGCCTGTCCACCCCGCTCGTGGTCCTGGTGTTCGTCGCAGGCTCGGTCGCAACGTGGATTGCCGGCATCTCGCTCTCGAAGACCACCGATTCACTCGATCGGCGGTTCGGGCTCGGCGAGGCCCTGGGCGGTCTGATCCTGCTCGCGGTCGCCGGCACGCTTCCCGAGATCGCGATCGTCACCTCCGCTGTACTCGCCGGACATCTCGACCTCGCGGTTGGAAACCTGATCGGCGGCATCGCGATCCAGACGCTCGTGCTGGTCGTGCTCGACTTCGCGGCCGGGTCAGAGCGGCCGCTGAGCTTCCTGGTCGGCTCGCTGACGCCCGTGCTCGAGGCGCTGATCGTCGTCGTCTGCCTCGCGACCGTGCTCGCCGGGGCGGCGCTGCCGGCCTCGACCAGCGTCGGAGGCGTCAGCCCGACCTCGATCGCCGTGGTCGTGCTCTGGATCGGTGGCGTCTGGGTCGTCAACCGGGTGCGAATGCGGACGGATTGGACGATCGTGATGCCGGGCGCGCGCCCGGGCCGACGCCATGTCCGGGAAGACCAGCCGGCGGAACGGCGGCCGCTCGTGAAGCGGTCGACCGTGTTCGTCGCGGGGGTCTTCACGCTGGCCGCAGCCATCACCCTCGGCGCAGGGGTTGCCCTCCAGTCCTCGGGGAACGTGCTCGCCGACAGGATGGGCCTCCAGGGCGCGATCTTCGGAGCGACGGTGCTCGCCGCGGCGACCGCGCTGCCCGAGATCTCGAGCGGGATCGCGGCCGTGCGGCTCGGCGACCACCAGCTGGCGATGGGCGACATCCTCGGCGGCAACTCGTTCCAGCTGACCCTCTTCCTCCTCGCCGACCTCATCGCCGGGACGCCGGTGATCGTGGCCGAGCGTGGCTCCGACGTCTGGCTCGGCGGCGCCGGGCTGCTGATGACGGGGATCGTCGGAGCAGCCGTGATCGCGCGACCGCACCGGACGTTCTTCAGGCTCGGGATCGACTCGATGGCGCTGGTCGTGATCTATGCAGCCGTGGTCGTGTTCCTGCCGAAAGTCACTTAGGAGCTCGCAGCGCGCAGGACGTCCCACGCCCGGCGGACGTCGTCCTCGGTGGTTCGATCGCTCCCGATCGTGAGGCGCAGGACGTAACGGCCGTTCAGCTTCGTGTGCGAGATGAAGATCTCGCCGCTCGCGTTCACGCGCTCGACGATCGCTTCGTTCTCTTCGTCCGTCCCCTCGCGCCGGAAGCACACCAGCGAGAACGGCCGAGGCGCACAGAGCTCCCAGCCCGGCTCGTCCCGCACCCACCCCTCGAACAGCTCGGCCAGACGGATCGCCTCGCGGATGCGGCGCCTCAGGCCCTCGGCGCCGTAGCACCGCAGGATCGCCCAGAGCTTGAGGGAGCGGAAGCGCCGGCCGAGTGCAGGCCCGAACTCGCTCAGGTTGAGCGCGCCCTCGTCGGTGGTGCGGAGGAACTCGGGGACGAGGGAGAAGGCGTCGCGGAACTCGTCGGGCCGGCTCGTCCAGAGCAGGGAGCAGTCCATGGGCGTGAACATCCACTTGTGCGCGTTGACGACGAGGGAGTCGGCGCGGTCGACGCCCTCGAACGCCCAGCGCAGCTCGGGGCAGACCATCGCGGAGCCCGCGTAGGCGGCGTCGACGTGCAGCCAGACGCCGGCGGCGGCGCAGCGTTCGGCGATTGCGGGCACCGGGTCGACCGAGCTCGTCGACGTCGTCCCGACGGTCGCGACAACAGCCGCTGCGTCATCGAGCTCCAGGGCGTCTGCGCGCATCCGGAACGCCTCATCTGAGGGGACCTTCCGCAGCTCCATCCCGAGCATCCGGGCCGCTTTGTCCGCCGCGGAGTGCGCGTGCTCGGAGCAGACGACCACGTTGCGACCGGTCGCGTGACGCGCCGCGATCAGCGCGGCGAGCGTGGAGGTGGATGCAGTGTCCTCGATATGGCCATGCCAGCCCTCCGGCAGTCCGAGCAGCTGCGCGACCCAGTCGCAGACGACCAGCTCCAGCTCGGTCGATGCCGGCGCAGTGCGCCAAAGGAAGCCGACCGAGTTCAGGGTGGCGGCGAGAAGCTCGGCGAGGATGCCGGGCTCGGCACCGGTGACCGCGAAGTAGGCGAAGAAGCGCGGGTGCTGCCAGTGCGTGACGCCCGGTAGCAGGATCTCGTCGAGGTCCCGGAGGACGGCGTCGAACGACTCCGGCTGCTCCGGCGGTGACCGCGGCAGCTGCGCACGAATCTCCCCAGGCCGGACCTGCGCCAGCACCGGCAGCTCGGCGACGCGATCCAGGTAGTCGGCGGCCCAGTCGACCGCTTTGTGCCCGTCCTCCCTGAATGTCATCGACGGCCGTGTCCCGTTCGAAAGGGTCCCAGGGACAGTCCCTTGGCCATGCCACGGGCGGCCATGGCGAACAGCCCGAAACCGCCTGGGCAGGCGGAATGAACGCGGCGATACGGCTGTGGACGAACCGTCACTCTTCGCCGGCGTTCCGAGCCTCGAAGTCCCGCGATTGCAGGCCGTTCTGCCCTGTGGACGGTCCGTTGCAGGGACTGTCCCTGTGACAACGCTGGAAGAGACGCGTCATTTCTTGACCCTCGACCACGGCCACGTGTTGACGATCTGCTCCTTCGTCAGCCAGGCGCGGCGGGCCTGGCCGATGCCGAGCGCCGCGTAGCCCAGGGCGCCGACGGAGTGCGCGTCGGTGGAGACGACGATGCGGACACCCCGCTCGCCCGCCAAACGCGCGTCGGCGTCACGGAGGTCGAGCCGGTCGGGCTGCGAGTTGATCTCGACCGCCGTCCGCGTCTCCACCGCCTTCGCGAACACCTGCTCGAGGTCGATGTCCATCGGCCCGCGCTTGTTGATCTTGCGGCCGGTGAGGTGACCGATCACGTCGACATGGGTGTTCTCCATCGCGGCGAGAACCCGCTCCGTGGGCGACGTGGAGAACGCCGCATGGATCGAGGCAACCACCCAGTCGAGCCGTGCCAGGGTCTCGTCCGGCACGTCGAGCACGCCGTTCGCCCGGATGTTGACCTCGATCCCGTGCAGCAGGCGGAACGGCTTCAGCCGCTCGGCGAGCGCGGCCAGCTCCTCGGCCTGCGCCTCCAACCTCCCGTCGCGGAGGTAGTGCGAGTGGTCGGTGATCGCAAGGTACGAGTAGCCCCGCGCCTTGGCGGCGAGCGCCATTTCCTCCATCGTGTTCTTCCCGTCCGACGACCAGGTCGTGTGCGCATGCAGGTCGCCGCGGAGGTCGCTCTCCTCGACCAGCGCCGGCAGCTCGCCGCGTCGCGCAGCCTCCAGCTCGCCCGCGGACTCGCGCAGCTCGGGCGGGATGAACTGGTAGCCGAGCGACTCGTACAGCTCCTGCTCGGTCTGGAATGTGCGCACCTCGCCGGTCTCGATCTCCGTGATCCCGTACTCGGAGATCGACAGACCACGCCGCTGCGCCTCCTCACGCATCGCGACGTTGTGGTTCTTCGAGCCCGTGAAGTGCTGGAGGAGGTTCCCGTAGCACTCGGGCGGCACGACTCGGAGATCGAAGCGCAGACCGTCGTGGGAGATCACAGTCGCCTTCGTCCCTCCCTTGGCCGCGACCTCCGCCACCCACTCGAACTCCGTGAACGCGTCGATCAGAGCCTTCGCGTCGGTGGCGGTGGCGATGATGTCGAGGTCGCGGAACGTCTCGCGGCGACGGCGGACGCTGCCCGCTTCCGACACCTGCTCCGCCGCAGGATGAGCACGAAGCGCGTCGACCGCGGCGAGGACCGCGGGCAGCCCCTGACCGAGCAGCGGCCGCGCCGGCGCCTTCGGCTTCGCTCGCTCGTTCAGCGCCTTCAGGACGTTTTCCTCGACCTTTGGTCCAAGCCCGGTCAACGTCCGGAGCCGCTGCTGCTCGGCGGCCTCGCGCAGCCCCTCGAGCGTGGTCACGTCGAGCTCCTTCCAGATCCTGCGGGCAGTCTTCGGGCCCAGACCCGGCAGTCGCATGAAGGCGATCACGTCCGGCGGGATGCGTCCCTTCCGTTTCGCGAGCGCCTCGATCTCGCCCTGCTCGACGATCTGGACGATCTTCTCCTCGATCGTTTTCCCGATCCCCTGAAGCTCTTTCGCCTTACCGTCGAGCGCGAGTTGCGCGATCGAGCCGCCGGTCTCGCCGATCCGCTGGGCGGCGCGGCGGTACGCGAGCACCCGGAACGTCTCGGTCCCCTCGAGCTCGAGCATGTCGGCGAGCAGCTCGATCTGCTCGATCACCTCTGCATTCCTCGGCAGCGCCACTGTCGCGATCATAGGCAGGTGCCCAGGGCCACCGTCTGCCTCCCGACGTACAACGAGCGCGAGAACCTCGAAGCGATGGTCACCGCGCTCCTCGCCCGACTCGGCGAGGACGACACGGTGCTCGTGATCGACGACGGATCGCCCGACGGCACCGGCGAAATCGCCAACGGGCTCGCGCGAGAGCACAGTCGGGTTGCCGTCGTCCACCGCTCCGTGAAGGAGGGGCTGGGTCCCGCCTACCTCGCCGGCTTTCGCCATGCGCTTGCCGACGGCGCCCAACTCGTGCTCGAGATGGACTGCGATTTCTCCCACGATCCGGCTGACGTCCCCAGAC
>JBKPPY010000119.1:0-14535 GCA_046733845.1 Actinomycetota bacterium | reverse complement strand
GGCGTGGGGCGGCCCGAGAACGCACCGTCGAGGTCGACGAGGTGCAGCCACCCGGCACCTTCGGCGGTGAAACGTGCGGCCGCCTCCGCGGGATCGCCCCCCTCGATCGTCACCTGCTCGCGGCGTCCCTCGAGCAACCGGACGCAACGACCCTCGAGGACGTCGATTGCGGGAATCACGTCGAAGGTTGCCATAGCAGCGTAGTAGCATGCTAACATGCTGTCCTGTGAGCACGACCGCGAGCGAGGCACGACATGACATCGACGAGATTCCCGGCCTCGACGACCTGGCCGCCGCCTTCCTCTGTCTGCGCACCCGCGACGAGGCGAAGCGCTTCCTCCGCGACCTGTGCACACTCGGTGAGCTGGAGGCGCTCGCGCACCGCTGGCAGATCGTCCGTCTGCTCGAAGAGGGACTCCCGTACCTCGAGATCGCGGAGCGCGTGCATACCAGCACTGCAACCGTCACCCGTGTGGCGCAATGGCTTCGCCACGGCACCGGCGGGTACCGGCTCGCGCTTGCACGCACCACGCGCTGAGGCCGCGTGAGCGCCGGGACGGAGGGGCGGCTGCTCGTTGCGGTCCCGTCGAAGGGGCGGATGGCGCAGCCCTCTCTCGACCTGCTCGACGCCGCCGGGCTTCGCTTCGAGCTCGGGGAGCGGGCCCTGCACGTTCCGTGCCAGAACGCACCGGTCGATCTCCTGCTCGTCCGACCGCACGACATCCCCGAATACGTCCAGGACGGCGTCGTCCACGTCGGGATCACGGGCGCGAACCTCGTCGCCGAGGCGTGTGCCGACATCGTCCAGCTCGCCGAGCTCGGCTTTGCCCGCTGCACGCTGGAAGCGGCGGTGCCGACCGCAGCTCCGCAGCAGGAGCTCGCTGACCTCGCCGGCCTCCGCGTCGCGACCGCCTACCCGGTGTCCACGCGCGCCGTCCTCGACGGGCTCGGCGTCGACGCGGAGCTAGTCACCGTTTCCGGGTCGGTGGAGGCGGCGCCGCGACTCGGCCTCTCGGACGCGATCGTCGACCTTGTCTCCACCGGATCGACGGCGAGCGTGAACGGCCTGCGCCGCATCGGACGCCTGCTCTCCTCGGAGGCGGTGCTGATCGCGAACCCGCAGGCCCTCGATGGGCGCCGCGAGCTCGTCGAGCGGCTGGAGCTGATGCTCCGAGGCGTCGTCGCCGCCCGCAGCCGCCGGTACGTGATGCTCAACGCCTCGGAGGACGACCTGCCCGCGATCCGCGAGCTGCTACCCGGGATGGGTGCGCCTTCTGTGCTCCCGCTCGCCGAGCCGGGCCAGATTGCGGTGCACGCCGCCGTCCCAGTCGACGAGATCTGGGACCTGCTCCCGCCGCTGAAGGCGGCCGGTGCGTCGTCGATCCTCGTGGTTCCGGTCGAGAGGCTGGTTCCATGAGAGACGAAGCCGAGTACAAAGGCGACAGCGAAGCTGTCGGCCTTGGTGCGAGGCGATGTCGTGACGCCGAAGGCGTCACCGACGCAGCCACGATCGTGACCGACGTGCGCGATCGCGGCGACGAGGCGCTTCACGACTGGGCCGAGCGACTCGGCGACGGCCCGCCCGACCTTGTGACGGCCCGAGGCGAGATCGACACGGACGTGCTGGCGGCCGTACGCGCGCTCATCGCCGCCGTGGAGGTCGTGCATGCTGCCCAGCGCCCGTCCGAGACCACGGTCACGCCGATCTCGGGCGTCGAGGTGAGCCGCCGCTGGCTGCCGGTCGAGTCGGTCGGGATCTACGTGCCGGCCGGACTTCCGTCCTCGCTCGTCATGACGGCAGTACCCGCGCGGCTCGCCGGCGTGCCGCGGATCGTGGTCGCGACCCCGAGGCCCTCGGAGGCGATGCTCGCCACCGCAGGCGAGCTCGGGATCGACGAGCTCTACTCGATGGGCGGCGCGCAGGCGATCGCCGCGCTCGCGTACGGCACCGAGACGATTCGTCCTGTCGCCAAGATCGTCGGCCCCGGGAACCGCTGGGTGACAGAGGCGAAGCTGCTCGTCTCGAGCCGGGTCGCGATCGACCTGCCGGCCGGTCCGAGCGAGGTGCTCGTGATCGCCGACGGCACGGCCGACCCCGAGGCCTGCGCCTCCGATTTGCTCGCCCAAGCCGAGCACGGGCCCGACGGCGCATCGATCTTGCTGACGACGAGCGCCGAGCTGGCGGACGCAGTCGCCGCCCGTGTCGGCGAACGAGCCCGGGTCGAGCTGGTCGGCTCGCTGACCGAAGCGGTCGAACGCGCGAACTCGATCGCGCCCGAGCATCTCGAGCTCCTCGTCGACGACCCGGATTCGCTCGCCGAAGGCGTGCGCAACGCAGGCGCGGTCTTCCTCGGGACGACCGCGGTCCTCGGCGACTATGCCGCGGGCTCGAACCACGTTCTTCCGACGGGCGGCCTGGCCCGCGGTGTCGGCGGCCTCGGGCTCGAGACGTTCCTGAAGCCGGTCCAGTTCGTGAAGGCCACGGCGGAAGGCCTCGCCTCCGTCCGGGAGACGGTGACCGTCCTGGCCGGTATCGAAGGTCTGCCCGAACACGCGCGCGCGGTGGCGGTGCGCGCATGAGCACGAGGCCCCTGCCGGACGGATTCACCCCGTACGCTTGGGCGTCGCCCACCGCCGAGATCGCGGCCCGGCACGGCCTGCAGCCGGCCGAGATCATCCGGTTCGACCAGAACGTCCCGCCGCTGCCGGGCGTCCCGCAGGTGCCGCTCGGCGAGAGCTTCGCGCGCCTGAACGAGTACCCGGACGGCACCTATCGGGAGCTGCGCGAGGCCGCCGCGGCCTACGCCGGGGTCGAACCCGAGCAGATCGTCCCGGGAGCCGGCGCCGACGGGTTGATCGCACTCACTGCGCGAACCTTCCTTGCTCCCGGTCGACGCGCGTACGTCAAGGAGCCGACGTACCCGGTCTACGCGGTCGCTTCTGGAATCGAGGGTGCAGAGCTGACCGACGACCGGGCCGGCGCCGATCTGGTGTGGGTCTGCAACCCGAACAACCCGACGGGTGAGCTCGTCGAGCCCGAGGAGATCGTCTCGCTCGCACGCTCCCTGCCGAACGCGGCCGTCGTCGTCGACGAGGCCTATTTCGAGTACGGCGGGAAGACCGTGGCGCCGCTCGTCGCCGAGACGCCGAACCTCGTCGCACTGCGGACGCTCTCGAAGGCGTTCGGGTTGGCGGCGCTCCGCGTTGGGTACGCGATCGCCTCGCCGGAGGTCGCGCGCGAGCTCGACCGCCGCCGTGATCCGGCGCCTGTCGCCGCGCCCGCCGCCCGGATCGCCGCGGCCGCGCTGCGGAATCCTCGTCTCGACGTCGCAGAGACGATTGCCGAGCGTGAACGGATGCGCGAGGCGCTGCTCGCCGCCGGCTTCGACTGTCCCGCGTCGGCGGGCAACTTCGTCGTCGTCCTCGGCGCCGACCGCGCCGACGAGCTGGAGGCACGAGGGCTTATCGTGCGCCGCCGTCCGGATTCGTTCCGCATCACCGTTCGGCTGCCGGCGGAGAACGACTTGATGCTGGCGGCACTCGGTGCGGCCGCCGAGTCGCCGACCAGCCGTTCCGCCGTCGTCCTCCGCACCACCGCCGAGACCGCGCTGCGCGTGTCGCTCGACCTCGACGGTCAGGGCCGCGCCCGGGTCGTGACCGGCGTCGGCTTCCTCGACCACCTGCTGACGCTGTTCGCGTTCCACGGGGGCCTCGACCTCGAGCTGCTCGCCGGCGGCGACCTCGACGTCGACGAGCACCACACCGTCGAGGACGTCCTGGCCGCGCTCGGGGACGGAGTTGCCGCGGCGCTCGACGGCCGGGCCGGTGTCGCGCGATACGGCTCGGCGACCGTGCCGATGGACGAGGCCCGCGCGACCGCCGCCGTCGACCTCGTCCGGCGCCCGCATGCCGAGGTGACGCTCGCCTTCGGCGGCGACCGGGTGGGCGGGCTCCCGGTCACGCTCCTGGCACACGCGCTCGAGCGGTTCGCAATCCAGGCGGGGCTTACGCTCCACGTCGAGGCGACCGGCGCGGACGACCACCACGTCGCCGAGGCGGCGTTCAAGGCGCTCGGGCGCGCCCTGCGCGAGGCGTGCGTCCGCGAGGGTGCGGCCATCGGGTCGACAAAGGGTGCCCTGTGAGAGTTGTCCTCGCCGACTACGGGGCGGGCAACCTGCGCAGCCTCTGTTCGGCGCTCGATCGTGCCGGCGCCCAGCCAGCCGTCACCGAGGATGCCGCCGAGGTCGAGCGCGCGCCGCTCGCGGTGATCGCCGGCGTCGGCAACACGGGAGCAGCGGCGCGCGGCTTGGAGCAGCGGGGCCTTGCCGAGGCGCTTCTCGCCCGGGTCCGCGCCGGGAGGCCGGTGCTCGGGATCTGCGTCGGCATGCAGCTTCTCTTCGGCGAGTCCGACGAAGGCGGCGCCGGCCTCCAGATCCTGCCCGGCCGCGTCGAGCGGCTGCAGGCGAGCCGGGTCCCGCACACGGGCTGGAACGAGCTCCGGGTGACCGCCCCGACCAGGCTGCTCGAGCGACTCGACGGCGAGGATGTGTACTTCGCGCACTCCTACGTGTGCGCGCCGGCGGCGGCGATCGCCGTCGCCGAGGTCGAGCACGACGGACCGGTTATCGCCGCGGTCGAGCACGGCTCCGTGGCCGGCGTTCAGTTCCACCCCGAGCGGAGCGGGCCTTCCGGCGCGCGGGCGCTCGGCAACGCACTGGCATGGTCAAGAAGCGTGTGATCCCCTGCCTCGACGTCGCCGGCGGACGCGTGGTCAAGGGCGTCCGCTTCGAAGAGCTGCGCGACGTCGGCGACCCCGTCGAGCTCGCCACGCGCTACTCGGAGCTCGGCGCCGACGAGCTCGTCTTCCTCGACATCACAGCCACGCTGGAGGACCGAGGCCCGCTGTTCGCGCTCGTCGAGCGTGCCGCGGACGAGCTCGAGATCCCGTTCACCGTGGGCGGGGGAATCACCGAGCTCGAGGAGGGCCGGTCGCTGCTCCGTGCCGGCGCCGACAAGATCTCCTTGAACCGTGCGGCCGTCGATCGTCCGGAGCTGCTCACTGCTCTCGCCGCCGAGTTCGGCGCGCAGGCGATCGTCTGCGCGATCGATGCCCGTGGCGGCGAAGTCGTCACGCATGCGGGCCGGAACCCTCGCGGCCTCGACGCCGTCGACTGGGCGCGCGATGCGGTCGAGCGCGGCGCCGGCGAGATCCTGCTCACGTCGATCGACGCCGACGGGACGCGCAACGGGTACGACCTGGCGTTGACCCGCGCCGTGGCCGACGCCGTTCGCGTGCCGGTGATCGCCTCCGGCGGCGCCGGCGAAGCAGTCCACCTGGCGGAGGCGTTCGAGGCCGGCGCCGACGCGGCGCTCGTCGCCTCGATCGTGCACGAGCGTCCAGAGCGGCTGCCCGAGCTGAAGCACGAGCTCAAGGAGGCCGGATGGCCCATCAGGAGTTGACCGGGCCACAACTGACGGCGGCGATCGTCCAAGACGCGGACGACGGCCGCGTGCTGATGCTGGCCTGGATGGATGACGAGGCGCTCCGTCGCACCCGAGAAACGGGCGAGGCCTGGTTCTGGAGCCG
The DNA here is from genome assembly GCA_046733845.1 of Actinomycetota bacterium. GTDB lineage: Bacteria > Actinomycetota > Thermoleophilia > Gaiellales > Gaiellaceae > DATBLE01. Next base: position 8,948 of record JBKPPY010000119.1, on the reverse strand, counting down.
CTCGCGCGGGGAGCTCTGGCATAAGGGCGCCACGTCGGGCAACACGCTCGCCGTCGTCGAGCTCAGGGACGACTGCGACGGGGATGCGATCCTCCTCCGCGTTCGGCCCGCCGGGCCCGCCTGCCACACCGGGTCGCTCTCCTGCTTCGCACCGTGGCTCTGGCGCCGCGTCGCGGAGCGGGCGAAGGACCGGCCCGAGGGGTCGTACGTCGCCTCCCTGCTCGACGAAGGGTCTGCCGCCGCCGCCCGCAAGGTCGGCGAGGAGGGCGTCGAGGCCGCGCTCGCCGGGGCGTCCGAAAGCGACGAGCGGCTCGTCGAGGAGCTCGCCGACCTCTGGTTCCACAGCTACGTGCTACTGGCGGCCCGGGGCCTCGACCCGGCTGCGGTCGAGGACGAGCTCGCCCGCCGGATCCGCTGAGCCGGGAGCGGGGGGACAGGCGAGCCGTCCCCCCGCTCCCAGGTGGGCCCTAGCCCGACGGCTGTGGACTCGGCTGAGGTGTGGCCACCGGAGGCGCGTGTCGCTGCCGCTCCCACGGAGGGGTCACCCACGCGTCGTAGCCGCCCGGGACCGGGATGTAGAACTCGGGGTATCCCCACATCCCGTGCTCCGATACGTCGAGGCCTGCGCTCTCCGTCTCTTCCTCGACCCGGATGCCGAACAGCTTCTTCATCACGAAGAGACCGAGGAAGGCTGCCGTGAACGTAAAGGCGCCGACGGCGACGAGGCCGAGCGCCTGTACGCCGATCTGGTGGAACGACCCCGTGTAGACGAGGCCGCCGGTGCCGGTGGCGAGGTTCTTCGCCAGCGCGGGAACGGCGAAGAGCCCCGTCGCGAGCGTGCCCCAGACGCCGGCCATCCCGTGCACGGACACGGCGCCGATCGGGTCGTCGATGCCGATCCGCTCGACTGCGATCACGCCGACGACGGCGATGAAACCGGAGACGAGCCCGATCACGATCGCGGCCCACGGCGCAACGAACCCCGACGCAGCGGTGATCGCGACCAGGGCGGCGAGGACGCCGTTCAGCATCATCGAGATGTCCGGCTTCTTCAGGACCAGCCAGGCGGTGACGACGCCGCTCAGCGCGCCCGACGCGGCCGCGAGATTCGTGGTCAGCGCGACGTAGGCGAAGTAGCCGAAGCCGCCGAAGTCGACCGAGAGCGTCGACCCGGGGTTGAAGCCGAACCAGCCGAACCAGAGGATGATCGTGCCCAGAACGGCGTAGGGGATGTTGTGTCCCGGGATTGGGTTCGCCCTGCCGTCCGTCCCGAACTTGCCGATTCGCGGGCCGAGGAGAAGCGCGCCGGCGAGTGCGGCGAGCGCACCCTGGTAGTGCACGACCGTCGAGCCGGCAAAGTCCTGCATCCCCTTGGCGAAGAGCCACCCGTGCGGGCTCCAGATCCAGTGTGAGACGATCGAGTAGACGAGCGTGAAATAGACGCCGAAGGCGAAGTAGACCCAGAGCTTTGCCCGCTCGGCCATGGCGCCCCAGACGATTGCGAGCGAGACGCCGGCGAAGACGACCTCGAACAGGTACCCGGCGGCGCCCGGGATCTCCGAGAACCAGTCGAACGGTGCCTTCCCGACCGCGGTCAACTCGTCGACGGACGGGAAGAAACCGGCGGTGCCGACGAAGCCGCCGCCGTCGCCGAACGCCATCCCGAACCCGACCATCCAGTAGACGATCGAGCAGATCGCGAAGATGAGCACGTTCTTGCCGGCGATGTGACCGGCGTTCTTCATTCGGGTCAGGCCGGCTTCGAGGAAGGCGAAGCCCGCCTGCATGAACATCACCAGCACCGCGGTCACGACGACCCAGATCGTGCTCGCCGCGATCAGCAAGTCCTGATTCTTAGGCACCGACATCCACCTCCTCGAGGTTCAGACCCGTTCGGTTGTGGGTCACGTTCGCGACCAGGGTCGTCCAGACGATCCCGTCGCCCGACTCGTTGCCGCTGCGTGCGGCGTCGACGATCGCCGACACGATCTCGCCCGTCCTGTCCTCGTCGACCACGAAGACGAGTAGCGCCTTCGGGAGAAAGCGCGACTCGAACACGCGGCCGCGGTACTCGTGCGTGACTCCGCGCTGACGGCCGTGGCCGATCGCCTCGACAACAGTGACGCCGACGTGACCGGTCGCGTCCTCGACGGCGTCGATCACGGTCTCGACCCGCTCGCGGATCACGACCGCCTCGACTTTCACGAAGCTCAAGGAACCCTCCTCTCAAGTAGGACCGTGTCCCGCCACGTTCCGTCGAGGCGGGCGACTCGCTCTCGTGTCCCGACGATCCGAAAGCCGCAACGCGTGTGCAGGGCGACGCTCGCGGCGTTCTCCGGGAAGACCGACGTCTGGATCGTCCAGAAGCCCGCCTCGTCTGCATCGGCAAGGAGCCGCTCGAGGAGTGCCTTCCCGACGCCTCGGCCGCGCGCTTTCTCGGCGACATAGACGCTGCCCTCGGCGACGCCGGCGTAGCACGCGCGGCGGGAGACAGGCGACAGGGCCGCCCAGCCGATCACCTCGCCGTTCTCGTCGGCGACCAGGCGGAGGTCAACGAGATGGCCCGCGTCCCATTCCGCCCAGGACGGTGCAGCCGTCTCGAAGGTCGCCTGCTTGGTGGCGATTCCCTGCTCGTAGATTTCCCGCACTGCGGGCCAGTCGTCGGGCTGCATCGCTCTGATCTCCATGCCGTGGACCACAAAAAAAGCCCCAGGGCTCGCGAAGAGCTCTGAGGCGTCATTGCCTGCTGCGCCACCTTCGGCGGCGACGCACTTCAACAATAGAAGTATTGGCGGACGCGGTCAAACGTGAACTTGCGGACCGCTAGGATGGCCCGCAGTCGATCAGGGAGGCGCTGCTCGATGAAACGAAGAGATCCAGACCGGCACCTGTAGGTCCTCGGCCCCGCCGCGTTTGCGCGCCCGTCGAGACGTCTGCTAGCCTCGACGACTCGATGTTGCTCTTCGGCTGACACGTCGCCCCGCGCGCCCCCGGCTTGTCGGAGGGTGCCGCGTCCGTGTCCTCTTTCCGAAGCCTGAGGAGCAACCGATGTACGCCGGTAGTGAAGTCCACGCAGTATCCGTTCAAGACTTGCGCAAAGAGTTCGTCCGGAAGGACGGGCGCAAGCGCACCCGCGTCGATGCCTTACGAGGGATCACCTTCGAGATCGACCGCGGCGAGTGCATCGCGATCCTGGGCCAGAACGGCTCCGGGAAGTCGACGCTCGTCCGGCTGCTCTCGACACTGCTCCTGCCGGACGGCGGCAGCGCGCGCATCTTCGGTCACGACATCTCCGCGACGCGGGCAGTCCGAACGATGGTCAACCGCGTCTCCGTGGAGGCGTCGTTCTTCAAGAAGATGTCGGCGACGGAGAACCTCGCCTACGCGGCGCGGTTCTACGGTCTGACGCCGAGGGAGACCCGGGACAAGATTCCCGTCATCCTCGACCGGGTCGGCTTCCCGATCTCGCGCCGGACGCACGCAATGGAACATCTCTCCCGCGGGACCCAGCAGAAGGTCGCGCTCGCCCGGGCACTGCTCACCTCACCGGTGCTGCTCCTGCTCGACGAGCCGACGACCGGACTCGACCCGCGGTCGAAGCTCGAGGTGCAGGACTTCATCCGCGAGGTGCGGGCGATCCACGACACGACGATCCTGCTCTGCACCCACGACCTCACCGAGGCGGAGATTCTCGCCGAGCGGATCGGGATCCTCGACGACGGTCAGCTCCTCTGCCTGGAATCGGCGGACGAGATCAAGCAGCGGTACGGGGTCGAGACGCTCGAGGAGGCGTTCTTCGCCGCGACCGGTCGCACGTTCGAAGACGAGTGGGACGAAGAGGAAGAGGAGGTGAACGTATGACTGCGATAGCCGCCCGGGCGCGTCACGAGCTGATCGGCCTGCTCGGCGTGGTCGAGCGGAACTGGTACCTGGTCAAGCGCTACGCGATGTGGGAGCTCGCGTTCTTCGTCTGGACGATCGCGAACACGCTCTCGATCGTCTTCATCTCGAAGGCGGCAGGCCTCCCACCGGACAAGCAGGAACGCCTGACGACCGTGCTCCTGATCGGTGCGGTGATCTGGGCCTACCTCGGGATCATCTTCGAGATCCTCACCGAGACGGTCGCGTGGGAGCGCTGGGAAGGGACGATCGAGTACACGTTCATGGCGCCGCTCTCGCGCGCCGTGCACCTGATCGGCATGGGGCTGTTCGCGATCGCCTACGGGATCGTCCGGGCGACCCTGATCTTCGCCGTGGTCGCGGCGATGTTCGGGCTCCACATGCCGGACGCGAACTTCGCCACAGCACTGCTCCTGCTCGGGATCGCTTCGGTCTCGTTCGTCGGGATCGGGATGATGACAGCCGTCCTGCCGCTGATCTCGCCCGAGAAGGGAACGCAGCTCGGGTTCATGGCACAGGGGATCATGCTCGTCGTCTCCGGCGTCTACTACCCGGTGTCCGTGCTGCCCCAGTGGATGCAGGTGATCTCGACGATCTCGCCGGCGACATACGCCTTGCGCGGCATCCGGGCGGCGATCCTGGAAGGGGCGACGCCCGCTGCGGTGTGGGGCGACATCTGGCCCCTGCTCGTGATCGGCGTGGTCGCTATCCCGCTCGGGTTGTGGGTATTCCGCCGCGGCGAGCAGTACGCCAAGCGGCACGGCAAGCTGAAGCGGTCGGGATGATCGCCGTCCGGCCGGTCGAGAGCGACGAGGACGTAGAGGCGTGGCTCCACGTGCGTGGGGTCGTTCTCCCGAACGAGTCGGCCGGTACGGTCGAGCTCTTCCGCGAGCGCGCCCGGGCGCACTCGGAGCAGCTCTACGTCCTGGCCGAGCGTGACGGTCGTCTTGCCGGCAGCGGGATCGCAGGGATGTCGGACGCTGCGGGACGCGGATTTGTCGCTCCGCGGGTCCTGCCAGCCGCTCGCCGGAACGGTGTCGGCGCCGCGCTCCTCCGGGTGCTGGGCGACCACGCCGGCGGCTTCGGTGTCGACCGCGTCGGCACGCACGTCGACGACGACGGCTCCCGGAGGTTCGCCGAGCGGTTCGGGTTCGAGGAACTCGATCGCCAGGTCGAGCAGGTCGCGCGTCTTAACCCTGGCTGTCGCCGGAAACAGGTTCCGGACGGGATCGAGGTGAGGACGATCGCGGAGCGACCCGAGTTGCTCGAGGCCGCGTACCCGCTCGCCCTCGAGGGCTGGGCCGACTTCGCGACGGCCGAGGCGGTGACGATCTCGCTCGAGGACTGGCTCCGCGACGAGGCGACGCTACCCGAGGGGTCGTTCGTGGCCCTTGCCGGCGGCGAGATCGTCGGATTCTCCGGCCTCTGCCGCCACGATGAGGACGGCGTCGCCGAGGACGGGCTCACCGTGGTCCGCCGCGACTGGAGGCGTCGCGGCCTCGCCCGCGCGCTGAAGTCGCTCGAGCTCGACTGGGCCGCAGCGAACGGGTACCGCGAGGTGATCACCTGGACGCAGCAGGGCAACGACGGCATGCGCGCACTCAACGATGCTCTCGGCTACGAGTACCGGGACGTCAGTGTGACGATGGTCGCGCCGCTTCCGCTGCCGTAAGCCGCCGCTCCGACGGCGATCAGGCTGAGTTCGCGATCCGCCGGAGCTCGCTGGCGTTGATGGCCAGGAAGTACAGCGCCCCGTCCGGACCGTTCTGGATCGAGACTGGTCCCTGGGCGTCGGTTGCGAACCTCTCTGGCGAGCCAACCACACGTCCTGTGCGATCGAAACGGAGGATGCGCAGCCAACCGACCTCCCAGTCTCCGTAGACGTAGCCTCCTCTGTATCTCTCGGGTGCGTTCGTGCCGGTGTAGAAGACCCCGCCCGTCACCGACTGCCCGCCCGTCGGTGTCCCGTGCCGGTATGCGAGCGCCGGCATCCTGATCGCGGCCGGACCCTTCGCATAGAGCGCTCTGCACTCCGATGTCCGCCCGTATCGCCAGTAGCGGGTTCGTCCTTCGTAACACGGCCACCCGAGGTTCGCGCCGCGAGTCGCCACGTCGATCTCCTCCCACATGCCGGCGCCGACGTCACCGACGTACGGCACGCCGGACCCCGGCCGCAGGGTGAATCGGAACGGGTTGCGGAGACCGTAGGCCCAGACCTTGGAGCGATTCGCGTCCTCGTCGCCGTTCCAGAACGGGTTCGAAGAAACGCCCTTCCCCTCCCGGGTGATGTGGAGGATCTTCCCGCCGAGATAGTCGACGTCCTGGGCGCCGAGCGCGGTCGGCTCGATCAGATCGTCGCGGCCACCGCCGTCGCCGGTCGAGACGAACAACGTTCCATCCTGCGCGAACACCACATCGCCGCCGTCGTGGTCGCGGTCGGATGGGATGCAGTCGCTGCCCCGTGGAAGGTCAAGGCAGGAGCCCTTGCCGGCTGCACCGAGCAGGGTCTGCTCGCTGCCCGGCCGAGCGAAATCACCTGCGGCCGTGACCCGAGCGAGGCGTACCGTCGTCGGTGCTCCAGCCGACCCCGTCGACTTCCGCACGTAGAGCAGGTAGACGTAGTGGTTGGTGACGAATTCCGGGTCGACCTGGACCGCAAGCAAACCGCGATACCCGTCTGTGTCGACTCGGCTGCTCAGATCGACGAACGGTCGGGTCAGGGCGCGTCCGTTCTCGAAGATCCGGACGATGCCGTGCTTCTCCGCCACGAGCAGCCGGCCGTCGGGCAAGAAAGCGAAGTCGGTCGGGAACGTCAGGCCGCCGGCGACGACGCCCTCGGTGAACCCCGCCGGCAGCTTGGTCCGCAGACCGGGCGCCGCGAGGCTCTTGAGGTGGCCCTCGTCATAGCGGGCCCCGTTGTGCAGGCCGCAATCGAAGAAGAGCTTGCACAGCGCGCCGCCGATTGCAACCACGAGTAGTGCTGCTCCCGCGAGCGCAGCGCCGACGAGAAGCCAGCGCCTCCGCGCCAGTCCTTCCTCCCTCACCGCCGGAGCACGCTAGCACTGTTCGTTCGGGGCGCGTGGCCGAGATCAGCCGAGAAGCGGACTGGTCGTAACGAATGCGTTGGCCTTGTAGGCGGTGGCCGTGACCCGCAGCGCGATCCGGTAGCGGCCCGGCTTCAGCTTCGCGGTGGCAAGCCGAGTCGGAACGGCGGCGACACCTGTCCCGCGGAGGGTCGCCACCGGCCTCGACGAGCCGACCCGCCGGAACGTCTCGACGTAGGCGCAGTCGGCGTCGCAGGTCAGCAGGCGGCGTTTCCAGTCGACGAGCGGTTTTGGGGCGAGCAGCGCCGCGCACCCGGCGATCGCCCTCGACCGGTAGCGGTTCGCGGCCGCCGCCACCGCGGCACGGCTCGACTTCGGCGTCTCACGATCGGCGTAGTACACGCCCGACTGGAAGCTCGCGAGGAAGGGGCTGTCGATCAGCCGGAAGACCATGATCGTCCGCACCGTCGGCTGACAAGCGGCCAGGTGAAAGCCGTCGGCGTAGTAGCGCGCCTGCGTCGTCTCGCTGACCGGATGTGTGGTCGGTGGTTCGGTCCCGCTGTAGAGCGATGCGTATGCCGACGGGATTTTCGCCTCGACGCCGAACTCGTCGTAAACGAGGGGCAGGTTCTCGCCGTTCTGCGCTGTCCCCCCGAAGGCTCGCTCGAGGGACGAGAGCAGCTTCCCGTAGTCCGCGATCGTGATCGGGTTCGCGAGCGGATTGTGGCGGAAGGTAGGCGGTAGATCAGCGCGTTCCATGTACGGGTGGTAGGAAAACGCGTCCATGATCGGCTTCGTCCGGTGCGACGCCCGGTAGGCGGCGCCCATGTCGAGAATGAAGCGAGAAGGTGAGTGCGTGTCGCGTCCGGTCCCGCGCTTGTTCGTGCCGGAATGGGCCAGAGTCCCGCCGACGACGTCGATACGCGGGGCGACGCGCTTGACCGCGTCGTACGTGCGGGCGAGCAGCCGCTCGTAACCGACTGCGGCGGCATCCTGCCCGGAGGGGCCGAACTGCGGCGACCAAAACAGGTTCAGGTTCGGCTCGTTGCCGACGATCACGTGCTTCAGCCCCGGGATCCCCTTGACCAGCCCGGCGAGCCACGTTGCGAAGCGAGACTGCTCCGCGGTCGTCCTCGGCGTCTGCGAGCTGTCGGCCGGGTAGGCGTCGAGGTAGACGTCGCTGCCGGCGGCGCGCGCGGCTGCGATGCCGTTCCGCAAGTCGGAGAGGAGGCCCGGATCCATCGCCGTCTGGCTCCGCTCCCACGTGATCGTCACCCGGGCGGTGTCTCCGAGGCTCGCGCGCTCCATCAACGACACCGTCGACTCCTGGAGGCTCGGGTCGAGGAGCTCGGGCACGACGGAGCCGATCTGAAGCGGTGCGCGGGCGGACGCAGACGCACGAACCGCCGCCGAAGACGACGTGGCCGCACACAAAGTGCCTGCGGCGACGAGCGCCGCCGTGACGAGTGCGATAGTCCGAGTCACGGGGCCCGGTAGTTTTCCCGGACTCCCGCTTCTCGGAAACCTGCCCGGACGATGTTCCGGTACGAGCTGGATGCGTGGCCCTCCTCGAGCTCGCCGGTCTCGGTTGTGACCGTTGCACAGCCGAGCCGGCGCGCCTCCTCGATCCGGGCGGCGAGGATCGCGCTCTGGGCTCCGCGCCCACGGAACTGCGGCAGGGTCGCACCGAAGCCCAGCCAGCCGACCTTAGCCGGCAGCGTTGCCGGGCCGAGCCCGGCAACGCGCCCCGGGCCTGGCCGCTCTTGAACGTATAGAGCGCCGGCGCCGGCGGGAGCGTCGCCGTCGTAGGCGACATAGCAGGACCAGCCGGGACGGCCGACGACGTTGGCAGCGAGCGGGTTCGACCAATCGGGCATCCCGAAGCCGCCTGTGACGACGGTGGCGAAGTCGTCAGCCTGATCAGGGGCGACCTTCACGACCACGAGGTCGCTCTGCGCCTGCCGGGGACCGATTCCGCGCGAGAACTTCATCGAGCCGTAGTCC
>JBKPPY010000118.1:0-5325 GCA_046733845.1 Actinomycetota bacterium | reverse complement strand
GTCCGGCCGGCTGCTCCCTGGCTCGGCAACAGGACCTCCGGGTTCGCGCTCGCGGCGGCTGCTCCCGCCGCACTCTTTCGGCTTCCCGCGACGGTCGCGTCGCCGTTTACCACCGGTCTCGGCTCGTACAGCGTGACGCCGCTCGCAGAGCCGGTTCCGCTCGGCGCCGTGCCCTATGTCGACGCCCGCACCGCGATCCGCACGGCGCTGGTGACGTTCGCCCGAACGCAGGCGTACGAGGAAGGCGCCCGCAAACGAGCTGAATCGGCGCTGAACCGTACGATCTGCCTCCGTGACGATCTGCCCAGCCCCGCGCTGGTCTCGGTCTCGACCTACCTCCCGTTTCTCGGACTCAACTCCTGACCGTTGCCGACGGACGGACGAAGGAGCGCAGGACTCCTGCATCTTGACCGAGCCGTGCTCCTGGGTACCGTTACATATGTGGGTGCACTTCCGCACCTACGGGGAGAGAGAGAGGAAAGGTGCGAGCGACTCCAACGCCTTCCGCGAGCGCAGGCGACGACGTCCCCGGGAGATCGGCGGCGCCGTAGAGCGCCGCTCGCCGTCTGGCGGAACAGACCTATGGGTAGCGAGCTGCGGAAATCCGGGATGGATGAGACGACGCCGTCCGGCGTGGGAACGAGGGCAGGATGACGGCGCTCATCATTGCTCTCGTCGCCGCGCTCCTCGGGATTCTGGTCGTCGTCGTGATCGGGCAGCGACGGCTGACGATCGGCAGAGGTGGGCGCGGGGCCGGTGAGGACGAGCTTCAGCGCGCGCGGTCCGAACTTCGCTGGGCGAAGCAACTCTCGGCTCTGGCCGAGACGCTCGACATGGACGAACTGCTCGCGAGGGTGCTCCAGGGCGCGACGCAGCTGGCCAATGCAGACGCTGCTGCCGTCGCGCTCTGGGGCAAGGGCGAGCCGCCGGTCGTGAAGGCTCTCAGCCTCACGGCCGACGAGGCGCTGCCCCTCCTCGGCAGCTGGCCGGCCGAGAGTCGCTCACGCGCCCTGACGGTCCGCTACCGGTTTCCCGGCGAGAACGTGGCCGCCGCCAACGCGATCCAGCTCGGTGTCCTGCTCCCGCTCTCCGGCGAGCCGGGATCGCCGACCGGGACGGTTGGGATCTTCTGGCGCCGCGACGCGGAGGAGCCAAAGGAAGAGGACCTTGCTGCGCTGGAGGAGCTGGCGCTCGCCGCCGGCCGGGCGATCGACAACGCGCGCCAGTTCCGCGAGCTCCACGAGCTGGCCGTGCGCGACCCGCTCACCGGCCTGCACAATCGGCGCTACTTCCACGAAACGCTCGCCCATGAGGTGAAGCGGGCCCACCGCTACGACCGGCGGCTCGCCCTCATCTTCTTCGACCTCGACGACTTCAAGGGGATCAACGAGGAGATCGGCCATCTCGGCGGCGATTCCGTCCTCGCCGAAGTGGCTCAGCGCCTACGCCTCGTGGTACGCGGAGCCGACATTCCGTGTCGGGTCGGCGGCGACGAGTTCGCGGTCATCCTCCCGGAGTCGTCACTCGAGGACACGGATCAGTTCTTCCGCCGGCTGCAGCTCGCGATTCAGGGTCAGCCAATCGGGCGGGTCCCCAGCCTTCAGATCTCAGCCGGTATGGCAGAGCTCGGTCGCGACGACGACGCGACCTCGCTCTTCCGGCGCGTCGATCAGGCCCTCTACCGGGCGAAGCGCGCCGGCAAGGGTAGGGTCATGGCCGCGGACGAGCCGGAAGAGTCGAGCGAAGCGACCTAAGAACACAGTATCTGGCAGACGGCGCCGGCTCAGTGGCCGTTCCCGTGCCCGTTCCCGTTCCCATGGCCGTTGCCGTTGCCGTTGCCGTGGTCGTCGCCGTGGCCGTTCCCGTTGTCGTCCCCATGACCGTTGCCATGCTGGCTCGAGTCACCGTCGTGATGGCCGGGGGGGCCTGTGTGGTCGTGGTTTTCGTCGCCGTAGCCGTTGCCCGGCCGCGTGTCGTCGTCGCAGTTGTCGTCCGGCGTCGAGCCTGGCTCCGACTGCGGCGGGGGCGGCGCCGGTGACGGCGCCGGCGTTGGCTGCGCAGCAGGCTGAGACTTCTTCGGCTTCTTCTTTTTCGGCGGCGGCGACTCGACGGAGGCCACCACGCGCCCGGACGAAACGGGCTTCGGCTCCTCCGGCGTCGCAGGCGTCGGCTTGGCCGGCGGCTCCTGCGGCGCCGACGGGTTGGGCGAATGCGGCTTCGGCGAATGCGGCTTCGCCGGCGCGGGGTCAGGCTTGGGGGTCGGCTGCGGCTTCGGCTGGGCTACCGGGTGCGGCTGCGACGCCGCCGGAGCCGGCGGCTGCGAATGCCTGGTCGGCACCGGCCGGGAGACGAAATTGGCCGCGGAAGACTTGGCGACTACGGGGTGGTGGGCTGCGCTGACGGCCTGAGCCTTGGCGACTTTGACTGTGTGGACTTGCCGGGCGGGCCGCGTGCTCACCCGTGACGACCGGAACGGCTTCTTGGCCGGTCGATCGACGGTTTTTTGGCCGGCGGCCTCACCGCCGGCCGATCCGGATGCCGGCGGGACCGGCGCCGGCGCTGCCGATCCCGAGCTCGAGGGGTTCGGGCTTGCCGCCGGCGCTGGTACGCCGGTTGCGACGGAGGCCGGGTGCGCAGGTTGCAACACCGGCTTGGCGACGAGGTAGATGGACGCCGCTGTGCCAGCGGTCGCCAGGCCGACGCCGGCCGCCAGTGCCGCCTGTCCCGGAAGGAGCGCCAGGGCAGCCAGCGCGGCGAGTCCGCGCCGAGGCACCGCTGGTGCTGGGCGGGCCGCCTCGGCCGGGAGGACGGGGACGACTTCGATCGTCGGGAGGATGACGGGCGCAGGCTCCGTCGCAGCCCAGATGGCGGCGGCGCGCTGGGCGCATTCGATCGAGTCGAAGCCTTCCGGATGCGGCGGGACGAAGACCGAGAACCGGTCGTCGTACTCCCGCCGGCAGATCGGGCACTCGGGCATGCCCGGGGACTAATACCCGGCCGATCGGACGGCGTTCCGAGCCGGAGACGCCGTTTGACGCCTCGCTCCGACCTTCGCTACCATGCAGCCCTGGGTTGGCGGTGGCCCTGCGCCCCGCCGGCCTTGTTTGCTGTGTAAGACCTCTGGAGGAGTTCCCATACCGACTGTCAACCAACTCGTGCGAAAGGGTCGTACCGCGCCGAAGGCGAAGGTGAAGACCCCTGCGCTGCGCGGAGCGCCGCAGAAGCGGGGCGTCTGCACGCGTGTGTACACGACCACGCCGAAGAAGCCGAACTCGGCGCTGCGCAAGGTTGCCCGCGTCCGTCTGACGAATGCGATGGAAGTCGGCGCGTACATCCCCGGTGAGGGCCACAACCTCCAGGAGCACTCGGTCGTGCTGATCCGCGGCGGCCGCGTCAAGGATCTCCCGGGCTTCCGCTACAAGGTGATCCGCGCCGCACTCGACTCCTCCGGGGTCGCCGACCGCAAGCAGGGCCGCTCGAAGTACGGCGCGAAGAGAGGCTCGTAGTGCCCCGCCGTGCAGAGATTCAGGTTCGGACGCTGGACCCGGACCCCGTCTACAACTCCCGGCTGGTCACGCAGTTGATCAACCGCGTCATGACCGCGGGCAAGCGCTCGACCGCCGAACGGATCGTCTACGGGGCGATGGACCAGATCGGCGAGCGCACCGGCAAGCCGCCGCTCGAGGTGCTCGAGCAGGCGGTGAAGACGGTCACGCCGGTGCTCGAGACCCGCAGCCGCCGCGTCGGCGGCGCGAACTACCAGGTACCTGTCGAGGTGCCGCAGCGTCGCGCGCGCACGCTCGCGATCCGCTACCTCGTCACCTATTCGCGCGATCGGCGCGAGAAGAGCATGGACGAGAAGCTGGCCGGCGAGATCCTCGATGCGCTTCAGAACCAGGGCGGGGCGTGGAAGCGCAAGGACGACATGTACCGCATGGCCCAGGCAAACAAGGCGTTCGCGCACTACCGGTGGTAGCGATGGCGACGGTCGAAAGAGATACGCGGGCAGGCCTGGAGCGCGTCCGCAACATCGGGATCATGGCCCACATCGACGCCGGGAAGACCACGACGACGGAGCGGATCCTGTACTACACCGGCCGCACCCACAAGATGGGCGAGGTGCACGAGGGCGCCGCGACGATGGACTGGATGGCGCAGGAGCAGGAGCGCGGGATCACGATCACGTCGGCGGCGACGACGGCGTTCTGGCGCGAGTTTCGGATCAACATCATCGATACGCCCGGCCACGTGGACTTCACCGTCGAGGTCGAGCGCAGCCTGCGCGTGCTCGACGGCGCGATCGCCGTCTTCGACTCGGTCGCGGGCGTCGAGCCCCAGTCCGAGACGGTCTGGCGCCAGGCTGACAAGTACAAGGTGCCGAGGATCGCGTTCATCAACAAGATGGACCGGACCGGCGCCGACTTCTTCGGCTCGGTGCAGTCGATGGTCGATCGCCTGGGCGCTCACCCCGTGCCGGTCCAGCTGCCGATCGGGCAGGAGGAGCACTTCCGCGGGGTCGTCGACCTCGTCGATATGAAGGCGATCGTCTGGACCGACGACCTCGGGACGAACATGGAGGTCGGGGACATCCCGGCCGAGCTCGCCGAGCAGGCGCACGAGTACCACCACCAGCTGATCGACGCGGTCGCCGACCACGATGACGAGCTGATGGAGAGCTACCTCGAGGACGAGGAGCGGGTCACGCCGGACATGCTGCGGCGCGCACTGCGCAAGGCGACGCTCGACATCTCGGTCACGCCCGTCCTCTGTGGCACCGCCTTCAAGAACAAGGGCGTGCAGCCGCTCCTCGACGCAGTGATCGACTTCCTGCCGAGCCCGCTCGACGTGCCCCCGATCCACGGGATCGACCCGCGCACGGAGAACGAGCTTTCACGCCGCCCCGAGCTCGACGAGCCGTTCGCCGCACTGGCGTTCAAGGTCATGTCTGACCCGTACGTCGGCAAGCTGACGTACATCCGCGTGTACTCGGGGCAGGTGAAGCAGGGAGACCGGCTGACGAACACGACCACCGGCAAGACCGAGCGTGTCGGCCGCATTCTCCAGATGCACGCGAACCACCGCGAGGAGCGGGACGAGATCGGTGCGGGCGAGATCGCCGCGGTCGTCGGGCTCAAGCAGACGACGACCGGCGACACGCTCGCCGTCGACACCGCGCCGATTCGACTCGAGTCGATGACGTTCCCCGATCCGGTGATCTCGGTCGCGATCGAGCCGAAGACCAAGGGCGACCAGGACAAGCTTGGCGCCGGACTGCAGCGCCTGTCGGAGGAGGATCCGACGTTCCAGGTGCGCACCGACGAGGAG
>JBKPPY010000117.1:0-11083 GCA_046733845.1 Actinomycetota bacterium | reverse complement strand
GGCGTTGAAGTACGACGTGAAGTAGCAGTCCAGAACGTCCCGCTCGCGCCCGACCCGGGTCCGCGCGACGCACTGGTCGAAGAGCCGCCTCTGCAGACCGGGAAGGAAGAGGAACGGAAATACGTCCCGGTTGGCGGCCGGCGCGCTCTTCCCGCCCACTTTCGAGTAACCGCTGCGAAAGTGCTTGCCCGCGTACTTCTCGTACAGTGTCTCGAACCAGGTCTCCGGACGGTCGAGGTCGATCCGCGGCCAGTGTCGGCTGTTGGGAACCTTGCCGATCCGGAGCTCGTGCGGGTGGGCGTGACACTCCGGGTGGCCGTCCAGAAGCTGGCTGAGGAGCGTTCCGCCGGACCGATGGAGCTGGGAGACCAGGACGAGCGGCTCGCGAACGGGGACGACATTCGCGAGGCGCGCAGCGCAAAGGACCTCGTACTCCTCGTCTCCGAGCGCCCAGGCCGGCGGCGCGGACTGCTCGTTTCGGCGCTTCCAGACCCTGACGGCCACCGGGCCGAGTGTACTGGCGCCGGGGATACGATCTGCCGGTGCCCACGGCGGTCGCCCTCATTCCTGCGCGGGCGGGATCCCAGCGCGTGCCCCGAAAGAACCTCGTCCCGCTCCAGGGTCACCCGCTCGTCGCGTACGCGATCGGGGCAGCCCGCGAAGCCGGGATCTTCGAGGCGGTGATGGTGTCGACGGACTCCGACGAGATCGCCGACGTTGCCGGGAGCTACGGCGCCGAGGTCCCGGGCCTGCGGCCGGCCGACCAGGCGACGGCGACCTCCTCGGATATCGAGTGGGTGCTGACCGCAATGGCCGACCGGGACGAGGAGGTGTTCGCCATCGTCCGCCCGACGAGCCCGTTCCGGACCGGCGCGACGATCCGGCGGGCGTTCGATCGGCTCGTGGAACTGGGCGGCCGCGCAGATTCCATCCGCGCGGTCGAGCGCGTCCGCCAGCACCCGGCGAAGATGTGGATACTCGCAGGCGACCTGATCGAGCCGCTGCTCCCGCAGCCCGACGGTGAGACGCCGCTCCACTCGCGCCAGTACCAGGCATTGCCCGAGGTGCTCGCGCAGAACTCGAGCCTCGAGCTCGCCTGGTCGCGCGTGCTCGGCCCGCCGCTGCCGACGATCTCCGGTCAGCGCGTGGCGCCCTTCTTCACTGAGGGCTGGGAGGGGTTCTCGATCGATTACCCCGAGGACGTCGAGCGGGCAGAGCAAGCGCTCGCGCGGAGTGAGGCGACGCTGCCGTCGGTGCGCATCCCGGTACGGTGACCGCCGTGTCCCTGCAGCTCTTCCTGGTCCACATCCCGAAGACCGCCGGCACGACCCTCGGCTCGCTGCTCCTGCACCGCTACGGCGACCGCTACCTACGGGTGGACATGAGCGGGGTGCATGTCCAGGCGGCGGCCGACGGTCTCGAGGTCTTCAGGCATCGCGCGGACGGCGCCGAGCGGATCGACCGTTTCGAGCTGCCGGAGGGCCTCGAAGCCGCCTCCGGCCATGTCCCGGCGGGCTTGCTCGACCTGCTCCCGCCCGCCGAACGCTACGTGACGATCCTCCGCGATCCTGTCGAGCGGACGCTCTCGCAGTACTACCACCTGCTCGGACGCCGAGCGGCCTGGCGGCACGAGTGGCTGCCGGCGCCCACGCCCGAGCTGCGGCTCTCGGAGGCGATCGGCGACCGCAGCTACATCCCCGACAACCTGCAGACGCGGATGCTCTGCGGTATTGCCTCGGTGGAGCAACCGCTGCCTGCGGACGCGCTCGACCGCGCTAAGGTCGAGCTCCGCACGCGCTTCTCGCACGTCGGGACAGCCGAGCGCTTCGAGGAGCTGGCTGCGCTCTTGAACCTCGATCTTGGCTGGCCGACCGTGGTTGTGGAGCGGTCTCGGGTGAACGCCGCGCGGCCGCGCGGCGTCGACGTCCCGGCCGAGGAGGTCCACCTGGCCGAGGAAGCGAACGCGCTCGATCGGGAGCTGTACGCCGAGGCCGGCCGGCTCCACGACGAAGCGGTTGCCCGCGCTGGCGACGAGCTCCAGACGGAGCTCGAGGTCATGCGCCTCGCGCGGCTACGCAGAGAGGGCGAGCCGGGTGTTCCGCTCCGCTCGCTGGCCGTGGACGCCCGCGTCGAGCTCGCGGTGCGGGAGTCGGACCTCCTGGCTGCCCGCGCCGAGCTGCGTGACGCCGACCGCCGTTACGCGAAGCGCACGCAGCAGTGGCGCGAGCTGAAGCGCGCTGCGAAGCGCAAGGTCGGCGTGCTGGGCCGGAGGCGTGGATGAGCCTCCGCTACCTACCTCTCGACGAGTGCCGGCGGATCGTGGAGCTCGACGCCGATCCGGTCGAGCGCGCGGCTGCCTTCGCCGATGCCTGCCGGCTCAACGCGCTCTACATGATCGAGCGCGCCGGGTCGGGCCACCCGGGCACGACCTTCAGCTCCCTGGACGTCGTCACCTGGCTGCACCTTGAGGTGCTCGGGGACGGCGACCGGTACTTCTCGTCCAAGGGCCACGACGTGCCCGGGCTCTACGCCGTGCTCGCCGGTCTCGGCCGGATCGACTTCGACCTGATCCACCGGCTGCGCCGGCTCGACGGCCTGCCGGGCCACCCGGACGTCGCCGCCACGCCGGCGGTCGTGACGAGCACCGGCTCGCTCGGGATGGGCGTGTCGAAGGCGCGCGGGTTCGTGCTCGCGGACAAAGCGCTGGGCCGATCCGGCCGCGCCTATGTGTTGACCGGCGACGGCGAGCTCCAGGAGGGCCAGTTCTGGGAGTCGCTCCAGCCAACCGCGAACCGGGGCTTGGGCGAGATCACCGTGATCGTCGACCGGAACCGCGTGCAGTCCGACACGTGGGTGTCGCACGTCAGCGACCTCGGCGACCTGGAGGCGAAGCTGCGGGCGTTCGGCTGGGCGGTCGTGTCGTGCGACGGACACGACCTGGGTGGCTTCTCGGCCGCCCTGGCGTCGCTCGACGGCGAGGACCGACCGCGCGCGGTGATCGCGAACACGCTGAAAGGTGCAGGAGTGTCCTTCATGGAGCCGCACGATCTCCCACAGACCGACACAGCCCTCTACGGCTACCACTCCGGCGCGCCGACGGCGGACGAGTACGAGCGGGCCGTCGAAGAGATCCAGAGTCGCCTCGACTCGCGATTGGAACGGCTCGGGGCGGCGTCGACCACGCTCGTCGAGGCCGAGCCGCCCGAGCATCGCTCTGCCCCCAAGGAGCGCCAGCGGCTCGTGCCGACGTACGGCGAGGCGCTGATCGAGGAGGCCGAGACGGAGCCGCGCCTCGTCGCGCTCGACGCCGATCTTCGCCTCGACACCGGGCTGGTCGGGTTCCGCCAGCGGTTCCCCGACCGGTTCTACGAGTGCGGCATCGCCGAGCAGGACATGGTCTCCCAGGCCGGAACGATGGCGCTCGCCGGCTTGCTCCCGGTCTGCCACTCGTTCGCCTGCTTCCTCTCGACGCGCCCGAACGAGCAGATCTACAACAACGCGACCGAGCGCTCGAAGGTGATCTACGTCGGGTCGCTCGCCGGTCTGGTCCCCGGCGGGCCCGGGCACTCGCACCAGTCGGTCCGGGACATCTCCGCACTCGGCGCGATGCCCGGGATGGCCCTGATCGAGCCGTTCTCCGAGTCAGAGGTCCGCGCCGCGGTTCGCTGGGCCGTGCGGAATGCCCCCGGATCCGTCTACCTCCGGCTGGTCAGCGTGCCCTGGGCGATGGGCTTCGAGCTGCCGGAGATCGTCGAGCTCGTTCCGGGACACGGCACAGTGCTCCGTCCCGCGGGCGACGTGCTCTTCGTCGCCGCCGGGCCGGTGATGGTCGCGGCCGCGTGGGGAGCCGCTGAGCTGCTCGAGGGGAGGGGAATCGAGGCGGGCGTCGTTGCGCTCCCGTGGCTACGAGACGTCGACGGGGCGTGGCTCGCCGACATCGCAGGAGAGGCGGCGATCGTCACTCTCGACAACCACTACCTCGCCGGCGGCCAGGGCGAGGCCGTCCTCGCCGCGCTCGCCGCCCAGGCGCCGGAGGCGGCTGCGCGCGTGCACCAGATCGGGGTCACCGAGATCCCCAAGAGCGGCGAGAACAACGAGGTGCTTCGCGCGCACGGGCTCGACGCCGAGGGGATCGTCGCCCAGGTGACGCCGCGGCTCGGCGCTCGAGTCTAGGCGGAGGGCGCCGTCGCCCGGACCGGCGAGCGCTCCGGGCTCGAGCCCGCGAGCTTCAGCACCTCGTCGGCGAGGATCGGCGACACCGGCCGGTCGAGCCCGAGCGGACGGACGAAGAACTCGCAGAAGCGGCGGATCGCGTCGCAGTCGTAGTCTCCGTCGACTCCCCGCTCGAGCTGGGCGACGTGTTCGCCGACCGTCTCGGCGTACGAGACCACGCCGCCGCGGTCCTTGAGCAGGTAGTAGAAGTGCAGCGAACCGGACTGAGCCGGGGCGGCGGCGCCGGCGGAGAACGTGTACACGGGCCGGCCGACGATGCTCGCCTCGATCTGGGCGCTCGTATTCAGCCCGACCGCCGCAGCGGAATGGTGGAGCTGGTCGTACAGCGACTGGCGCTTGCGCTTCATCGACTCCGTCACCGCCACGCGCTCCCGCGGCTCCCAGCCTTGCCAGACCTCGACCTCGCGCGGATGCGGCCGGATGAGGACGTTCGCCCGCCGCAGTGAGCCCGACGACCCGCGCAGTGCGCCGAGCCACTCTCCGACGACCGAGGGCTCGTCCGGGCAGACCTCGTTCGTCGAGCAGAGGTAGAGGACGATCGCCTCGTCGGGGTCGAAACCGTGGCGGGTACAGAGCTCTGCGCGGTCGATCGACGGCTCGAGCGCGAAGAAGCGGTCCCAGTGCGGCGCGCCGGTGACGACCACGCGCTCCGGGTCGAGCCCATGGAGCTCCTCCGCCTCGCGGCGCTGGAGCTCGTTCCAGGCGAAGATGCGATCCGGGGCCACGTGGATGCGCCCCTTGTTCGACAGGTTGTCCCAGCTGTACACGAGCAGCGCGCTAGGGACGTCGAGCGCGCGGGCGGCTTTCACGATCTCGGTTTGGTGCGTCTGCTGGCGGACCAGTGGGGTGACCAGGACGACGTCGGGCTCCTGCTCGGCGAGGAAGGCGAGAACGCCCTCGTCGGGCGGAATCCATGCATCGAGCCCGCCGAGCACGGCCCCGAAGGCGGCGGCTCGCTCCGGTTCGACCGGCACGGCCGGATCCGGCCAGTCTGCAGCGGGCTCGATCGTCCCGCCCGACGCGGTCTGGAGCAGATTCAGGAGCGCGCGCCGACGATTGAACGAGTTGACCTGCTGCTCCGGCGAGAGGTACCAGAGGTAGTCGCGGGTCTGGCGGAGCAGCGCGAGCGACTCGCCGAACGCGGCGTCGGAGACCTCGTCGTACGCCTCCATCGCCGCGAAGCGGCGCATCCACTGCGGGACCTTCTGCTTCCGGTTCCGCGGGTAGGCGACGACGAGCTCGTGGCCGGCTTCGCCGAGTGCACGGCCGACGCCGACAAAGCGGCGGAGTGCGTAGCGCCAGCTGAAGAAGTGGATCCGCATCAGACCGGGGCGGCCAACGCCTGAGGAGCCGTCCGGGCAAGCAACTCGACCTCGTCCGCGAGTTGCGGCACGACCGGCCGGGCGATCCCACGCGGCCGGACAATCCGCTCGCAGAACGCCCTGATCGCTTCCCGGTCGACCTCGCCCGCGAGTCCCCGCTCGAGCTGCGTGATGTGCTCGTCGAGCGTTCCGCCGTACCGGATGACGCCCCCGTGCTCCTCGAGCAGGTAGTGGAAGTGGAGCGACCCTTCCTGTCCGGCCGCCGCCGCTCCGGCCGCGAACGTATACACGGGTCGACCGACGATGCTCGCCTCGATCTGGGCGCTCGTGTTCAGCCCGACGGCGACGTCGGCATGGAAGAGCTCGTCGAAGAGCGTCTGGTCGGCCTTGCCCCTCGCCGCGCTCCGCGCGACCCCCGCCCCCGGCGGCGACCACTCGGTCCAACGTGGCTCGTCGGCCTCGCCGGGATGCGGCCGGACGAGGACGTTCGCCTCACGAAGGGCAGCCGGCCCTCCGCGCAACGCCGCCAGCCAGCGTTCGACAACCTCCGGCTCGTCGCGGCACACGGTGCGGGTGGAGCCGAGGTAGAGGATGGTGGCGCGGTCCGGGTCGAACCCGTACCGGCTGCAGAATGCGGGCCGATCCTCGCTCGGCTCGAGGTCGAAGAACACGTCCCAGTGCGGGGCGCCGGCGACGACTACGCGCTCGTCCTCGATCCCGTGCAGCTCGACCGCCTCGCGGCGGTGCACGTCGTTCCAGA
The DNA here is from genome assembly GCA_046733845.1 of Actinomycetota bacterium. GTDB lineage: Bacteria > Actinomycetota > Thermoleophilia > Gaiellales > Gaiellaceae > DATBLE01. The sequence continues at coordinate 4,768 of JBKPPY010000117.1, read as the reverse complement.
CGTAGAGGCGATCCGGGAAAGCGTGCAGCCGACCCTTGTTCGAGAGGCTGTCCCAGCTGTAGACGGGGAAGCCGCTCGGGATGCCCAGTGCCCGCGCTGCCTTCAGCACCTCGGTCTGGTGAAGACCGGGCCTGATCACCGGCGTGACGAGGATCGCGTCCGCCTCGAGCCCGGCGAGGTAGCGGACGACGCCCGGGTCCGGGGGGAGCAGCTCCTCGAGCTCCGCCAGCGACGCCTCTAGGTATTCGCGCACAGCCGGGTCGATCGGGATCGGCGGATCGGGCCAGCTCGGATCGGCCGAGCGGACGGAGGCGCCCGAGGCGGCCTGGAGGAGGCGGTCGAGGGCACGGCGTCGGTTGAACGTGCCGACGAAGTGCTCGGGGCGCAGGTACCAGAGGTAGTCGCGCGTCCGCCGGAGTAACTCGACGGCCGCCAGCGCCGACTCGTCCTCGAGCTCGACGTAACGTTCGAGGCGAATGCCGCGGTGGGCGAGCAGCGCCTCGGGTACCGGGCGGTCTTTCTCTCCCGCCGGGGTGGCGATGACGACCTCCGCGCCGCGGTCGGCGAGCTCGACTGCGAGGTCGACGAAACGCCCGATCGTGAGCAGCTTGGTGAACAGCGCGATGCGCATCCGGTCGCAGAGGAGGGTAGCTGGGTCGGCTAACGTCGCCCCACATGAAGGGTCGCTCCACCCGGGAAGTCGCTTCGGCCGTCCGCCGCGAGGTCGACGTCCGCAGCCGTGCGCTCGCCACGGAGCGTGGCCTGCGCCGCGCTGCCCGGACCGGAACGCCGCTGTTGCTGGGGCCGTTCCTCGGCGAGATCGGGTACGAGCTCGAGTACTGGATCCCGTTCCTGCGACGCGAGCTTCGGCGGCACCGGATCCCACCGGAGCAGGTCACCGTGATGACCCGGGGCGGTGCCGCGCTCTGGTACGGCGACTTCGCGGCGAACGCGCTCGACGTCCTCGAGCTGCTCAGTCCGGAGGAGTATCTGCCCCGGCTGGAGGAGCGGCGCCGCGAAGCCCGCGACGCGAAGCAGCTCCGGATCGAGACGTTCGACCGTGAGCTGGTTGCGTGCGCGCGGGAGCGGCTCGGCCCACTCACGGTCGTGCACCCCGGATTCATGTTCACGCGGCTCCGCGGACTGTGGTTCCACGGACGGTCGTTGGACTGGCTCTGGCCGCAGGTCGACTTCCGCCGCCTAGCGGTTCCGGTGGGGCCCGTGGCGGGGCTGCCCGACCGGTACGTGGCTGTGAAGGCGTACTTCAACGAGTGCCTCCCCAGAACCGACGAGACCCAGGCATTCCTTCGGCGCACGATCGAGGTCCTTGCTGAGCGGCTGGACGTGGTGCTGCTCTCGACCGGCCTCCTCGTGGACGACCACGAGGAGTGGGCCACCACGCATCCGCGGGTGCATCCGATCGAGCATCTTCTCCGCCCAGCAGACAACCTCGCCTTCCAGACGCGCGTGATTGCGGCGGCGCAAGGCCTCGTCGCCACCTACGGTGGCTTCTCGTACCTCGGCCCGTTCCTCGGCGTCCCGGCCCTGACCTTCTATGAGGTCGAGCAGACCGTGCCCGTCCACCTCGAGGTTCTGCGGGCCGCGCTCCCCGGAGCCGAATACGAGCAAGTCCGTGTCGGGGACGATGCGGCGGTCGAGGCGTTCGCGAAGCGGCTCGACAGCGGCCGCTAGCCGATCGGGTCGACAGCACCGGCCTAGCCGATCGGGTCGAGTCTCCAGCGGCGCGAGCCAAGAACGTCTCGATCCGGTCTCTGAGACCGGGGTGAAACGTTCTTGGAACGATTCGTCCACAGGGCGACGGGGCGTTGGCGTGGCTCGGGCGGTTCCGGCCCGGTCTCTGAGACTGGAACTGAAACGTTGGTGGAACGATGCGTCCACAGGGCTGTGCGGCCGGTTGAAACCTCGCTACCGTCGGCGCTATGGGTTACATCAGGCGATCGTCGTTACCGGACGGGTACTTCCACGTCTGGATTCGCGGCGACCCGGAGTTTGCTCCGTTCGCGACCGCAGACGACCGGACTGCTGCGCTCGGAATGCTGCTCAAGGCCTGCGACCGGTTCGGAGTGCGAGTCGAAGCGGCGTGCATCATGACTACCCACTACCACGCCGTCCTGGTTGCGGCGACGGCTCGCATCTCGCTTGCCCTGCAGTGGTTCCACTCCCGCTACGCCCAAGCGCTGAACCGGCGTCGCAAGCGATTCGGCCACGTCTTCGCCGAACGCTTCCAATCCAAGCCGGTCGAGGACGACGAGGTGTACGACCGCTGCGGATACGTCCTCGCCAATCCCGTCAAGGCCGGGCTCTGCGAATGCATTCAGGACTGGCCCTGGTCCTACAGCAGGTACGGCCTGGAGAACTTCTAGCCTGCCTGCGGCTTCCGGCGGGCAGGCCGGTCGCCGAAGCGGAACAGCACCTGCTCCCGCCGGCGTCCGCTGTCGTCGAACTCGCCGCGTCGGTGGAAGCCCATGACGTCGGCGAAGACGATCGTGTTCGGCGGTCCGGCCGCGACCGTCTCAACGAGACCCATGGTCCGCCACTGCTTCTCCGTCGGGAACCTCGTCTGGCAGACCGGTTCAGCGGTGTAGAGCGTGCCCGCCTGCTTCGCCTTCGCGATCCTGACGCTGACGTCGTAGTCGTGCGCGAGGCGCGCCGCGGTCATCTTGTGCGAGCCCTTCGCGTATACCAGCGCCCCGTTCGCCTCGTCGATCTCGTTCAGGTACAGCCACGCCTTCGGCGACGGGTAGTGGACGTCGCTGTGCAGGAGGTTGTTGCCGCGCAGCTTCTCGGGCGGTGGTGCCTCAGGACGCTTGCTCATGTAGTTGACGTCGACCTGCATGCGCGCGATCGCCGGCAGCCGAGCCACCGCAGCGCCTAGGCGGTTCAGTGTGTCGACGCCGTTCGCGAGTTCCCACAAGGCAGGCGCCTTCTTGTGGTGCTTGGTCACGTTCAGGGTCTCGACGAGGACGTCGTCCTCCTCGTCCGACCGGAACAGCCCCGCCGCGTGCGCTTTGTCCACTTCCTCCTTGATCTGCGCGAACGTGTCGGTCGGGAGGAAGTCCTCGATCACCAGCACCCCGTCCCGATCGAACTGCTCGACCCAGGGCCGGATGTCCTCGTCGACGGTCCGCCGGCGCATCCGGAAGGCTGTATTCATCGCCGCGATCCGCAGGAATTGGAGGCCGAGACGGTTGGCGAGAACACCGCCGTCGTGGTACCCGCCGCCCATGATCAGGCTGGACTGCTGCTTCGAGCCGGATGCCTTCGGCGTCGACTCGCGGCCAGTTGCGGTGATCTGCTCGCTCACGGAACCCCGGTCGAAGAGCCTATCAACCGTCCCGCGCGGTTCCCGCCGCCGCGCCGGCGGTCGCCTGCTCGAGGCGCGCCTCGGCCTCCTCGGCCTTCAGCCGCCACTCCCGTGCGTCCTCGGTCGCAAGCAGCAGCCGCCGCTGCGCGTCGCGAACGCCTGCACGCAGCGCGTCGGCCTCCCGCGCCGACCGGTCGAAGTGGTGGACGGCGTACCCGTCGTCGGCGAACACTCCCTCGACCGGCTCGATCTCGGGGAACTCCGCGAGCACCCGGTCGAGGAAGGCGGCGCCCGTGCCCTCGTCCACCGTCGGTCCATACGAGGTCCTCGGGCGGAGCTCCTCGATCGCGCGGATGAGGAGTGGATGTGCCGCGGCCGCCCCGACGAGCGCGATGTCCGCGCCGCCCTGAGGCCGCGCGGCGACGACGAAGTCGGCACCCTCGAGGAGCGGCTCGATCGAGCGTCTGCACTCGAGGTCGCAGTCGAGATACACGCCGCCGAATCGTTGGAGCAGCTCGTACCTGAGGATGGCCGAGCGCTCGGAAGGGTTGCGGAGCGCCTCGTAGACCTCGCGCCGCTGAACGCCGGCCGGGATCGTCTCCTCGGTCCAGAGCCGGAGGTCCCAGCCGGGGTGCACCTCCTCCCAGCCGCGCGCATAGGCAGCGAAGGCGTCGGGGTACGGATCGGCGCCGAGCCAGATCTGGTGGAGGATCGGTGGGATGCTCACGCGGCCGGCCGGTCTCCGAGCGCGGCCGTGGCGCGGACGTAGCGCTCCTCCCACACTCGCGCCTCCGCCTGCTTCTCGAGCACGAGCCGCTCGAACTTCGCCAGCTCCGGGCGGAGGCTCTCCGCGTCCTTCCACGACCGCGCGCGGTGGTGGACGGCGTAGGCGTTCCTCCGCTCCTCGAGCGTCCGCGGGAAGAACGCGCCCTTGATGTACGCGATCCCCTCTTGATGTCCGAGCACGCGGTCGAGGAACTTCGGCCCGGTTTCCTCCTTGTCGTTGGCCTCGCCCGCGCCGAGTGCGGCGCCGTGCGCGCGTCGGGGCCGGATCTCGTCCATCGCCCGCTCGAGTGCGGGGTGCCCGGGGACGGATCCCATCATCGCGCCGTTGACGCGTCCCTTCTTCGCGAGCGCGACGAAGAAATCCACATCGTCGATCAGCGGCTCGATCGAGCGCAGGCACTCGAAGTCGGTGTCGACGTGGACTCCGCCCTCGCGCCAGAGGATCTCCAACCTGAAGATGTCGCCGCGCTCCCACGGGGCGCGCAGGCGGTCGGCTGCTTCGGGGCGGCGGAGCGACGACGGATCCGGGATGTTCTCGTCGGTCCAGAGCTTCAGCTCCCAGCCCGGGTGGTGGTCGAGCCAGCTCTGCTGGTACGGCACGAACTCCTCCGGAAAGGGGTCCGGTCCCACCCAGATCTGGTGGAAGATGCGGGGAAT
>JBKPPY010000116.1:0-10259 GCA_046733845.1 Actinomycetota bacterium | reverse complement strand
CTCGGCCTGACTGACCGCACGCCGCTCTCGGCGATGCTTGACGCCGCCCGCGCCGGCCGGATCTACGACGGCCCGGACGAGGTGCACCGAATGGTCGTCAGCCGCCGGATCCTGAAGGAGTTCGAGGCCGGCGCGAGCTGGCGCTTCTCCTAGCTAGACGACCACGGTCGCCGCCACGGCCGCTTCCGCCTCGGCGTCGGCGACCCGTGCTCGACGCCGCCGGACCGTGAACACGACCGCCGCGCCCACGACGAGATACGCGGCGAGGACGAGCAGCGCCCTCGTGATTCCGTTGCCGTCGAAGTAGACCGTGTTCCGGACCGCCGTCGTGCCTGCGCCGGCCGGGAAGTACGGCCCGAAGGTCCGCCAGAACGTCGGCAGGTACGGCGCAGGCAAGGTTCCGCCCGACGCCGGAGCGCCGAAGACAACGAAGAGCACGACGACCACGATCGTGCCGGCCGCGCCGAGGACCGTCTGGAGTGCCGAGGTCGCGTACGCGACCGCGAGCATGACCAACGCGAACAACCCCCAGAGGACGAAGAATTTGGATGTCGGCAACGCGTCGAGCACGGGCCCGACGAAGACGTCGGTGAGCAGGGACCCGGCCGCCGCGACCAGCGCGAGCGCAGCCAGGCGGCCGCGCCGCGTCGCCGTGCCGGTGAACACCGTGGCAATCGTCGAGGCGAGGTACCCGCCGAGGATGAGGGCCATGACTGCGAAGAACGAGACGGTCCCGCTGGTATCTCCGGGCGGCAAGCCGTGGACGACGACCGGCTCGATCGGCCGGCCGAGCGCGCCGGCGGCCGCCGAGAAGGCGTTCGTGAGCGCCACCGCACCGGCACTGCCGGCCGCCGGAACGACCAACAACCTGTCCTTCTGAGGGCCGGCGACCAGCGCGCCGTCGATCTTCCGGTGATCGATGGCCGAGCGGGCATCTGCCTCCGTCGCGAACGGGGTGATCCTCAGGGAGAACGCCTTGCTGACGGCGGCGGGAAGCGGCGACGTGCCGACCAGGCCGAGCCGGACATGGTGCGGCTTCGGGTGGTGGAGCGCGCCGACGTACGAGAGCACGAAGGCAGCCTGGACGAAGAGGACAACGCCCAGCCCGGCGGCGAGCAGCGGCACACCCGTGAGCCGGGGCTGACCTGCCTGGCCTGAACCTCCTTCCACCGCGCCGAGCCTATCGCGCGACGAAGCGGCGGGCATCGTCCCGATCGTGAGAGAGAATCGGGCCGTGAACCTCTGGCTGACGGCGTTGATCGTGTTCGGCGCCACCGCGCTCTGGGTCGGCGTTTTCCTCTGGCTTCGCCGGTTTGCGCCGGAGGACGGCTTCTTCACCGACGGCGACCGGGCGGCAGGGGTCTTCGGCGTCCTCGCCACGGGGTTCGCCATCCTGCTCGGCTTCGTGATCTACCTCGCCTTCCTCAGCTACGACACCGCGCGGGCGGGGGCACGACAAGAGGCGACCGACGTGATCCAGCAGTACGAGCTCGCCCAGCTGATGCCGCAGCCGTCGGCGACGAAGCTCTCGGGTCTGCTGGTCTGCTACGGGCGGGCGGTCGTGGGCGTCGAGTGGCCGCAGCTCGAGGCGGGCGAGAAGCCGCCGTTCAACCCCTGGGGGATCCCGCTCTTCTCCGCCTTCCGGGGCGTCGAGCCGAAAACAGCCGCACAGCAGAACGGCGTGTATCCGAAGTGGCTCGACCTCACGAGCGATCGAGAGCAGGCACGGATCGACCGCGTCCAGGCAGGGAACCACGTCATTCCGGCGCCGTTGTGGGTGCTCCTGTTCGTCACCGCAGCGCTCGTGTTCGTCTTCTCGGTTCTGTTCATCGACCGGTCCGAGGGCAAATTGCCGCAGGCGGTCATTGCAGGGACGCTCGTCGCGATGCTCGTCACGAGCCTGCTCGTCATCAGGTTCCTCAACCAGCCGTACTCCAAGGGCATCGGCAGCCTGAAACCCACCGACATGACCCGAGTGCTCCAGCAGATCACCGTCGGCTCGAAGGTGCTGGGCGTGCACGTGTCGCCGCCGTGCGACGCCGCCGGCCGGCCGCTCGCCTAGCGACTCAGCTCCGCGTGCCGAGCGGGAGGTGCTGGTCGCCGGGGAGCGGCCGGGCGAGCTTCTTGCCGGGGTTGAGCAGGTTCTTCGGGTCGAAGAGGCGCTTGATCTCGCTATGGAGGTCGAGGGCGCGCGGTGACCATTGCCGGGCGAGCTGGCCCCGTTTCAAGAGGCCCAGTCCGTGCTCGCCCGACACGGAGCCGCCGAGCCGGACCGCCAGCTCGAATAGATCCTCGACGGCGAGGCCTGCACGGCGGAGCTCGTCGGGCTCCTCGGGTGCGACGAGAAACGCCGAGTGCAGGTTGCCGTCCCCGGCATGGCCGAACGAGAGTCCGACCAGGTCGTGCTTCCTCCCGATCGCGAGCGTCTCCTCCATCGCCTCCTCGACCCGGTCGAGCGGGACGACGATGTCCTCCGCGACAACGCCCCCACGCCGCGCCAGCACCGCGAACGCGAGTCCCGACCGCCAGCGCCAGAACGCGTCCACGCCCTCCCGGTCACGGGGCGCATAGACGCCTACCGACCCGTCAGCAGCCGCCTCGAGCAGCTCGTCCCGGATCCGCTCGGCCTCGGCCTGTGAGCCGTCGGCCTCGGCGAGGAGCACGAACCCCGCCTCGTCCGGCACGCCGCCCGGGAACGACGCCGCGCCGCAGGCGAGGGTCTCCGCGTCGAGCACGTCGAGCGCCGCTGCAACCACCCCGCTCCCGACGACACGCAGCAGCGCTTCGCAGCCTTCGCGCATGCCGCGGTGGAAGACCGCAACCGGGAGTACGGCCTCAGGGGCGGGGAGGAGCTTCAGCCAGGCGGCGGTGACGATCCCGAGGGTTCCCTCCGAGCCGACCAGCAGGCGCTTGAGGTCGTAGCCCGCGACGTCCTTGCGGATCGGACCGCCGACGGTGACGAGCTCGCCCGGCGGCAGCGCCGCCTCGATCCCGGTCACCCAGTCGCCGACCACGCCGTACTTGAACGCGTGCGGCCCGCCGGCATTGGTCGCGATGTTGCCGCCGATCTGCGACTGCTCCGGCGCGCCCGGGTCGGGGGCGAACATCAGCCCGTTCTCGCGGACCACCTGCTTCAACCGTCCGGTCGGGACGCCGGCCTCGACGTGAATTCGCCACAGCTCGGGCTCGAACGACCGCACCCGGTCGAGCCGGTCGAGCGCCAGCACGACGCCCCCGTCAGGCACCGCGCCCGCGGCCGCGCCGGTGCCGCCACCGCGCGGGACGATCGGCACCTCCCTTTCGTAGCACCACGCCAGCACTGCGGCCACCTCCTCGACACTGCGCGGGAGGACGACCGCGTCGGCCCGGCCCGGCGCGCGTGTGAAGTCGGTCAGAAACTCCGCCGGGGCGCCGTCCGCCACCGCCTCGCCGAACTCGGCCCGGAGCTCCTGCTCGACAGTCACGAGGCCAGGAACTCCACGATCCGCGACGCAACCTCCTCGCCGGCGTCCTCCTGGACGAAGTGGCCGGCGTTCGGGACGATCTCCGCCGGGAGGGCGCCGGGAATGAGCCGCGAGATTGCGTCGGCGACCTCGGGCGCGAAGATCGGGTCCGAATCGCCGAAGAGGACGAGCGTCGGCTTCTCCCACGACCTCAGCGCCTCCCGAATCGCCACCAGCGGCGCCGTGTTCGGGTGCTCGGGCTCGGTCGGGACGAGCTCCGGGAACGCCAGCGCGCCCGCTTTCGACTCGGGCGTCGGAAACGGCGCGTCGTACGCAGCGACGATATCGTCGGCGAGGCCGCGAACCGCGCTCCGCCTGATCAACCGGCCCGGCTGGAAGTCGGCACCCGCGTCCCGGACGAGGTCGCGAAACCGCAACCACGCCTCGCTCGGCGGCCGCCCGCCGCCGACGCCGGTGTTCAGGATCACCAGCCGCGCCACCCGCTCCGGCTGCTCGACCGCGAGGCGCAGCCCGATCGGGCCGCCCCAGTCCTGAACGACCAGCGTGAGCCCGCGCAGGTCGAGCTCCTCGACCAGGCGCGCGATCGACGCACACTGCCGGTCGAACGTGTACCAGCTGATATCCGTGGGCTTGTCGGACCGGCCGAAGCCGAAGTAGTCCGGCGCCACAACCCGCGCCGCGCCGGCGAGGCCGGGGATCATCTTCCGGTAGAGGAACGACCAGGTCGGCTCGCCGTGCAGGCACAGCACCGGGTCGCCGGTGCCCTCGTCGACGTAGTGCATCCGCAGCCCGTCCTGATCGACGTAGCGCGGCGCGAACGGGAAGTCGGGCAGGCACTCGAACCGCCCGGGAGGGGTGCGATACACGCTGACGCCTGCTGCGTCACGACATCGCCTCGCACCAAGGCCGACAGCTGCGCTGTCGCTCTTGTACTCGGCTTCGTCTCTCACCGCGGCCCCGGCACTCCGCGGAACTCGTAGACGAGTGGCTCCCTGCCGGGCTGGACGACCCAGGCCCGCCCCGTCTCGCCGGAGCGGGCTGCAGTAAGGGCTGCCGCGGCTACCGTCTCGGCGGCGAGCAGCGGGATCGACCGTGCGGCGACCCATGCGCGCAGCTCGGCGTCGACGATCGGCGTATCGGCGAAGGCGGGACACAGAGCGTTGATTGTGACCCCGCGCTCGTGGAGCTGCTGTGCGACTGCTCGGACAAAGCCGACGACCGCATGCTTCGTCAGCGTGTAAATCGGGTCCAGCGGCATCGCCACCAGCCCGGCCAGCGACGCAGTGGCGACGATCGCGGAGCCGGGCTCCATCACCTGCGCCATCCGCCGCGTCCCGAACACGACGCCGTCGATGTTGGCCCCGAGCGCGCGCCGGTACCGCTCGTCGTCCAATTCAGCAACGTCGCCGATTCCCGTGGACACTCCTGCGTTGAGGAACGCGAAGTCGACCGCGCCGACGTCCTGCCACGCCTCCGCGCGCGCCACGTCGAAGCCGTCGGCCAGGTCGAGCGAGAGGACCTCACATCCTTCCGCTTCCAGCGCCGCGACCGCCGCCGCTCCGATCCCCGACGCCCCGCCGGTCACGAGTGCGCTACGGAACAAGAACGACCTTTCCGACGTGGCCGCGCGACTCGATCAGCTCGTGCGCCGCGGCCGCGTCTGCGAGCGAGAATTCCGAGCCGACAATCGGTCGAACGGCGCCTTGTTCCCAGAGTCCGAGGAGCTCCGCCGCAGCGGCGTGGACGACCTCGGGCGCGAGCGCCATCAGCCGACCGAGATAGAAGCCGGCGACGGACACGTTCCGCCCGACGACAAGTGCCGGATCGAGTGACGCCCAGGGTCCGCCCGCGTATCCGATTGCGATCAGCGTCCCGAGCGGCGCCAGCGCCTTCAGCGAGGCAGTAAAGACGTCGCCGCCGACCGGATCCACGACAACGTCGGCCCGAACCGCACCGGCGAACTCCTCGTAGGAGTGCGCCTCGTCGGCGCCGAGCTCGACCGCAAACGCGCGCTTCTCCTCGGAGCCGGCGGTCGCGACCACGCGGGCACCCAGGTGGCGGGCGAGCTGGACCGCAGCGCTGCCGACTCCGCCCGCGGCCGCATGCACGAGTACCGTCGACCCGGCCTCGACCCGCGCCTGGTGGACGAGCGGGATCCAGGCGGTGAGGAATGCCATCAAGAACGCTGCGCCCTCCGCGAACGTCGCGCCGTCGGGCAGCGGGACGACCCAGTCGGCGGCGACCTGCTCCGCGTAGCCGCCGGTCCGCGGCAGCGCCATCACCCGGCGGCCGGCCAGCTCACCGGCGACCTCGCCGCCCAGGACGACGGGCAGGTCGGGCGGCGCCGGATACGCCCCCCGGCGGATCAAGACGTCCATGAAGTTCACGCCCGCCGCCCGCACGCGCAGGACTGAGTCGCCCTTGGGCTCGGGAACGTCCGCGAGCTCGAGCCGTTCCGGTCCGCCCAGCTCCCGGAGGAGGACGGCTTTCAGGGCGCTGCCGGCTCGTGCGCCGGCGCGTCGGCGGGCGCGGTGGGAAACATCTCGCGCAGCGCCGTCTTGCGGAACTTGCCGACGGCAGTCTTCGGGATCTCGTCGACGAACACGAACGCGTCCGGCAGCCACCACTTCGTGAAGTCGGGCGCCAGGAAGTCGCGCAGCTCCTCAGACGAGACGCCCTGCCCCTCGCGGGCGACGCAGACGGCGAGCGGTCGCTCGTCCCAGCGCTCGTTCGGGACGGCGATCACAGCCGCCTCCGCGATCGCGGGGTGGCCCATCAACGCGTTCTCGAGCGCAACCGAGCTGATCCACTCGCCGCCGGACTTGATCACGTCCTTCGACCGGTCCTGGATGTGGATGTGCCCGCCCGGGTGCAGCGAGACGATGTCGCCGGTCCTGAACCAGCCGTCATCGGTCCACCGGTCGGCCTGCTCCGGCGTGTCGTAGTACGACGCCGCGACCCAGGGGCCGCGCACCTCGAGCTCGCCCATGGTCTCGTCGTCCCACGGGATCTCCTCGCCCTCTGCGTCGCGCGCACGCAGCTCGACGAGCGGCAGAGGCAGACCCTGGAGGGCGATGTAGTCGAACTTCGTCTCCTCGTCCGCATCGGCCAGATCGCCGGGCAGGGCCGCTTCGGAGGCGACCGGTGAGGTCTCGGTCATGCCCCAGCCGTGGACGATCTCGAGGCCGTGACGCTGCTTGAACGCCGCGATCATCGCGCGGGGGACCGCGGAGCCGCCCACGAGCATCCCCTTCATCCGGGAGAGATCCCACCGGCCCGGGTTCGCGTCGAGCATGGCCAGGATCCCCATCCAGATCGTCGGCACGCCTGCGGCCCACGTCACCCCTTCCTGCACGAAGTCGTCGAGCAGGGACTCCGGGTCGAGGTGCGGCCCCGGGTAGACGATCTTCGCCCCGAACATCGTCGCCAGATACGGGTAGCCCCAGGCGTTCGCGTGGAACATCGGCACGACCGGGAGGATCACGTCGCCCTCGTAGACGCCGATCCCGAGCGGGTTCGACGCGCCGACCCCGAGCGCGTGCAGGACGGTCGAACGGTGCGAATAGACGACTCCCTTCGGCCGGCCGGTCGTGCCGCTCGTGTAGCACATCGCCGCCGCCTCGTCCTCGTCCAGCTCTGGATCGCCCCACTCGTCAGCGGGCGCACCGGCAAGCAGCTCCTCGTACGTGTCCTCGACCACGAACACGTGCTCGATCGCCGTGCGGTCGCGGAACTGCTCGAGCAGCGGCACGAGGCTCCGGTCGACGACAACCGCACGGTCGCCGGCATGCTCCGCGATGTACGCGAGGTCGTTCGGGTGCAGGCGGATGTTCAACGTGTGCAGGGTGAAGCCGCCGCACGGGATGCCCAGGTAACACTCCATGTGCTGGTAGTGGTTCCAGCAGAGCGTCGCGACGCGGTCGCCGCGCTCGAGGCCGAGATGCTGGAGCGCGACCGAAAGCTGCTTCGCGCGCCGGGCCAGGTCGCGGTAGCCGTAGCGGTGGAAGCTCTTGTCGGGGAGGCGGGTGACGATCTCCTTGTCCCCGAAGTACGTCTCGGCGCGCCGTAGCAGATGCGGCAGCGTCAGCTGGAAGTCCATCATCTGGCCGCGCACGGGGTGATCGTACGACGGGCTCAGTCGCCGAGCAACGCACGGCGGTACACCCGGTCGCGCACCCGGTCCGGCAACCGCTCGACCGCCGCACGAATCCGTGCGTCGCGACCGACGACGTAGCGCGTCTTCGGCCGGGAGGCGGTGAGTGCGTGCTCGACAGCTTCGGCGACGAGCTCGACCGGCGCCGCCTTGCCGGAACGGGTCGCGGCGACCTCCCGGAACCGCTCGATCCTCGCCCGGTAGCGGTCGGAAACCCGGTCGGCGAGCGGCTGCGGTTTCGTCCAGATCGCGGTCGCGATGTTCCCCGGCTCGACGAGCGCGACCTCGATCCCGTCCGCGGCGAGCTCCAGCCGCAGCGAGTCGGCCATTGCCTCGAGCGCGAACTTCGTCATCGCATACCCGCCCAGGAACGGGAGCGCGCTACGGCCGCCGATCGAGCCCATGATCACGATCCGCCCGCGCGCCGCCCGGAGCGCCGGCAGCAGCGCCTGCGTCACAGCCAGCTGGCCGACGACGTTCACCTCGAGCTGGCGCCGCAGCTCTTCCGGCGGCAGGTCCTCCAACGGCGCGGCCACTCCGATGCCGGCGTTGTTGACGAGCGCGTCGAGCCGGTCGAACGACAGCGGGGGCGGATCGGTCACGTCGAGGATCAGCTCGGTCGTCTCGTCTGGCGCGTCGCCGGGTGTCCGTACCCCGGCGTAGACCTGCCACCCGTGCGCCGCGAGTCGACGGGCGCACGCTGCGCCGATGCCGGAGGAGGCGCCGGTGATCAGGACCGATCTACGTAAGGAGCTCAGCGGCGATCTCCGCGCGCTGGCCGGCGGGGAAGCCGTCGAACGCCTGGATCCACTGCGCGCGCTTGTAGAAGCGGTGCAGCGGGTGCTCCCAGGTGAAGCCGATCCCGCCGTGCACCTGGATCGCGCGCTCGCAGGCCGACACCGCGGCCTCCGCCGCGCACGACTTCGCCGCCGCAGCGGCCGTCGGTGCCTGGTCGTCCGCCTCGGCGACGCACCACGCAGCCCAGTACGCGAGCGACCGGGCGAGCTCGGTTGCCATGAACGCGTCCACGAGCGAGTGCGAGACCGCCTGGTAGACGCCGATCGCCTTGCCGAACTGCTGCCGCTCCTTCGCGTGCTCGACACCCCAGTCGAGCGCACGCTGCGCGACTCCGACCGCCTCCAGCGCCAGCGCGGCCCGCAGCCGCGGCCGGTCGAGCTGTGCGTCGGTCGCCGATTGAGAGTCGCTATCACTATCAGCAACGACGAGCCGGCCAAGCCGGCGCGTCGAGTCCATCGTCTCGACCATCCTGCCGACGGCGTCCACGCCGCCTCCGGCGGTGAGGACGCGGTCGACGATCTCGAGATCCGGAACGAGGCAGTCGACCTGGGCCGACCAGCGGACCGTGCCTGCCGCTACGCGCGAGCGCTCCTCGGCCTGCAGCCTGGGCAGTGCGAGCGCAACCGTGGAGAAGTACGGCCCCGGATACAGCGCGCGGCCGAGCTCCTCGAGTAGAACCGCCTCCTCGAGGAAGCCGAGCCCAGCGCCACCCTCCTCCTCTGGAACCGAGACGCCGAGCCAGCCGAGCTGCGCCAGCTCGGCCCACGAGGCCGGGTCCCAGCCCGCCTCGGAGTCGGCGAGCTCCGCGACACGCTCAGGCGGGTAGTGCTCGTCCAGCCACCGGCGGGCCTCCGCCCGCAGCGCCTCCTGCTCCGGCGTCAAGGCGAAGTACAACCTCAGCGCCCCTTCGGCAGGCCGAGCACTCGCTCGGCGACGATATTGCGGAGGATCTCCGACGTCCCGGCCTCGATCGTGTTGCCGCGGCTGCGCAGCTGAAGCCACTGCCAGTACCCCTCGCCGTCCAGCACTTGCGCCTCCGGTCCGAGCAGCTCGAGCGCGAGCTTGCCCAAGCGCTGGTTCGCCTCGGACCAATGCAGCTTCGGGATCGACGCCTCCGGGCCGGGCGCGCCCGTCTCCACCAGCCGCGTCAGCGCCCGGTAGTTCGTCCATTTCAGGGCCTGGAGGTCGATCCACGACTGGGCGACCAGGTCACGGAGCCGGTCGTCCAACTCGCGCCCGCGGGCGAGCTCGATCAGCTTGCCGACCGCGACCTCGAACTGACCGGAGAGCGCGAAGCCAAGCGCTGCCCGCTCGTGCATCAATGTCGTCATCGCTACCTGCCAGCCCTGGCCGGGCTCGCCGACCACGTTCTCGACCGGGACCTCGACGTCCTGGAAGAAGATCTCGTTGAACTCGGCCTCGCCGGTGATCTGGGTCAGTGGTCGAACCTCGACGCCCGAAGCGTGCATGTCGACCAGGAGGTAGGTCAGGCCCTGGTAGCGAGGGGCAGCGGGATCGCTGAGCGTGACCAAGAGGCACCAGTCGGCCAGGTGGGCGTACGACGACCAGACCTTCTGGCCGTTGACGACGTAGTGACCGTCGCGCAGCTCCGATCGCGTGCGAACCGACGCGAGGTCGGATCCCGCGCCCGGCTCCGAGAAGCCTTGGCACCAGATCTCCTCCGCCGAGAGGATCTTCGGCAGGTACCGCGCCTTCTGCTCGTCGGTGCCGTGGGCGATGATCGTCGGCCCTGCCATCCCCAGTCCGATCACGTTGATGTGACTCGGCGCCTGCGCCTTGGCCAGCTCGTCGAGAAGAATCGCCTGGTGCGAGTAGGGCGCTCC
>JBKPPY010000115.1:0-10398 GCA_046733845.1 Actinomycetota bacterium | reverse complement strand
CGGCTTCGAACGGGCGGGCCGTGCGCCCGCGCTGGGCGAGCACACGGACGCCTGGCAGGCCGAGGTCGGGAGCTAACCCACGCCGAGCGCCGCCGGCAATCCCCAGAGGTCAGGGAGCCGCTCGACGTCGCCCGTGTGGTGACCCTCGCGGTCGATCAGGACGGTACGCATACCCAGCGCGGCGGCGCCCTCGATGTCGTCCTCGACCGAGTCGCCGACCATTGCCGCGTCGGCAGGCTCGATGCCGATCAGCTCGAGGGCGGCGAGGAAGATCGACTCGTGCGGCTTGATCCACCCGTGCGCGCGCGAGGCGACGGCGCAGTCGACCTCGAGGCGGTGGTGGGCGACGAAATCGGAGATCTCGCGGCCGCCGTTGGAGACGAGCCCGAGTTTCAGCCCCTTCGCACGCAGCTCACCCAGTACGGGGAGGACGTCGTCGTAGAGGTCGAAGTTCTCAGAGCGCTCCCAGGCTCGGGTCATCTCGATCGCGAGGTCTCTCGCGCCGTCGGCGTCACCGCCCATGCCGCGGACGATCCGCTCGGTGAACGCGAACCAGAGCTCCTCGTCGTGCCGGAGCTCGGGATGACGCTCGAGCGAGGCGATCGCAGCCGCCCGCGCTTCGGGATACAGCCTCGGGTCGAGCTCGAGGCCGTGCCGCTTCCCCAGCCGCCCATACCCCTCCGGCCCCAGATCGGGGCCGGGCTTCGCCAGCGTGAAGTCGACGTCGAACAGGACGGCCCGTAGGGACACGCCCCGAGGTTTACACGTCGCGGGTGGTCGAGCTGGATCTAGGCAGGCTTCGGCTCGGGCGGGATCACCTGCGTTGGCGCGTCGGTCACCCCGCGAAGGTCGTCCCTCGCCTGCAGGTAGTCATCGCGGGGAATCTCGCCGCGCGCATAGCGGTCGTCCAACAATGTCAACGCACCGCTCGAGGGGCCGTGCGTGGGCGGCGGCCCGTCCCCGACCGATTCGGGGGCCGACTGCGGATCGCGATGGCGGTGGTAGAGGTCGAAAGCGAGCGACGCGATCGCGAGCAAGAGCAGCACGAGCAGGAGCGCGAAGATTGCCCACACGAGCGCGTCGGGACCGCCCCGGTCGGCATGCTCCACGAGCGCGCCACGGAACGGTGTCCCGTCTCCACGGAACCCGTCGGGAATGAGGCCGTACGGTCTCAACTCCATGCAGGCAAACCTAGGCCCGCCAAATGAGAGAACGCTGAGAGGAAGCTAAGAATCCCCCGTCCAAGAGCGGTCTGCCGCCGCGACCGACATGGCGGGCGCGGCCCGCGACCGCGCGCCGTCAGCAGGCGACGCGAGCGAGCGAAAGGAAGTGGCTCGTGGGGGAACCCTGGGTTCCCCCACGCTTATCGGGGTGCCCAGATTTGAACTGGGGACCTCTCCGACCCGAACGGAGCGCGCTACCAGGCTGCGCCACACCCCGAGGCGGGATACAGGGTACCCGAGCGACTGACACAATCGCTCCTCGATGGCCGGGCGCGACGAGATCCTTCAGTACGCGGCCGAGCTCCTCGATCTCGACTCCTTTCGGGACTACGGGCCGCAGGGGATGCAGGTCGCGGGTGCAGACGAGGTCACGAAGATCGCCTGCGCGGTCTCGTCCTCGCTGGAGCTGTTCCGGCGCGCCGCGGTGGTCGAAGCCCAGCTCGTCCTCGTCCACCACGGCCTCTTCTGGGACAGCGAGCCACGCGTGATCGACCTGCGTGTCCGGCGACGACTAGAGGCGCTCTTCACCGCCGACCTGACACTCGCCGCCTATCACCTGGCACTCGACGCCCACCCGGAGGTGGGAAACAACGCGCTTCTCGCCCACGAGTTGGGGCTCGCCGGCGACGAGCCATTCGTGGGAATCGGCCGCGCCGGCCGGCTGCCCGCGCCCGAGCCGCTGGCCACCTTCCTGGACCGGGTCAGGGAGCGGATCGCGCTCGAGCCGCTCGTGTTCGCTGAAGGGCCCGACCCGGTCGAGCGCGTCGCGATCGTCTCGGGGAGCGGAGGCCGACACCTGGCGGACGCGGCCGCCGCGGGCTACGACCTCCTGCTGACCGGCGAGCCCGAGGAGCCGAGTCTCCACCTTGCGCGCGAGCTCGGGATCACGTTCGTCGCCGCCGGCCACTACGCGACGGAGCGACTCGGCGTCCAGGCGCTCACGACCCGCCTGGCCGACCGCTTCGACCTCGAGTGGGAGTTCATCGAGCTGCCGAACCCCGTTTGAGGTTGTCGCCGCCGGGGAGTATCCTCAGAAGTGACCATGCTTTCTCCGGAGGAGCGGGACCTCTGATCTCCCGCACCAGCAACCGGAAGGCTTCGACCGAGCCCGTCGGCGTCCCTGTCACAGCGACAGCGGCGCAGACGGGTTTTCTCGTTCCAAGGGAACCGGGGACAGGTCTGGCAGACCTGTCCCTCTCTGTGCTCATCATCGGGAACCGGGGACAGGTCTGGCAGACCTGTCCCTCTCTGTGCTCATGATCTGGAAGGAGCGTCATGCCGAATCACCTCACGCCTGAAGAGCTGTCGAAGGAACTCGGGATCGATCGGACGGAGGTGATCCGAGTCTGTTTGCAGGAAGGCGTCCCGATCTACCAGGGCAAGATCGACAAATCGCTCTTCCAGGCGCAGCTTCAGGCGATCGGCGCGTTGACGAAGCACTAGTTGCTTCGCATCGCAGGCCGGGCGAAGCCCGGCCGCCCGCTCGCCTCCCGGCGGGGAGCTGCCACGGCCAGAAGGGATCTTGTTGAGGTTCGCTACTTCTTCGCGGCGGCGCGCTTGGCGCGCGGCTTGGTGGCCGGTTCGGCCGGTTCCTTGCGCTTCTTTGCCTCCGCGACGCTCTGCTTGAGCGCGGCCATCAGGTCGATCACCGGCGCTTCTTCGACCTCCTCCGGCTCCTCGATCGGCTGGCCGGCGAGCTTCGCCTCGAGCATCTTCTTCAGATCCTGGCGGTACTCGCTGGTCAGCTGCTCCCGCGGGTCGAACTCGCCGACGAGACTCTCGACGAGCTGGCGGGCGAGGTCGAGTTCTGCCTTCTTCGGTGCGGTCGCCTCGCCGGCGGCCTCGTCGATTTCCGCCTGTGAGTAGACGTCCTCGGCGACGAACATCGTCTCCAGGACGAGCGCATCGCCCTTGGGCCGGATCAGGCAGAGCTTCTCCTTGCCGGCCAGGACGAACCGGCCGATCGCGCCGACGCCCTCCTCGGCGAGCACGTCACGGAACAGCACATAGGGGCGAAGAGCGGCGGCCGCGTTGGCGGGTACGAGGAAGTAGGTGCGGTCGAAATACACGGGATCGACGTCGCCGAGCGGGACGAATCGTTCGATGTCGATCGAGCGCGACGTGTTCTGACGCTCGATCGCCTCGAGGTCGGCGTCGTCGACGATCACGAACTGGCCCTTCGAGACCTCCCAACCCCTGACGATCTCGTCGCTCTCGACCTCGCGCTCGTGGAACGGACACCAGCGCCGGTTCTTGATCGGAGTCTTGCACTCGACGTGCAGCTGACGGAAGGACACGTCGGAAGCGCGCGCCGAGGGCTTCGTCGCCGGCGCCAAGCCGACGGGGATGGTGACCAGGCTGAAGCTGATCGATCCGTTCCAGGTCGTCCGCATGGGAACTTGCAATTCTAGGCGGATTCCCACTTCCCTCCCGCGGACTACGCTTCCGCGCGATGGCCGGAGGGCGGACGATCGGCACGCTGTGGCGGGATGCGGCGGCCAGAGCCTCCGCACGGCCGCCCTACCTCGCGGAACGCGACGGCGCATGGACGCCGGTTTCATGGCCGGAGGCGGCTCGTCGCGTCGTCGAGATCGCAAACGGCCTGCTCGCCCTCGGCGTCCGCAAGGGCGATGCGTTCTCGATCATGGCCACGACCGGCCTCGAATGGTGTCTCTTCGACTTCGCGCTCGGCCTGATCGGAGCGATCGGCGCTCCCGTCTACGCGAACAGCTCTGCACAGGATGCCGCCTACGTGGTCGCTCACTCGGAGGCGGTCGGCGTGCTCGTGGAAGACGACGAGCAGCGCTCGAAGATCGACGAGGTCCGAAGCCGACTCACGGGCCTCCGGCACGTACTGACGTTCGCCGACCTGCCCGACCTGGAGCAGCGCGGACGCGAGCACGGGGCAGCCCATCCGACGGCGCTCGCCGAGGCGGAGGCGCTGGTCGACGAAGAGGACCTCTTCACCTACATCTACACGTCGGGAACGACCGGCCCGCCGAAGGGCTGCATGATCCGCCATCGCAACTACTACGAGATGGCGACCGTCGTCGACAAGCTGGAGCACCGCTTCGTCGGCCCCGAGGACACTCTCCTCCTCTACCTACCGCTCGCCCACAACTACGGCCGCCTGATCCACCTCCAGGCGATTCACGTCGGCTACACGCTCGCCTTCTGCCGCGATCCGCTACAGGTCGGCGAGGCGCTCACCGCCGTCCGCCCCACCCTTTTCCCCAGCGTCCCCCGCGTCTACGAGAAGGTCCACACCGCAGTCCTCGCCGGCCTCGCGGACGCCCACGGACCGACGCGCAAGATTGCGGACTGGGCGCTCGACGTCGGCCGCGACGTGAGCCGCCGGCGACAGGCGGGCGAGCCGATTCCGCGCGCGCTGGCCCTACGGCACAAGATCGCCGACCGGCTCGTCTACTCGAAGGTCAAGACGCGTTTCGGCGGCCGTCTCCACCTCCCGAGCTCGGGTGGAGCGCCGCTCGCACGCGATGTGATCGACCTGTTCGCCGCGCTCGACCTCCCGATCTACGAGGGCTACGGCCTGACCGAGTGCACGACCGCCTGCTCGACCAACCGGCCCGACGCCTACCGGTTTGGCACGGTCGGCCGCCCGCTTCCGGGGGTGGAGGTCCGACTGGCCGAGGACGGCGAGCTGGAGATGCGCAGTCCAACCGTCTTCGCCGGCTACCTCAAGGATCCGGAAGCGACGAGCGAAGTCCTCGGCGAGGACGGTTGGCTGCGGACGGGGGACATCGCCGAAATCGACGGGGACGGCTTCATCACGATCACCGACCGCAAGAAGGACATCCTCGTCACGTCGGGCGGCAAGAACATCGCGCCTCAGAACATCGAGAACGACCTGAAGTCGTCGCGGTACGTCTCCCAGGCGATCGTCCTCGGCGACCGCCGGCCCTACGTCGCGGCCCTCATCACCCTCGACCAGGACGAGGTCGCGAAGTGGCGCGCCAACGGCGGCGAGGACGTCGACGCGCTCGTCCAGGGAATCGTCGACGAGGTGAACCGCGGGCGGTCGCGCTACGAGCAGGTGAAGCGCTTCGAAGTGCTGCCGCGGGACTTCTCGGCCGAGGAGGGCGAGGTGACGCCGACGCTCAAGCTGAGGCGCCGCGTCGTGCAAGAGCACTTCGCGGACGCGATCGAGCGGCTTTTCGCCGCGAAGGAAGCCACGTGACCAGGAGTCGTCACGCAAAGCTCATCCAGATCCCTGCTGGCCGTGGCAGTACCCGCGCGGAGCGCGAGCAAGCGGCCGGGCTTTGCCCGGCCTGCGATTCGACCTGCTGACTAGGTAATCCGGCGCGCGCCTACGAACGTGGCCGCGTACCAGGAGTCGCTCAGGCTGGAGATCTTCACCACGTCGCCGGTATGCGGCGCGTGGATGAACTGTCCGCCGCCGATGTAGATCCCCACATGTCCCAGCCCGTCGAAGAAGACGAGGTCGCCGGGCTCGAGCTGGTCGGTCGAGACCGGGACGCCGTAATTGAACTGGGCAGCGGCGTTGTGGGGCAGGGAAACGCCAACCTGCGCGTAGACGAACATGACGAGGCCGGAGCAGTCGAAGCCGCCGGGAGAGGAGCCGCCCCAGACGTAGGGCGTGCCCAGGTACTGCATCGCGATCCCAACCACGCCGCCGTATTGCGACGGCGGCGCGACCGTCACCACACCGTCAGGCGACACCGCCGAGGCGCCGACGACG
Source organism: Actinomycetota bacterium (assembly GCA_046733845.1). Taxonomy (GTDB): domain Bacteria; phylum Actinomycetota; class Thermoleophilia; order Gaiellales; family Gaiellaceae; genus DATBLE01. The sequence continues at coordinate 4,455 of JBKPPY010000115.1, read as the reverse complement.
TCCTGCGCCCGAGCGGCCTGGACGGCGCGTTCCTGCGCCGCCTGCTGGGCAGCCAGCCTCGCCTCTGCTTCCGCCTTGAGTCGAGCCTGACGCTCTGCCTCCTCGCGCTGGAGGCGCTCGATCTCGCCCTTGATCGAGCTGAGCAGCTGCTGCCGCTCCGCGAGTCCCGACTCGATCTGGTGCTTCGTCGATGCGCGCACGGCGACGACCTGCTCCTGTCGTGCGTGCGCGCGCTTCAGCTGCGCGGCCCGGATGACGACGTCGTGCTTGAACTGCCTGATCTCAGAAACCACCTGCGCATCCTGCGACGAGACGCTGTTCACCGTCTCGACGCGGTTGAGGAAGTCGCCGATCGAATGCGAGCCGAGCAGGATCGCGAGGGTCGAGTCCTCTTCACCCTGGGTGTACAAGGCGCGCAGACGGGCACCGAGCCGACGCTGCGAGACGTACAGGTTGTGCTTGGCGATCACGAGGTGCTGCGCGTTCAGGTTGCTCTCGCGCTCGATCGCGGCTAGCTCGTCCGTGGCGGCGTTGTACGCCTCGATCGCCTTCTCCATCTGGACGTCGAGGTCGTGGATCTCGCCAAGCACGCGCTGCGCCTCGGCCCGCTTCGCAGAGATCGCCGGCGGCTCCGCGCGCGCCACTTGCGCGCCCAGCGCAGCAAGCACCGACGCAAGGAGCGCGAAGCATACGAAGGTTGCCTGCCGTCTGCGGGCGCGCGAAGCGATTCCCCACACCACTCTCGACAGGCGCACCGGGAGGGGCCGGTACGTCACGAAGGCAGCACCCTAGCAAGGGCAACGGACAGGGGCAACCGGCAAGAGACCCCAAAACGTGCCAATTCCGCCAACGAGCAGCCCTTCTCGGCCAGTGGGGGTCTGGTAACGTCGTGCGGCTCTTCGTGACACACCGGCACAAACTCCTCGTTCTCGTCGTGCTCGCCGGACTCCTCCTGGTGCTCGGCGTCCCGGCTGTTCCGGCGCAGAGCCCCGGCGTCGGTCAGTTGCGCCAGCGCCAAGCGTCGCTGGCCGCAGAGTCGCGCGCCGCCGTCGTTCAGCTGTACGGGCTCGAGAGCCGCCTGGCCCAGGCACGTTCGGAGCTCGCACGCGTCCAGAACCGTGCCAGTGCGCTCGCGCGCACCCAGGCTTCCATCAAGCGCCGGCTGCAGGCGGCTCGGCGGACGATGGCCAGCGCTCAGCGGAACCTCGGCGACCAGCTCCGCTACCTGTACGAGCAGGGGACGCCGGATGCGATCGCAGTCATGCTGGGGGCCACGTCGCTGGAGAACGCGATCGACGCCCTCGACGCCGTGCACAGAGCGCGGCGGGCGACCCAGGCGGTGATCGACCAGGCTCGGTCAGCGCGCGCCAACCTCGTCGTCGTCCGGGGGCAGCTGATCACACAGATCGCGCGGACGAACGAGGTTCGCGCCCGGCTCTCCTCGACCACCGCCGGACTCGAGGCGGCGCACTCCGAGCGTGCCGCGTATCTGGACCGCCTCCGGCGCGAGCAGGAGCTGACCGCAGCACAGATCTCCCGACTGGAGGAGCAGGCGGCTCAGGCGCGGGCGAAGGCGCAGCAGATCGAGCACGAGAGTTCGACTGATGCTGCTGGGTCGTCGACGGCGGCTGCCTCCCAGCCTGCTGCTGCACCGGCCACCGACGACGCCGCCGACGCATCGGTGCCGCCGCCGGCCCCGGTCGAATCGGTCGCGGGCACCACTCCGACCACCCCGGAGGCTGCCCCACCGCCGCCGCGACCGGGCGGGACAATGACGGTCTACGCAACCGGGTACTGCCTGAAGGGGACGACCGCGACCGGCCTGCCCGTCGGCCCCGGCATCGTCGCCACCGATCCGTCCGTCATCCCGCTCGGGACGCGGATGACGATTCCGGGCTACGGCGAGGGAGTCGCGGCCGACACCGGCGGGGGCGTCCAGGGCCGGCGGATCGATGTGTGGATCAAGTCGTGCGCAGCCGCGGCCACCTTCGGTCGCACTCTGACGATCACCTTCCACTGATCGCTTTCTTACGGCGGTTTCGTGGCCGCGACCGACATGGCGGGCGCGGCACATTCCCGTTTGCCGGGAGCGCGGAGACCTTGGGGAAGGGGGCTCACGGGGGAAACCGGCCGTTTCCCCCGTGGGAGCGAGCTAGGCGGCGAAGCCGCCGCGAGCGTAAGATTCGCCGCGTGCGGCGCGCGGGGGGAACATGGCCGACGCTATGAACGGTTCGCGGGACGACGTTCGCGTCGTGCTCGTCGACGACCACGACCTGTTCCGAACGGGGCTTCGCAACCTGCTCGAGGAGCAGCAAGGCATCCAGGTGCTGGGCGAAGCCGCGGACGGCGTCGAGGCCGTGCGGCTCGTCCGCGAGGCGGCGCCCGACGTCGTCGTCATGGATCTGAACATGCCGAAGATGAGCGGCGTCGAGGCGACGCGCCACATCACCACGCAGTCGCCGCTCACGCGCGTGATCGTCCTGACCATTTCGGACCAGGACGCCGACGTGATGGACGCGATCGTCGCCGGCGCGTGCGGCTACCTGCTCAAGGACGCGACGATCGAGAGCGTCGTCTCCGGCATTCACTCGGCGGCCGTCGGCGCATCGCTGATCTCACCGACGATCGCCTCGAAGGTGCTCCAGCGGGTTCGGGCTACGACGGCGGACCTGGAGATGGCGGACACGATCCGGGCGGAGCTCTCGGACCGCGAGCTCGAGGTGCTGAAGCTGATCGCGAACGGGAAGGACAATGCGCAGATCGCCGCCGAGCTGGTGATCAGCCCGAAGACGGTCAAGAACCACATCTCGAACATCCTGATGAAGCTGCAGATCCAGAACCGGATCCAGGCCGCCGTCTACGCAGTGCGGAGCGGCCTCGCCTGATCATGAGCACAGAGAGGGACAGGGCTGACAGACCTGTCCCCGGTTCGGTCTACACGCGCAGGCTGCTCGCCTTCGCCGCGAGCATGCGCAGCGCGTCGCGGAGCTCCTCGATCTCGCTGTCCGCGCGGGCGATGCCCTGCGCGAGCGTCCTGATCTCGAGCGCTTCGTCCGGCGAGCCGTCCGAGGAGACCGTCACCGCACGCTCCTGGAGACGACCGCGGAGACGGCGCCGGTCGTCCTCAGTCCTCAACACGCGGGCGTAGCCGTCGGTCAGGACACGCTCGACATCCCCGAGCGACGCCGACGGCTGGTCGCACAGCCGCCGGACGTTGCCGAGCACGGCATCGTTGTGCAGATCTCCTCCGGGCACTCATCCGATTATCCGGTCGGCGCAGGGCCTCTCCATGGGGCGCGGGTCCTATCTTTGCGGCGACCCGGACCCAGACCGATCCGGACTACCCAATCAGGGTCAGGAAGTCCGCCTCGGTCACGAGCGGTACGCCTTCCCGCTGAGCCTTGGTCAGCTTCGATGCCCCCGGCTCCTCGCCGACGATCAAACCGGTCGTCTTCTTGGAGACCGAGCCGGTGACTTTGGCGCCTTTCGCCTCCAACGCCGCCGTCGCCTCCTCTCTGGACATCGACTCGAGCGTGCCGGTGACCACATAGGTCGAGCCGGTGAGCGGCCCTTCCGCCGGCCGATCCTCCTCGCCGATCTCGAACCGGAGGCCGAGGTCGCGCAGCTCCTGCACGAGCGCGCGGTTCTGCTCGTCGGCGAACCATTCGACGACGATCTCGGCGCGGTCGGGCCCGAAGCCTTCGACCTCGGCCACATCCTCCTGACTCGCGGAGATCAGGCGGTCGACGTCACCGAAGTGGCGGGCGAGGTTCTGGGCAAGCACCCACCCCAGGCCGGGGATGTTGAGGCCGAGCAGCACGCGCGAGAAGGGCACCTGCTTCGAGCGCTGGACCGACTCGATCGCAGCCGTCGCCGAGATCTCCGCGAACCCCTCCAGCTCGAGCAGCTGCTGCTTCGTCAGCCGATAGAGGTCCGGGAGCGAGCGGACGAGCCCCTTGTTCCAGAGCACGCGGATCGTTTGCTCGCCGACGCCCTCGATGTCGGCGATCCCAGTCCAGTTGATCAGGGTCTCGAGGCCGCGGGAAGGGCAGGCCCGGTTCGGACAGCGGTGCATCACCTCCCCTTCGGGCTTGACGATTTCCGTGCCGCAGAGCGGGCACTTCTTCGGCATCCGGAACTCCTTCGTCCCGGACCGATGTGCGCCCGCCGGGCCGACAATCTGCGGGATCACATCGCCCGCGCGCTGGACGATTACGTCGTCGCCTTCGCGGATCTGCTTGCGGTTGATGTCCTCCTCGTTGTGGAGCGTCGCGCGCGAGACCGTGACGCCACCGACCTCGACCGGCTCCATCACAGCCCAGGGGTTCAAAGCGCCGGTCCGGCCCACGCGAATTCCGATCTCGAGCAGGCGGGTCACGGCCGTCATCGGCGCCCACTTGTAGGCACGCGACCAGCGGGGTCGGTGGTGGAGAGCGCCGAGCCGCCGTTGTTGGT
>JBKPPY010000114.1:0-5226 GCA_046733845.1 Actinomycetota bacterium | reverse complement strand
GAGGGAATGACCGCCTTCTCGGACAAGCGCAAGCCCCGCTTTCAGGGACGCTAGCTCAGGCGGCCGCGAGCACGACGCGGGCGGCGGAGAAGGCGCCGTCCTTCGCCGCCTGGGTGTCGAGCATCGTCTTGGCCGGCAACGTCAGCACGATCGCCGGCCTGCCGGTCAGCGACGCGACGCCGCCGGCCGCCGAGCCGGGGATGTCGACGAGCGCCGTCGGCGTCAACGTCAGCATCATCGGCTTGCGCAGCCCGAGCAGCTTCAGGCCGGATGGGAACACGGTCGCCGTTTGCACCTTCATCGTCAGGTGCGTCTCGTCGGCGGAGAGGATCGTCCCCTTCAGCGACAGCGTGACCGCGCTGCCCGGCGGAGCGGTGAACAGGATTCGCGTCGCCGTGTTCAGGTAGGGGAAGGGGTTCGTCGGCCCGCCGTCGTGTGGGTGGACCTCGAAGTGCAGATGGGGCGTGCCGTCGGCGTCGCCCGAGTCGCCCACGAAGCCGATCGCCTGGCCGGCGACGACCTTCGCGCCGTCCTTCAGGCCGGGCCAGTAGGAGCCGCCGGCGACGCACCTGCCGCGGTTGTCGTTCGCAATCGTCACGTCGTTGTTCAGGTGGATGTAGAGGTACGTCGTGCCGCTGGCGCCGTAGAGGTAGAGCATGCAACCGGCGCGCGCCGAGGTCGTCCAGAACTTGATCTTGCCGTCCTCGACGGCGACGACCGGCGACTTCTTCGGGGCGAGGATGTCATTGCCCTCGTGCCGGCCCTGCGGCCGCGGGTCGCCGAAGTCGTTCGTGTAGCGATACGGCCCGACGACCGGAAAGACGATCAGCTTCCGGACGCCCCCCGAATGCGGAGAGGCCGCAGCCGGCCCGGCGATCAGGGCGGCAGCAAGGATCACGAGGACCCCACGGACTGTGCTCCGGCGGTGACGCATCGGCTCCGGGGCGGGCTCGGAAGGGTCGGACAGTACCAGCCGGCCCGGCGCGAAGCGGGATCGGAGCCAGAGCAAGCTCTGGTACCGATGCGGTAGTAGTACCGCGGCGTGAAGATCGCGGTCTGCGTGAAGGAAGTTCCCGAGGCGGGTTCCGCTCGCCGCATCGATCCCGGGTCGATGCGGCTCGACCGCTCGGGCGAGGCCGCGCTGAACGCGTTCGATGTGAACGCGGTCGAGGAGGCGCTGCGGGTGAAGGAGGCCAACCCCGACTCCGAGGTCGTGGTCGTGTCGCTCGCTCCTGCCGGCGCGGTCGACTCGCTCCGCAAGGCGCTCGCGATGGGAGCCGACCGGGCGGTCCTGATCAGCGACGATGCGGCCGCCGGATCGGACCTGCTCGCGACGGGCCGCGTGCTGGCCGCGGCGCTCGAGCGCGAGGGCCCCGAGCTCGTCCTCTTCGGCCAGCAGTCGTCCGACTCCGACGGCGCCGTCCTCTGGGCGGCGGTCGCCGACCGGCTCCGGCTGCCGATGGTCTCGCAGGCGGCGGAGCTGACGGTTGCCGACGGCAAGGCGACGGTGAAGCGGCAGACGGAGTTCGGCTATGACCGAATCGAAGCTCCGCTGCCGGCAGTGGTCGCCGTCTCGGACGCGATCAACGAGCCGCGCTATCCGTCCCTGAAGGGGATCATGGGCGCGAAGTCGAAGCCGCAGGACGTGCTCTCGCTCGCCGACCTCGATGTGCCGGCCGACCTTGCCGGGGAGGCCGGGTCGAAGACCGAGGTGCTGGCACTCGGAGATCCGCCGGCGCGTGCTGAAGGCCGGAAGATCGACGACGACGGCAGCGGGGCGCAGCAGATCCTCGACTTCCTCGTGGAGCACAAGCTCGTATGAACCGGCCTATGCGTCTGTGCCGCGCCCGCCATGTCGGTCGCGGCGACGGGAAAGCGTCGAAGATCCAGGAGACCGATTCATGAGCACACTCGTGTTTCTCGAGCAACACGAGGGCGAGCTCCAGAAAGGCTCGCTCGGCGTACTCGCGAAGACGGCGTCGCTCGGCGACGACGAGGTCGCGGCGGCAATCGTCGGCGCCGGCGCATCCGCACTGGCAGCGGATGCCGGCCGGCACGGCGCCGCGAAGGTCTGGGTCGCGGAGGATCCTGCCCTCGAGGCGCCCCTCCCGCAGCCGCGGGTGGACGTTCTCGCGAAGGTCGTGTCCGCGGGCGGTTACGACACGGTCCTGTTCGGCGCCTCCGTCCTCGCCGCCGACGTCGCCGCCGGCCTGGCCGCGCGGCTCGACGGCGGTCTCAACTGGGATCTCGTCGACCTGGTTCGCGACAACGGACGCCTGGTCGGGAAGCGCCCGGCACTCGGCGACTCCGTTGTGGTCGACGTCGGCTGGAAGGGATCGCCTGCGATCGGCATCGTTCGGGCCGGAACCTTTGAGCCGTCCGCGAACGGAGGCGAGCCAGAAGTCGTCCAGGCCCCTGTCGAGCTCGAGGACTTCTCGACGGCGGCAACGATGCTCGAGCAAGCCCACGAGGAGCAGGCTGGCCCTTCGATCGAGGAGGCGGACGTGATTGTCGCCGGCGGGCGCGGCCTCGGCGGGCCTGAGAACTTCGCCCTGGTCGAAGACCTGGCGAAGGCGCTTGGCGGAGCGGTAGCCGCGACGCGCGCGGTCGTCGACGCCGGGTGGTACCCGTACGCGGCCCAGGTCGGCCAGACCGGCAAGAGCGTCTCGCCCAAGCTGTACGTCGCGTGCGGGATCTCCGGAGCGATCCAGCACAAGGTGGGTATGCAGGGCTCGAACGTGATCGTCGCGATCAACAAGGACGCCAACGCCCCGATCTTCGAGTTCAGCGACCTCGGCGTGGTCGGCGACGTACACCAGGTGGTGCCGAAGCTGACCGAGCTCGTCCGGGCGAAAAGGGGCAGCTGACGCTGATGGGCTCCGTCCCGGCCAACTATCCGCCGCCGTGGCGCGTCGAGGAGGCGATCGCGCGGCCGACGGACAGTGACCCGATCGACGTCGGGATCCTGATCGTCGGCGCCGGCCCGGCCGGGCTCGCCTGCGCGATCCGGCTCGGCCAGCTACTCGCGGAGGATCCCGAGACCGCGAAGCGGCTCGGCGACGTACCGGTGGCCGTGGTCGAGAAGGGCAAGCAGCCGGGCTCGCACCTCCTCTCAGGCGCGGTGGTCAACCCGCGCGGCCTGAGGCGGCTCTTCAACGGCAGTCGGCGCTTCGACGACATGCCGCACTACGACGAGGTCGTCCACGAGTCGGTGTACTTCCTCACGGAGAAGCGCTCCTTCCGCATCCCGGCGCCGCCGACGATGCGGAACCACGGCAACTACATCGTCTCGCTCGCACAGCTCGGCCGTTTCCTCGGCGCCGAGGCAGAAGCGGGCGGCGCCACGATCCTCCCCGAGACGCCTGCGACGAAGCTGCTGGTCGCGGACGGGCGGGTGCGCGGCGTCCGCACCGGCGACCGGGGCCGAGGCCGGAACGGCGAGGAGCTGGGGAACTTCGAGCCGGGTTCGGATCTGCTCGCCCGCGTCACCGTCCTTGCCGAAGGGACGCAGGGCCACCTGACCGGCGCCGCGATCGAGCGCTTCGGCCTCCAGGGTGCGAATCCGCAGGTCTGGGCGCTCGGCGTGAAGGAGGTCTGGAAGGTCGCCAAGCCGCTCGACCGGATCATCCACACGATGGGCTGGCCGCTTCGCTCGGGCAAGAAGTACCGCGAGTTCGGCGGCTCGTTCGTCTACCCGATGGGCGCCGACCTGGTCACGATCGGGATGGTCGTCGGCCTGGACTATCGCGATGCCGAGCTGTCGGTCCACGACGTCCTCCAGCAGCTGAAGACGCACCCGAAGATCGGCAAGATCCTCGACGGAGGCGAGCGGCTGGAATGGGGGGCGAAGACGATCCCCGAGGGCGGATTCCTGTCGCTGCCCAAGCGGCTGAACGCGCCCGGCCTGCTGCTCTGCGGGGATGGCGTCGGGATGGTCAACGTCCCGGCGCTCAAGGGGATTCACTACGCGCTGGAGTCGGGCCGCCTGGCCGCGGAAGCGGCGTACAAGGCCCTCCAGCCCGGCGAGTCCGCCGGTCGGCGAGGTGCGCTGGACGCCTACGACCAGACGATCCGGGAGAGCTACATCTGGAAGGACCTGAAGCGGGTCCGGAACGTGCGCCCGGCCTTCTCGCGTGGCTTCTGGTTCGGGAGCGCGCTCGCCGGGGGCGCGATCACCTCGTTCGGGAAGCTGCCGCCGAAGGACCAGCGGCTCGAGCGCGACACCGAGCAGGAGCTGCTCACCACCGGCCGGGCCGCCTCCTACCCCAAGCCGGACGGCAAGCTGACCTTCGACAAGCTCTCGTCTGTCTTCGCATCCGGCAACAAGACGCGCGACGACCAGCCGAGCCACATCCGCATCGAGACGCGCGTGCCCCGGGACGTTGCCGAGCTCTGGGCCCGCATGTGCCCGGCGCAGGTGTACGAGATCGGCCCAGAGGACGCCGGCAAGGTGCAGGTCCAGGTCACCCCGTCGAACTGCGTTCAGTGCGGTGCGATCACGGCCAAGGGCGGCCGCCTGACGCCGCCCGAAGGTGGCTCGGGCCCGGAATACAGCAGCACCTGAAATACACGTTTTACGGTCTCATTACGTCCGGATCCGGAACGGTGACGATCATGTGACCATGACGCGCCGCCGCTTCGCCGTCCTGCTCTGCGCCCTCGTGGCGGTGAACGCGTTCTTCTGGCTGGCCCAGGGAGGCTTTGCCCTCCCGAGGGCGCTGATCGACCGCTTCTTCGGACCGCGGATGATTCGCGCCGAGGTGATCCTCCAGGCGCCGGGCGGCGCGATCAACGATTTCCGCATCGACCGTGGCGTGATCGTCTCGGCGACGCGTCGCTCGCTCGTCTTGAGTGAGCAGGACGGCACCACAATCACGATCGCGGTCTCGCCCCGAGCCAGGGTAACCGGTTCGCCGGCAGTGACCGACGTGTCGCAGCTCCGTCCTCCGATGCGCGTGCTCGTCGTACGGCGCGCGAACGCGCGCGCGAACCTGATCCAGGTCGAGGGCACTGGGTAGGTAGGTGGGCAAGGCGACCGGAAGCGTGCTCCTCCTGGTGGAGGACGACGACGCGATCGGGCGTCTCGTCAAGCAGTACCTCGAGCAGCAGGCCGGCTGGCGCGTGCTCTGGCTCCGGACGGGGGAGGAGGCGGTCGCCGAGCTTCGCCGCCATCCGGTCAGGCTGGTCGTCCTCGACGTCGGCCTCCCCGGGATCGACGGATTCGAG
>JBKPPY010000113.1:0-11895 GCA_046733845.1 Actinomycetota bacterium | reverse complement strand
TCCGCCTACACTGAGGGCACGCGGGGCGTAGCTCAGCCTGGTAGAGCGCTGCCTTTGGGAGGCAGAAGTCGGCAGTTCGAGTCTGCCCGCCCCGACTGGTGGGTCTCGCGACAGTCCTCTTGGTCGCCGTCCTCTCGTCGGCTTACCACGCCCGCGTCCGACCGATCCCGCCGCCGATGCGCACGCAGATGGTCGGCGTCTCCTGGCACCGCGGCTGCCCGGTCGCGCTGTCCGACCTCCGCCTGATCACGCTGACATACCGCGGCTTCGACGGTCGCGACCACACCGGCAAGCTGATCGCGAACCGCGACGCGGCGCGGGCGCTCGTGGCCACATTCGCACAGCTCTACGCGGCGCGGTTCCCGATCCGTCGCATGGAGCCCGTCGACCGGTACGGCGGCGACGACTTCCGGTCGATCGAGGCCGACAACACGTCGGCGTTCAACTGCCGCACGGCAACCGGCTCGACGCGCTGGTCGAACCACGCGTACGGCCGGGCGATCGACGTCAACCCGATCGAGAACCCGTACGTGAGCGGTGGGACGAGCTCCCACCGGGCAAGCGTGTCCTATCTCGACCGTTCGCGACACCGACCCGGCATGGCCTACGAAGGCGGTGTGCTTGTCGACGCGTTCCGGTCTGTCGGCTGGGGATGGGGAGGGAGCTGGGCCGGTTCGGTCCGGGACTACCAGCACTTCTCCGTCGACGGCCGATAGAGTCGCGCGCGTGCTGAAGGGAGCGCTCGCCGCCTCGGTCACACCGCTCGCGAACGGCGGAGCCGCTCTGGATGCGGATGGGTTCGGGCCCGTCGCCGACTTCCTGGCTGGCGGCGGCCTCGACGGGCTCCTCGCGCTCGGAACGAACGGCGAGGGAATCCTGCTCACCGTCCCGGAACGCCGGCGCGCCGCCGAGCTCTTCCTCGAGGCGTCGGCGGGCCGGCTACAGATCGCGGTGCACGCAGGCGCCCAGTCCACCGCCGACACGGTCGCGCTCGCCTCGCACGCGGCCGAGATCGGAGCCGACGCGGTCGCCGTGATCGCGCCGCCGTACTTCGCGCTCGACGAGCCGTCCCAGGTGGAGCACTTCGCTGCCGCAGCAGCGGCGTGTGCGCCGCTGCCCTTCTACGTCTACGAGTTCGCGATCACGAGCGGCTACGCGGTGCCGCCCGCGGTCGTCGAGCGGCTACGGGAGCGCGCGCCCAATCTCGCCGGGATGAAGGTCTCCGACCGCACCTGGGATCAGCTCGAGCCCTACCTCGTCGAGGGGCTCGACGTCTTCGTCGGGTACGAGGGTCTGATCGGGCGGGGCAAGGACGCAGGGGCTGTCGGTGCGGTCTCGGCCCTCGCTTCGGCATTTCCCGAGATCGTCGCCGCCGCCGTTCGCGGCGAGGCCGTCGACCCCGGCTCGCTGCGGGCAGAGGTGGACCGGTTCCCGCGGCATGCGGCGCTCAAGCACGTCCTTGTCCGGCGCGGGGTGCAGATCGGCGAAGACGTGCGGCCGCCTCTGCGAGGGCTTACCGTCGAGGAGCGGAACGAGCTCGACGCGCTGCTCGACCGCGTGCTCCAGGCCGCCTGAGCGCGGGCGTGCTGCGAAGCCTCATTCTCGCCGCCGCGGACAGTCCGCGCCTGCGCCACTTCGTCGACCAGTACGGGATGCGGCTGGGTGCCTCGCGTTTTGTCGGCGGAGAGACGCTCGACCAGGTCGTGATCACGCTGCGGGCGCTGAACGAGCAGGGCCTGCGCACCAACACCACGCTGCTCGGCGAACACGTCTCCGACTCGGCCGAGGCGGACCAGGTCAGGCAGACGTACGAAGGGATCTTGCGGCGGATCAAGGCGGAGCAGCTCCAGACGAACATCGCGGTGAAGCTGTCCCACCTCGGCGCGGTCCTGGACGAGGAGCTCGGCTACTCGAACGTCGAGCGGCTCGTGGTCGAGGCGGCGCGGCTCGGCAACTTCGTCCGGATCGACATGGAGGACTCGCCGCTCGTCGACGCAACCCTCAGGATCTATCGCCGCTTACGCGAGTCCGGCCACGACAACGTCGGAACCGTTCTGCAGGCGTACCTGTACCGGACGCCCGGCGATCTCGAGTCGCTGCTCCCGCTCGACCCCAACCTCCGAATCGTCAAAGGCGCCTACAAGGAGCCGGCCTCGGTCGCCTACCCGAAGAAGGCCGACGTCGATGCTGCCTACGACCGGCTGGTCGAACGGTGTGTCGCCGAAGCGGCGTTCACCGCGGTCGCGACCCACGACGAGCGGCGGATCGAGAAGGCGATCGCGCTCGGCGCCGGCCCTGACCGAATGGAGCTGCAGATGCTCTACGGCGTCAGAACGCAGCTCCAGCTCGAGCTCGTCCGCGAAGGCCGGCGGGTGCTCACCGCGACTCCCTTCGGTCCAGACTGGTACCCGTACCTGATGAGGCGTCTGGCCGAGCGGCCGGCGAACCTCTTGTTCTTTCTCAGGAGTGCGCTCGAGGGCTAGCTGGTCCGTCCCGGACCAGAAATTCGCCGAGCCGGGTGTCGCTTTCGTCCACCGACCCGACCAACCTTCCGCTTGCGCGTACCTGCTGCTCGGCTCGGCTTCGACCTACTCACGCCCCGTGCTCGGCGCATCCGCACTGTATGACGTCACGGCTCGTCGATGCAAGAGGTCATCCGCGGAAAGTTCTCGCAAATTGCGACCCGGCCGATTGAGGCGTGGCGCAATCAGCCACGCGTGAGAGAATCGCGCGATGCCTAGACGAGGTGTTCTCCTACCGCTGGTCCTGGTCGCCGTCCTCGGCGTCGCAGGATGTGGCGGTGGGTCGAAGACGTACTCGGCCGCGAAGACGCGCGCCTGCCTCGTCGAGAGCGGCCGCGTGGTCACGAACCCGCCCAATTCGGATCTGGTCGCCTCCGCGGCGGAGGGGGGCTCGTTCGCCGTCCACTTCGGCACCAACACCGCAATCGTCTCGTTCGGCACCAACCGGGACGGCGCCGAGCGGATCGTGCGCGCGTATCAGCGCTTCCGCGGCAAGAACATCGGTCTTCTCGACGTGCTCCACGCCTACGGGAACGCGGTCGTCCTCTGGTCGATCCACCCGCTCGACGACCACGTCAAGGCGATCGAGGACTGCCTCCTCTGACCGTCGGCGCGCGGTAGGTGTCGGCCCGGCCTTCCTCGTCCAGGAAGCGCAAGAGGTAGAAGGCCAGCGCGGCGAAGAGGACGATCGCCTGCTCCGAGGCCATCGTCACGCCGGCGAGCTGTTGGTCGGACAAGGGCGAGAGCCCCCAGAGCCGCGGAACGTGGTCGTAGAAGTGGTAGACGGGGTGGGGCAGAAGCGCCAGTAGCAGGCCGAGCGGGCTGCCCAGCACGAACGCCGCGAAGAGGTAGACGGCCTTCGCGCCGCTCGAGCGCCGGCCGTGCACGACCGGCCACCAGAGCAGGCAGCCGGCGAAGAAGTACGTCGCATGCTCGAGGTGGAGAATCGTCCACTGGTGCCGGAGCGCCGCGTCGTACGCCCACGGCAGGTGCCAGACGTAGTAGGCGCCGAGCCAGACCGGCAACGCGACCAAGGGGTGGGTAAGCGTGCGGGCGCCGGGGATGCGCTCGAGCTCGCGCGCCATCGCGGGAGTGAGCCCGACGACGACGAGCAACGGCCCCCACTCGGCGAGGACGACGTTCTGGAGTAGGTGCATGACGAGCAGGTAATGGAGCGCGAGCGTGTCGAGCGGCGTGATCTGGACGGCGAGCATCAGCGCACACCCCGACCCGAAGCACACGATCCGCCAGCGTGGGGCAGGGAAGCGCGTCAGCGCGATCGCGTAGGCGGCCGCCATTCCCGGAATGACGACCAGCGCGTCGGCGTCCCAGGCCCAGCGATACGGATCCACCGGCGGTACGCTAATCGTGCGCGCCCGTGGTGTAGCGGTAACACGAGAGCCTTCCAAGCTCTAATCACCGGTTCGACCCCGGTCGGGCGCTTGGCAGGACTGTCCCCGCAGGGGACTGACCCCTCGGGTCAGACCCTGGTGCTGGACTAGCGTAGGCCTCGATGCACGTTCCCCCCCGCGTGCGCGGCGGTCTCGTCGGCCGGTCGATCTCGCTCTTCGTCGGGCTCTTCCTCTTCGCGGTCGGAATCGTCTGCCAGCTCGAGTCAGGTCTGGGGCTCTCACCGTGGGACGTCCTTCACCAGGGCATCGCAGAGCACACGCCGCTCTCGTTCGGAGCTGCCAATATCGTCGTCGGGCTAATCGTCCTCGCGGTGGCCTGGTCGCTGGGGGCGAAGATCGGGTTCGCCACACTGGCGAATTCCGTGTTCGTCGGGGCTTTCGTCCAGGCGTTGACCGCGATCGACGCGATCGACGGCCTGGCCGATGACCCCCTCGGCGTCCGCATCGCGCTGCTTGTGATCGCGATGCCGATCTATGGGATCGCGTCGGCGCTCTACCTGGGCGCGTGGATGGGCGCAGGCCCGCGCGACTCGTTGATGGTAGTCGTCGGCGCGCGGACCCATCTGCGACTCGGAGTCGTCCGCGGGGGCATCGAAGTGCTTGCTCTCGCGGCCGGCTTTGCCCTCGGCGGGACGGTCGGGATCGGGACGGTCGTGTTCGCGCTTACGATCGGCCCTGCCCTCGAGGGCGGGTTCTGGCTGCTGCGCCGCTCGCCCGTCGGTGCGCCGGCGCCAGCGGCTACGCCGGTTCCAGCTCCACTCGCTGGATCGTGACCGGCTCGCGAGGTCGGTCCGACGCGTCGGACTCGACCATCGAGATCGCGTCGACCACGTCCATCCCGGAGGTCACCCGTCCGAAGACGGTGTGCTTCCCGTCGAGCCACGGACACGCGTCCGCGGTGACGATGAAGAACTGGCTGCCGTTCGTGTTCGGGCCGGCGTTCGCCATCGCGAGCGCGCCGCGCTCGACCGCGTGCTGGTTCGGCTCGTCCTCGAACTGATAGCCGGGCCCGCCCGAGCCGGTACCGGTCGGGTCGCCGCCCTGGATCATGAAATCCGGGATCACGCGGTGGAAGATGACTCCGTCGTAGAAGCCCTTGCCGGCGAGCGTCTCGAAGTTCTCAACTGTCTTCGGCGCATCGTCCGGATAGAGCTCGAGCTCGATAGGGCCATGACTCGTGTGAAGGGTTGCGTTAGGCATGTCGGGAGCCTACGTGGAGGACGTCCGGCGAGGTCGCGATCCTTGGTCCATGGGCCAGGAACGCGTGGTGCGCTTCAGCGTGCGGACGGTGCTGGCCGTCATTGCGCTCGTGATCGCCGCGTGGGCACTGCTGACCCTGCTGTCGGTCACGCGTCAGGTGATCACCTGGCTGCTCGTCGCACTCTTCCTCGCCATGGCGCTCAACCCGGCGGTCGAGTGGTTCATGCGCCGCGGGATCAAGAAGCGGGGGTACGCCGCCGGCCTCACGTACGCGCTCGCTCTGCTCGGGATCGCGGCGATCGGCTACGTGTTCATCCCGACGCTCGTCAATCAGGTCAACGACTTCGTCCAGGCGGTGCCCGGCTACGTCGACGATCTCACGAAGGGCAAGGGGCGGTTCGGCTTCCTCGAGACGAAGTACCACATCGTCGAGAGGATCCGCGAGCAGGTGAAGGAGGGCGGCGCCTCGAAGGTGCTCGGCCTCACCGGGGCGGCAGTCTCGATCACGAAGAGCGTGATCTCGCTCGTCGTCGCCACGATCACGATCGCGTTCCTCACGTTCTTCATGCTCCTGGAGGGCCCGATCTGGATGGAGCGGATCTTCGGCCTTCTCCCCGAGCATTCCCGTCCGCGCTGGCGGAAGGTCGGGTATGACATCTACCGCACGGTCGGCGGGTACGTGTCCGGAAACCTGCTGATCAGCGTGATCGCCGGCACGCTGACGACGATCGTTCTGCTCGCGCTCGGGGTGCCCTTCGCCGTTGCGCTCGGGGTGATCGTTGCAATCCTCGACCTGATCCCGCTTGCGGGAGCGACCCTCGCCGGGATCATCATCGGCATCGTCGCCTTCATCCACTCGATCACGGCGGGGATCGTGGTTGTCGTCTTCTTCGTCGTCTACCAGCAGATCGAGAACCACTTCCTCCAGCCGGTCGTCTACTCGCGCACGGTGCAGCTCTCGCCACTTGCCGTGCTGGTCGCGATCCTCATCGGCGCGAAGGTCGCAGGGATCCTCGGCGCCCTAGGCGCGATCCCGGTGGCCGGCGCGATCCAGGTCTTGCTGATCGACTGGCAGCAGCACCGCAAGGCGAGAGCGTCACCGACGACCGAGCCGGCCTTACCAAGGGATCCGCCGCCGGTGTCACCTGCTCCGGAGTCCTGATGTCGTGGCGCCTCTCCTTTCCGAGGCGCCGGGAGCTTTGCGCCTGGGAGGATTCGAACCCCCGACCCGCGGCTTAGAAGGCCGCCGCTCTGTCCCCTGAGCTACAGGCGCGCAGGCGAAGGGTAGCGCCCTTCACGGCCGCGACCGGCATGACGGACGCGGCTGAGTGCGGTCAGCCGCGAGCAAGCCGGGGAAGGAGGCTGGCGGGAGAAACCGGCCGTTTCCCCCGCGTTTACGCGGCTAGACTGTCCGCACCGCGGTGGCCGTAGCTCAATTGGTAGAGCCCCGGGTTGTGGTCCCGGTGGTTGTGGGTTCGAGTCCCATCGGTCACCCCTCGATTCCCCGCGTGGCCCCGTAGCTCAGCGGACAGAGCGGCAGCCTTCGAAGCTGCGTGCGGAGGTTCGACTCCTCCCGGGGCCGCTATTCCTGGTGGCGTTCGCGAATTGCGTTCGCCAGATCCCCGTAGGCGGGAGGAAGCAGTTGCGCGAGACGAAGGGCTCCCTCCTGGCTCCACGCGGCCACGATCTCGCCGTCGCGCTCGTGGGCGATCGCGCCCTCGTCGCTCGACGTCGCGAAGGCAACGAGTTCGCGATACGCAGACGCGAGTGCCTCTTCGTCTCCGGCGTCGAGTGGTACACGATCCCCGCCTTCACTTCCGGATCCGCGGAGAAGGAGGACGCTCGCCATCGTGAGATGCGATTCCCGTCAGGCGACCCTGGCAAACGGCAGAGGAGGGCGCCCCCGCTGGAAGTGAGACAAGCGGTAAGGTTTCAGTGCAACCGGCATCCGGCCGCGGACGATGGGGAAGAGCAGGATTTCCAGCCGGCGGGCAGGAGATGCGTCGCACGACGAGGGCAGGTGGCTGGTTCGCGGCGAACGAGGCCGGAAGTCCGCCTTGGAACACCATTTACTCTCTCCTGTCGATTCGCGCCTGAGCAACGACCAGGTCGCCGCGCTCGAGAAACAAGTGCTCCGCGAGCGCGAACTCCGGGTCGCAATCGAACGACGGCTCGACGATCAGGCGGCGCAGGTCGCGGCGCTCCGCGCAGAGATCGACGCTCTTCGGCGACGATCGGAGAGCGGCACCTCGGAGGCAGCGCCCCGCCCCGCGGCATCCGGGCTGAAGCTCGTCGAGCTCTCCGACCAGTGCGCCGTGCAGGGGCTCGCGTACTGGCTGCGGCGTTGCGAAGGCTTCCAGGTCGAGGTCGGATCCGAGGTGATCGGCACCGTCGAGGGGATCCGTTTCGGGCACCGCCACGACCGGCCGGACGCGCTGGTGGTGGCCTCCGGCCGCTGGCGGCGCAGGCGGCTGCTCGTGCCTGCCGATCAGGTCGAAGACACGTTCCCCGACGCCGAGCTGATCAGGCTCTCGGTCGACCCGCGTGCCGGAATGCGGTCCGGGCACCGCGATCGTGTCGGACTGCTTTTCCAGAGCGCACGGAGAAGGCTGAATCGAGTTCACGCCGCCTAGAGCAGCGCGAGCGGGTCGGTTCGGGCGTCCTCAACGGCTAGCCTGGACCGCTCGAACGGAACAACCAGGAAGGAGGTGAGCGCGTGCTCGCACTCACCGACAGTGCGGTTGAGGCCGTGAAGGCGATCGTCGAAGCCTCCGACGACGCTGTCGATACGAGTGGTCTGCGGATGGTCGCGGAGCCGACCGTGCTGGGAACGAACCTCCGGCTCAGCGTCGTTCCGCTGCCTGCCGAGGACGACGAGGTGATCGAGGATCAGGGAGCGCGACTGTTCAGCTGGCCTTCACGCTCGCGGATCAGCTCGAGGAGTAGGAGAAACCGAACGGCCCGGGCGCGCTACGAGGACGGTGCGCGTCCGGGTCGTTGCCTCTTCTGCCGGCGCCTGGGCCGTAACCGCCAAAGAGCTTTTGCTAGTGTCGAGGCGTGCGCCGAACTGCGCTCGGGATCGTCGTCGCCGTCATTCTCCTCGGCTGGTCGGCGTCGGCCGCGGACGCGAAGCCCACGCTTTCGCCGAGCGATCGGGCCGCCATCAACCGCACCCTGGACGTCTTCGTTCCGGCTGCGATCGGGCGCCGCAACTCCGTGCGTGCGTGGCCGCTGGCAACCGCGGCGATGCGTCTCGGCAGCGATCGGGCCAGCTGGGCGCAGGGCACCCTGCCTGTGACCCCCTTCCCGGTCATCGGGAAGACCTTCCACGGCTGGACCGTGGATCGAGTCACCAAGAACGGAGCCGACATCGTGCTGCTCGTCCACCTGCGGAAGGGCGCCCCGCTCGGCGCTGTCTCGGTCAACTTCACCATGCGGAAGGTCGGTGGCCGATGGCTCGTCGACTCCGCGGTGCCCGCGGCCACCTTCGCGCCCGCCGGGGCTGACTCAAAGGTGCTCGCGCAGCCGGATTTCGCGCCGCAGGCAGGTCAGGCCTTCTCGAAGACCGGACGAATCTCGGCGAAGTGGGTGCTGATCATTCCCGGCATCCTCCTCGGGCTGATCGTGCTGACGCCGATCGCCGTGCTGACCGCCCACCGGATCGGCGACCGGCGTAGGCGAGACGAGCGACGCGAAGAGGATCGCCGCCGCGTGTTTAGAAATCTCCCAGAACGGCCAAACTAGTCCCAGCGAAGGGGTGGCGCACCTCAACCTCCCTCTCCCGGGAACAGCCGGTGTTCGATCTCTGGGGGAATCGTCGAGCGCCGGGCGTCCAGTGCCACCCCTTCCTCTTAACCCCAGAAAGTCCGAGCCCTGGCGGGCTCGACGCCCTTCTGGGGTGTCGGCGTGCTTCTGACCACGAGCGGCAGTGAGCCGCCACCGCGCAGATCGGCGGCGGCGACGAGCGGCTCTATCCTTTGACCGAGCCGCGGGTGTGGCGGAACTGGTAGACGCGCCGGGTTTAGGTCCCGGTGGGGCTTGCCCCTTGGAGGTTCGAGTCCTCTCGCCCGCATCACGCCGGCCGCCGCCGCTCGGTGGCCCTGATGTCCATGGCTACGATGCGCCCGTGTCCGCTCGCGTCGAGGAGTTGCCCGAGAACAAGGTCCGCCTGACGGTCGACGTCCCCCGCGACGACGTCAAGCACGCGGTCGAGCACGCCGCCTCCGACCTTTCCGCGAGTGTCAAGATCCCGGGCTTCCGCAAGGGGAAGGTGCCGATGCAGGTGCTCGTCTCGCGGATCGGCAAGGAGCGGCTCTACTCCGAAGCGGTCGAGAGCCACATCGAGGGCTGGTACCGCAACGCGCTCGTCGGGACGCGCATCCGGCCCGTTGCCCGTCCGGAGTACGACTACGACCTGCCGGACTCGTCCGATCAGGACTTCAGCTTCACCGCGACCGTCGACGTCCAGCCGAAGGTCGACGTCGTGGACTGGAAGGGACTCGAGGTGCCGTACGTCGGCGCGGACGTCCCCCCGGAGCTGATCGATGAGCAGATCGAGGCGCTCCGCTTCGCGGTCGCCGAGCTGGCGCCGGCGGAGCGGCCGGCCCAGGCCGGCGACACGGTCGTCGTCGACCTCGTCCAGCAGGGTGGAGAAACGCAGCGCGACTACGTCGTCGAGCTCGGCGCCGGACGCGTTCTGGAAGAGATCGAAGAGGCGATCCTCGGGATGTCCGTCGGTGAGACGAAGGAGGTCGAGTTCGAGGTCGCCGGTGGTGAGCGGGGAACGGTCGAGATCGCGCTCAAGGACGTGAAAGAGAAGATCCTGCCGCCGCTCGACGACGACCTTGCCCGCGCCGCCAGCGAGTTCGACACGCTCGGCGAGCTGCGCACGGATCTCGAGCAGAAGATCGGGGCGCAGATCGAGGAGGAGGCGGAGACCCAGTTCCGCGCCGCCGCCGTCGACGCGCTGGTGGATGCCTCCAATATCCGGCCCTCGGGTCCCCTCGTCGAGGCCCGCACCCGCGAGCTGCTCGCCGGTCTCGTCCGGTCGCTCGAGCGCCGCGGGATCTCGCCCGAGACGTACCTCGCCGCCTCTGGGCAGACGCCGCAGCAGCTCGAGGAGCGGCTGCGCGAGGAGGCGGCACAGTCGGTCGCGCGCGAGCTCGCCCTCGAAGCGGTCGCCGAGAAGGCTGAAATCGAGGTGACGGACGACGAGCTCCGCGACTTCATCCGCGAGCACGCGGAGGCGGAGGGCGACGCCGCCGACGAGGTCGTCGAGCAGGTGTTCGCGTCCGGTCGCCACGAGCTGTTGCGCGAGGATCTGCGCATGCGCAAGGCGCTCGACCTGGTCGTCGCCGGGGCCGGGAAGATCCCCCTCGACCTTGCCCGCGCGCGCGAGAAGCTGTGGACGCCCGACAAAGGAGCGGCCGCGCCCGAGACGAAGCTGTGGACCCCCGGAAGCAAGGAGCCTGCATGAGCCCGTTGATCCCGATGGTGATCGAGCAGACCTCGCGTGGCGAGCGCGCATTCGACATCTATTCGCGCCTGCTGAACGAGCGCATCATCTTCCTCGGCACGCCGATCGATGATCAGATCGCGAACCTGATCGTCGCTCAGCTGTTGCATCTGGAGTCGGAAGATCCCGACAAGGACATCTCGATCTACATCAACTCGCCGGGCGGCTCCGTGTACTCGGGTCTGGCGATCTACGACACGATGCAGTTCATCAAGCCTGACGTGCAGACGATCTGCGTCGGGATCGCGATGAGCATGGGCGCGCTCCTGCTCGCGGGCGGCTCGAAAGGGAAGCGGATGGCGCTGCCGAATGCCAAGATCCTGATCCACCAGGTCTGGGGTGGCTTCCAGGGGCAGGCGACGGACATCGAGATCCATGCCCGGGAGACGATCGCCCTCAAGCGGAAGATGGAAGAGATCATGTCCAATCACACCGACCAGCCGCTCGAGAAGGTCTCGAAGGACATGGAGCGCGACTACTTCATGAGCTCCGACGAGGCTAAGGAATACGGCATCATCGACCAGGTGATCGAACACCGCTAGGTCGAGGGCTAGGCGAGAGCGGCAAATCGAGGTACAACGAGGACATGGCCCGGGCATCCGAAGGAAACGAGCAGCTTCTCTGCAGCTTCTGCGGGAAGAGCCAGCGGCAGGTCAAGAAGCTGATCGCCGGCCCCGGCGTCTACATCTGCGACGAGTGCATCGACCTCTGCAACGAGATCATCGACGAGGAGCTCACCGCTCCCGCGCACCTCGACCTCGACAACCTCCCGCGCCCGACCGAGATCTACACGCTGCTGAACGAATACGTGGTCAGCCAGGAGCAGGCGAAGCGCACGCTAGCCGTCGCCGTCTACAACCACTACAAGCGCGTGCAGATGGGCTCGGCCGACGACGACGTCGAGCTGCAGAAGTCGAACATCCTGTTGCTCGGTCCGACCGGCTGCGGCAAGACTTACCTCGCGCAGACCCTCGCTCGGATTCTCAACGTCCCGTTTGCGATCGCCGACGCGACCGCGCTGACCGAGGCAGGCTACGTCGGCGAGGACGTCGAGAACATCCTCCTGAAGCTGATCCAGGCGGCCGACTTCGACATCAAGAAGGCGGAGACCGGGATCATCTACATCGACGAGGTCGACAAGATCGCGCGGAAGGCGGACAACCCGTCGATCACGCGCGACGTCTCCGGCGAGGGGGTCCAGCAGGCGCTCCTGAAGATCCTCGAGGGAACGGTGGCGTCGGTGCCG
>JBKPPY010000112.1:0-13067 GCA_046733845.1 Actinomycetota bacterium | reverse complement strand
CTCCAAGCGTAATCCGTTATTCGAGCGTTGCCAGCATGACCGACGCGCCTGCGCGCTCGCCGACCCTGGCGAACCCATGCTGCTCGTAGAGACGGATCGCCGGGTTGTCCGGCTCGACGCTGAGGCTGATGCGGGCGAATCCGTCGTCCCGGGCCTGCCCCAACAGCGCCTCGAGCAAGTCCCGGCCCAGCCCGCGGCCGCGCATGCTCGGCACGATCGCGATCGTCAGTTCCGGTGTCCCCTCGTCGACGAACCCGTACCCGGGCTCGTCCGGCGGGAACAACCGGTACCAGGCGGCGCCGACAGGCTGGAACTCGTCGATCGCAACGAGAGCGCGATCGCCGGGTCGCCCCCAGCCCGCGACGTAGCGCTCGAGCGGCACGTCGGCCTCGGTTCCCCAGCGTGCGTAGTACGCGTGGCGGAGCATGTCGCGCAGGAACGGCAGGTCCTGCGTGCCCGCCGGGCGGATCACGTGATTTCTTCTGTGAGCTGGATGCGGTTCCCGTCGGGATCGAAGATGTCCACGATCCGCACCTGGCCGTGCAGTTCGAGGATCACGCCGACCTCGACGCCGCGGGCGCGCAGGCGCTCCACTTCCGCCCGGAGGTCGGGGACGCTCACGGAGGCGACGCCGCCCTCGTCGCCCTGCGCCTCCCACAGGGCGATCTCCATGTCCTCGCGCCGGAGCCGGGCCCACCGGCCTTCCTCGTCGTTGAACGTCTCGTCGAAGCCGAGCACGTCCCGGTAGAAGGCCCGCGCTGCCGCCAGGTCGCGAACGCGGTACCAGACGCTCACGCCCCGCTCCACCCCCGTCGAAGCCGGGGGCTTCGCTCATTTCCCGCTCCGGCGCCGACCACGTCGGCGCCTGCGCTCATTGCCGGCTCCGTCGAGCCTACGGTCACAACGTGAGACCCGGCTCCTCCAGGAACTCCTTGACCGTCCGGAGGAAGTCGGCCGCGGTTGCGCCGTCGATGGTGCGGTGGTCGCACGTGAGGGTCATCGTCATCATCGGGCGGGCGACGAGCCCGCCGTCCCGAGCGACCGGGCGCTCCTCGATCGCCCCCACGGCGAGGATCGCAGCCTGCGGCGGATTGAGGACGGCGACGAACTGCTCGACGCCGTACATGCCGAGGTTGGAGATCGTGAAGGTGCCTCCCTCGAGGTCGGCTGCCTGGAGCTTCCCCTCGCGGGCCCGGCCGACCAGATCCGCGCGGGCGGCGGCGATCTGCGCGACGGTCAGCGCCTCGCAGCCGGGGATCACCGGAACCAGCAGTCCGCGCTCGGTCGCCACCGCGATGCCGACGTTCGCGGACGGATGCAGCTCGACCGCGTCGCCCGCGTAGAGGGCGTTCACGTCACGGTGGCGCATCAGTGCGACGGCGCAGACCTTTGTGAGGACGTCCGTGACGGTCGGACGCTCGTCCGGATGGCGCTCCACCAGGAGGGGACGGAGCTCCTGCGCACGCGTCATGTCGGCAGACATCACGATCTGGAAGGCCGGAGCCGCCCACGCCTCCGTCATCCGCCGCCCGACCGTCCGTCGCAGCGAAGTCAGCTCGACGCGCTCGACCGCACCCGGCGCACGCGCCGGGACAGGAGCGGCAGCAGGCCCGGCGACCGCCGCCCGCTCGACGTCCTCGGCGACGATCCGTCCCTCCGGCCCGGTGCCGGACAGAGCGGCGAGGTCGATGCCGCGCTCGCGCGCGATCCTGCGGGCGAGCGGCGAAGCCTTGATCCGTTCCGCAGGGACAGTCCCCCCGTTTCGATCCGGCTGAGCCACTGGTTGCTCGGGGACCGTCCCCGCGGAAACAACCGCGGGCTCGGGCTCCGTGGTCGCTTCTGGCTCCGGCTCCGCCGCGGCTTCTGGCGCCGCCGCGGCCTCAGGCACCTCCTCACCCGCCTCACCGAGAAAGGCCAACGGCGTCCCGACCGGCTTCTCCTGGCCCTCGGGAACGAGGATCTTTAGGAGCACGCCGCCGGAATCGGCCTCGACCTCCTGCGTGACCTTGTCCGTGTCGAGCTCGTACAGAGGCTCGCCCTTCTGAACCTCATCGCCCTCTGCCTTCAGCCAGCGGACGATCGTGCCTGACTCCATGCCCTGGCCGAGGCGCGGCAGCGTGACCTGTTCAGCCACTGCGCTGCACCGTCCTGCGGATCGCCTCGAGCACGTCGGCGGCGTGCGGGACGACGAAGTTCTCCATCACGGGCGCGAAGGGGATCGGCGTGAACTTCGAGCCGACGCGTTCGATCGGCGCGTCCAGCCAGTCGAACGCCTGGTGCTGGATGACGGCCGTCACCTCGGCGCCGAAGCCGCCGCGGACGACAGCCTCGTGCGCGACCACGCAGCGGTTCGTCTTCTTCACCGAGGCGACCAACGTCTCCTCGTCGAGCGGCTGGAGCGTCCGTGGGTCGACAACCTCGACCGAAACGCCCTCTTTCGCCGCCTCCTCGGAGGCAGCGAGCGCCTCGTGGACGAGCCGCCCCGTCGCGATTACGGTCACGTCCTCGCCCTCACGGTGCACCCGCGCCTGTCCAAGCGGGATCGGCTCGAGCTCGTCGGGCACGTCCTCCTTGAGCGGGTAGAGCGTCCGGTGCTCGAAGAACAGCACCGTGTTGTCGTCGTAGATCGAGGACCAGAGCAAGCCGCGGACGTCGGACGGCGTCGAGGCGAACACGACCTTCAGCCCAGGCACGTGGACGAACCACGCCTCGACCTGCTGCGCGTGCTGGGCGCCCGGGGACCAACCGGCGCCGCCCTGGGTCCGAATGGTCAGCGGCACCGTCACCTGCCCCCCGGACATGTACCGGTGCTTCGCCGCCTGGTTGACGATCTGCTCCATCGCCAACGTCGTGAAGTCCTCGTACATGATCTCGACCACCGGACGCATGCCCTGCATGGCGGCGCCGATCCCGGCGCCGACGATGGCCATCTCCGAGATCGGCGTGTTGCGGACGCGCTCCGGCCCGAACTCGCCCAGCATCCCCTGGGTGACGCCCATCGACCCGCCCATCTCGGCGATGTCCTCGCCCATGATGAACACGTCCTCGTCGGCACGCATTGCGCGCGAGAGCGCGTCACGGACCGCTTCGCGGTAAGTCAGCTCAGGCATCCTGACACTCCTGACGCGCCGCTGGGTGTGCGGCGCCGGAGGGGACAGTGCGTGAGCACGGCCCCGGAGAGCGAGGTGCAGCCGGCGTCGCGAGCGCGCCGCGGAGGGCGGCTCCGCCGCCCGGGAGCGGGGCGCGGTCAGGTGCGTCAGGCATAGACGTTCTTGAGGGCGTCCTCGGGCTTCGGGTCGGTCCCCGCCTTGGCGAACTCGACCGCCGCCTCCGCGATCCCGAGCGCCTCAGCGTCCATCGCCTCGAAGTCCTCGTCGGAGAGACCGAGCTTCTCGCGCAGCTTCGTGATCGGGTCCTGCGTCTCGCGCAACTCCTGCTGCTCGCCCTTGGGCCGGTAGACCTGGGCGTCGCCGACGAAGTGACCGACGAGGCGGTATGTCTCGCAGACCAGGTAGACCGGGCCCTTCCCGTTGCGGGCGTAGTCGAGCGCGCGCCTGGCCGCCTTGTACACCGCCTCGACGTCCTGCCCGTCGACCTTGGTCGAGTGCATCCCGTAGGCGACGGCGCGCTTCTCCAGGTCGGCGATCGGCAGCTGCTGCGCCGCGGGCGTCGACTCGGCCCAGTGGTTGTTCTCGAGGACGAAGACCGCGGGCACCTTCCAGAGCGAGGCGAGGTTGAGCGCCTCGTGGAAGGTGCCGATGTTGGTCGCGCCGTCGCCGAAGAAGGCAACGGAAACACGCGGCTCGCCCCGCAGCTTGAACGCCAGCGCGGCGCCGACGATTGCCGGCAGGCCCCCGCCGACGACGGCGTTCGCGCCGAGATTGCCTCGCTCGACGTCGTACAGGTGCATCGAGCCGCCGTAGCCATGCGAGCAGCCTTCGATCTTCCCGTACAGCTCCGCCATCAGCTCGTTCGGATGCGTCCCCCGCGCGAGCGTGTGCGCGTGGGCGCGGTGCGTGGAGGCGAAGACGTCGCCGTCCTCCATCGCCTGGCAGACGCCGACCGCGACCGCCTCCTGCCCGATCGCGACGTGGAGGAAGCCCGGCAGCTCGCCCGCACGAAACCGCTCCTCGACCTTCTCTTCGACGTGCCGGATCAGGAGCATCTCGCGGAGGAAGTCGCGCAGGCGTTCCTCCGAGAGCGTGCCCCGCTTGCTCTCGACCTTTGCCACGGATACTGAGTCTATGCTGCGCGGCGTGAGCGGCGTGACCCTCGGCCGTCAGTGGCGGCGGATCCAGACCAGGCTCCCCGAGGACTGGGTGCACGCCCGGCTGGCGTTGACCGTGACGAGTCCTGGACAGGCCGGGCGCGCCTCGGCGCTGCTGGGGCCGCTGACCCCGGGCCGTGCCGGTGACGTGGTCCGGTTCGAGGTGCTGCGTCGGGGCCATGCACAGTCGCCGATCGCAGTCGACCGAGCCCTCTCGCGTCTCGACGCGGAACGGATCCGCGGCACGCTCGCCGTCGTCGGGGCGCAGACGGCCGCGCCCGCAGGGTACGAGCAGGCGGCGGCGCCGGCGCAAGAGATCCCGCTCGCCGAGGCGTGGGACTCGCTGGTCGCCGACCTTCCGGAGGACTGGTCGGACGTATACGCGCAGGTCGCGCTGACCTCCAGCGACGACCTCGATCCGGCGGCATTGGCACTGGCGCCGATCAACCCGACCCGATACGGCTCGGCGCTCGTATTCCGCTTCCGCTGCGCGCGTTCGTTCGGCTACGGCGCCGCCCAGGGAATGGTTCGCCGGTGCTTCGCCCGGCTCGATGAGGCCGGCATCGACGGGACACTGAACGTCCTGCGCGTCCTCTCCGATACGAAGCCGGTGGGGACTCAGGGCCCGGTCTGGTACGTCGAGGGCAAGGCCGTCTAGGCCCGGGCGTCCCCGCAGAGACGAAGATCACTCGAACGAGGGAGTTCGGGCGGCACGCGCCCGAGGAACAACCGAGGCGGACAGAGATCCCACTGTGGGCCACGGCGCCGGCGGCGGACCGCTCTTGCTGCTGGCGGCGCGGTAATCCGCAGGGGCGCGGTCGCGTGGCGTCACACCCAACGACCGCAACGGCCTCCCGCCACGCATCCCGGCTTGGCGGGAGGCCGAGGTTTGCCTGCAAACCACTCCGGTAAGGTCCCTCTGGTGGCGGAGAAGAGAGCTGGGATCGGTCGGTCGGCAAAGGAGGTCACCCGGCGGGCCCGCTCGATCGCCCGGCTCCAGGTCCAGCTTGCGCTCCTCGAGGTCAAGCGGAAGCTCGCGCGGATCGGAATCGGCGTCGGCCTTGGGATCGCCGCTGCGATCGTCGCCCTCTACGCGGTCGGCTTCCTCTTCGCGGCAGCGGCCGCCGGGCTTGCGCTCGCCGTTCCGCTCTGGGGGGCGCTCCTGATCGTGGGCGGCGTCCTGCTGCTGATCGTCGCGCTGCTCCTCCTGATTGCGCTGCGGCTGCTCAAGTCGGGCACGCCGCCCGTGCCCGAGAAGGCGATCGAGGAGGCCCGCCTGACGACTGAGACGGTCAGGTCGCATGCCGGATAAGGCCGCCCAGCAGCTTCAGCAAGAGCTCGCGTCCGAACGCGAGCGGCTGGCAACCGCGATCGACGACCTCCGGACCGAGGTCGACGAGCTGAAGCGCAAGCTGCCCTACGTCGCAGCGGCCGTGATCGCCACCGGCATCGTCCTAAGCGTCGCCAAGAGGCGCTTTCGATGATGAGGACAGAGAGGGACAGGTCGGACAGACCTGTCCCCGGTTCCGTTTAGCGAACGCGGAACGAGCCCTTCAGCGTCGGCGTCGCGTCCGATCGGAAGCCGTAGAGCCCTTTCCGGAGCGTGACCCGCCAGGTCGCCTTCGCGCGGCCCGCCTTCGTCGTCGCACGGTTCACGCCCGGCCCGAGTAGATGGAAGTTGTCGATTGTCGAGCGATCGTTGACGACGATGATCGCGGCGCCTCTCTTCAGCGACGCGAACTTGGCGCCGGCGCGTGTCAGAGCGATGCGCTTGCCCGGGCCGACCGAGCCGGCGAGCCGCAGCGGTGCGGGCTTTGCGGGCGGCGGCGCGGTCGTCGTCGGCGACGGCGTCCCCACGGTGAAGTTCCCGAACATCGTCGCGGAGTGCGGGTCGCACTGGAAGTGGTACGTGCCGGCCGAGAAGGTCACGGTCCAGATGAACGTGCCGGTCTGCTCGACGTCGGTGGCCTTGTCGACACCGGGCCCGGTCAGGTGGAAGTTGTGGACGTCGGCGTTGTCGTGCACCTGAATCGTGTACGTGCCGGGGTCGAGGTTCTTGACCGGAGCTCCGGAGGCGTCGGAGAGCTTGATCGAGAAGCCGGGGCCGACGACGCCGAAGAGGGTCGGGGTCTGGGCGCCCGCGCCGCCCGTCACGGCCAGGACAGCGACGGAGGCTCCGAGGGCGATCGCGAACCGGATGGGACTCATTGCGCGGTGATACGCGGGCCGCGCTCGACTGGATTCATCCTCCGCGCAGCTCCGCCCCGAAGCGCTTGCCGAGCGCGTCGACAACCCGAGCGCGGAGCTCTGCCGCGTCGTCGTCGGTCAGCGTCCGCTCCGGTGACTGGAAGACGACCGCGAACGCGATCGATTTCCGCGCCGGCCCGACCTGGTCTCCGCGGTAGACGTCGAAGGGGCGCATCTCGCGCAGGTCCTCCCCGGCCGCCTCGCGCGCGGCGTCGACCAGCTCGCCCGCGGTCACGTCCTCGGCCACCGCAAAGGCGAGGTCCTGCCGCACCGCGGGGAACGCGATCACATCCTCGTAGGCGATCGGGTCGCCGCTCTCGGCCGCGAGCACATCGAGATCGAGCTCGAAAGCCGCCCACTCTCCCTCGAGGATCTGAGGGTGCAGTTCCCCGAGCACGCCCGCCGAGATCCGGGCGGTCTTGCCCGGATGAAAGAGCGGGTCGCCGGCGCGCTCGTAGCGGGCCGGGACGTGGAGCGCGGAGCAGAGGGCCTCCACCACGCCCTTCGCCCGGGAGAAGCCGCCACGGCACACGCCGGCGACGAGTACATGCTCCTCGGGCAGATCGTCGCCACGGGGGGCGTACACGCGCGCGATCTCGAAGAGCGCGATCCGCTCGGCGCCGAGGTCGATGTTGTGTCGAGCCGCGTTCACGAGACTGGGAAGAAGTCGCGTACGCAGCACTGCGAGTTCCAGCGAGATCGGCTCAGGCAAGCGAAGCGCGTCTTCGCGCTCGTCCCGGTCGACCAGGGACGGGGTGTACGCCTCGGCGAAGCCGAGCCCGACCAGCGCGTCCTCAACGCGGCGCCGCACCTGCTGGATCCGCGTCAGGCGGCCGTGCATGGCGCGGCGGAGCGGCAACGTGAACGGAACCTCTGGGAGATGGAACCGGGCCACCTCCTCGACGACGTCGATCTCGCGCGTCACGTCGCGAAGCCGCCAGGTCGGCACGACGGCCGACTCCTCGAACCCGAGGCGGTGGAGCAGCGCCAGCTGCTCCTCGGCAGGCACCTCGAGGCCCATCACCTCGTTCGCACGCTCCGGCCGAAACGGCACCTCGACAGGCTGGGGCAGGTCGCCGTGCACGTCCGTGTCGCCCGTCCAGCGGGCGCCTGCGAGCTCGACGATCAGCTGGGTGGCGAGCCGCGCCGCGTGCTCCGCGAGGTGGGGGTCGACACCCTTCTCCCAGCGGTTCGAGCCTTCGGTGCGAAGCCGCAGCCGCTCGGAGCTCCGCAGGATCCCGACCGGCTCGAAGTTCGCCGCCTCGAGCAGGACGTTCCGCGTCCCGTCGGTCACCTCCGTCTCCTCGCCGCCCATGATCGCCGCCAGCGCGATCGGCCGCTCGCCGTCCGTGATCAGCAGATCGGAGGGCTCGAGCCGGCGCTCCACGCCGTCCAATGTGCGCAGCGTCTCGCCCGCCGTGGCGTGGCGGACGAGGATGCGACCGCCGGGCAGGGTGTCGTAGTCGAAGGCGTGCAGCGGACTGCCGAGCGCCAGCATCACGTAGTTCGTCACGTCGACGACGTTCGAGATCGGCCGCTGCCCGGCGAAGGTCAGCCGCGCTCGCAGCCACATCGGCGACGGGCCGATCCGCACATCGCGGAAGAGACGGCCGATGTAGCGCGGGCTGGCGTTGAGGTCGTCGAGCTCGACCTGCACGGGCTCGTCGCCGGCACGCTCGGGATCTCGACCCGGCCACGGTGCGAGCTCGAGGTCGTACAGCGCGGCGGCTTCGCGCGCGAGACCGTAGACGGAGAGGAGGTCGGGCCGGTTGCCGGTCGGCTCGACGTCGAGGATCGACTCGACGATCGGCAGAACGTCGGCGAGCGGCGTCCCCGGCTCGCCTTCCGGGAGCACGATGATCCCGGAGTGATCGGGGCCGAGCTCGAGCTCGCGCTCGGAGAGGATCATTCCGTGCGAGACGGTGCCGCGAAGCGGCCTGGCCTCGAGCTTCAGCCCTCCGGGGAGCACGGCTCCGGGAAGCGCGACCGCCACCGTCGCGCCTGCTCCGAAGTTCCACGCGCCGCAGACGATCTGCTTCGGCTCAGCGTCCCCGATGTCGACCGAGCAGAGCTGGAGCCGGTCGGCATTCGGATGCTTCTCCGCTTCGAGCACCCGCCCGACCAGGAAGAGCGCGACGTTTCCATCGTCGTCGGGAACGCCGCGCCGCTCGAGTGCGTTGACCTCGGCAGACGCGACGGAGAGCCGTTCGGCAAGCTCCTCGAGCGGCATCCCGAGCGGGACGTACTCCCGCAGCCAGGAGACCGGGACTTTCAAAACTGCGAGAGCACGCGGAGGTCGCTCTCCCAGAAGGGGCGGATCTCCTGCATGCCGTAGCGGAGCTGTGCACCGCGCTCGAGGCCACAACCGAACGCGAAACCCGACCATTCCGTGGGGTCGAGGCCGACGTTCTCGAAGACAGCCGGGTCGACCATCCCGGCGCCGCCGAACTCAATCCAGCCCGAGAACTTGCAGGTGCGGCAGCCCTCGCCGGAGCAGATCGGGCAGGAGACGTCGGGCTCGATCGAGGGCTCGGTGAACGGGAAGAAGTGCGTCCGGAAGCGGACGGCGCGATCCTGCCCGAACAGCGCCCGCATCACGTGCAGCAGCGTCCCCTTCAGGTCGGCCAGCGTGATGTGCCGGTCGACCGCGAGCCCTTCGAACTGATGGAAGATCGGGAAGCGCGTCGCCGTGATCTCGTCACGCCGGTAGACACGCCCGATCGAGACCATGTAGATCGGCGGCTCCTGCTCCTGCATGACGTGGATCTGAGACGCCGAGGTCTCCGTGCGAAGCACCCGCCGGTCATCGAGGAAGAACGTGTCCCGCGGCGAGCGCGCCGGATGCCACTCGGGGAACGCCAGCTTGTCGAAGTTGTCCTCGACCCACTCGACCTCCCGATCGTCGTAGATCTGGTAGCCGAGCCCCAGGAAGGCGTCCTCGACGATCCGGCGGATGTGGGTCGTCGGATGCAGGTGACCGACAGGCAGCTCTTCGCCGGGAAGGGTGACGTCGACCGCCTTCTCGGTCAGCGACCGGTCGAGCTCAGCCCGTTCCAGCGCGGCGAGGCGCTCGGCGACGGCTCCCTCGAGGGCGGCCCGGACGCCGTTGAGGAGCATCCCGGTCTCGCGGTCACGTACCTCGCGGAGGGCGAGCGCGAGCTCGCTCTTTCGGCCGAGGAACTGGACGCGGACATCGTCGAGCTCGGCCGCGTTCGAGGCCGCCGAAATCGCACTCAACGCCTTATCTTTGAGCTTCTCGGCGTCCACCGAGCGACTGTATCACCGGCTTCTGGACACCATTTCGGGCCCGTTCGCATACCTCCGACGCTCCAACCACGGCCGTTCGGGCCATGCTGTCCTGGTGCTCCCGGCCTCCTCCCCACTGCGAGCATAGGTCGCGACCCGCAACGCCCGTGTGAACGGATCGGAACAGATGAGTGAGATCGACACCCAATCCGCGTCCGACGTTCGGGCGAGCGCGACCGCCTACGACCGGATCGCGCGGCTCTACGACCCGTGGAGCCGGAGCGTCGTCGAGGACGTCGCGTTCTACGTCTCCGAAGCACGGAAGGCCTCCGGTCGGACCGGGCTCCCGCCCGGGTCACCGGTGGTCGAGCTCGGCGTCGGCACGGGCCGGATCGCAGTGCCCGTCGCCGAGAGCGGGATCGACGTCATCGGCGTCGACACCTCGCGCGGGATGCTCGAGGTCTGTCGCAGCCGGGCCGAGGCTGCGGGGGTCGCCCATCGACTCGATCTGAGAGTCGGCGACTTCCGCGACCCGCCGGTGACGGAGCGAGTGGCGCTCGTCATGTGCCCGTTCCGCGCCTACCTGCATCTTTCCGACGATGGTGAGCGGCTCGCCGCCCTCGAGGCTGCCGGCAGGCTCCTCGTGCCCGGCGGGCTGCTGGCGTTCGACGTCTTCGCCCCGTCGCGGGAAGACGTCGCGGACACGCACGGACGGTGGATCGAGCGGGAACCCGGGATCTGGGAGCGCGCGCACTGGGACCAGGACGAACGCCGCCTCACCCTCGACGTGCGCGGCAACGGGATCGAAACGACGCTCGGCCTGTCCTGGATCTCGGCCGCCGAGTGGCGGGGGCTGCTCGAGCGCGCCGGATTCGAGGTCGAGGCGTGCTACGGCTGGTTCGACCGGACCCCGTGCACCGGCGGCGAGGACTCGGTCTGGCTCGCCCGACCCGTACCCGGTTCCGTTTCCCGCTAGGGTTGAGACCGTGATCTGGGTCGTCCTGATCATCGTCGCCGTCATCGTCATCCTGCTCCTGATCCTGGTCGGGATGTTCAACAAGCTGGTGCGGCTGAGGAACCGCGCCGAGAACGCTTGGGCCCAGGTCGACGTCCAGCTCCGCAAGCGGTACGACTTGATCCCGAACCTCGTCGAGACGGTCAAGGGGTACGCGGCGCACGAACGCGGAACCTTCGAGGAGGTCACCGCAGCGCGTACGGCCGCGCAACAAGCGCAGGGCGTGGCTGAGCAGGCCGAGGCCGAGAACGTGCTGACCGCAGCCCTCGGACGGCTGTTCGCAGTCGCCGAGGCCTACCCGCAGCTGCGCGCAACCGAGAACTTCCAGCAGCTCCAGGCGCAGCTCTCGGACGTCGAGCAGAACATCGCCGTCTCGCGCCAGGTCTACAACGACACCGTCCTCAGCTACGACAACGCGCTGGAGACCTTTCCGACGAACGTGATCGCCGGCCTGTTCCACTTCAACCCGCGCGAGTACTTCCAGACCGAGGAGGCCACGCGGGAAGCGCCGCGGGTCTCCTTCACCGACGAGGCACCTGCCGCGGCCGCCACGCCTCCTCCGGAGGCTCCCGCGTCCCCCTCGCCCCCGACTCAGTAGTGCGCCGAGCATTCGTCGCGGCCCTCGCGCTCGCCGCGGCCGTCCTGCTCGTCCCCGCGGCCGCCCGGGCCTACTACCTGCCGAACGCCGACGTCGCCGTCCGGGTCGCGCCGGACGGGTCGCTCCGCGTCGCCGAGCGGATCACGATCACCGGTGCCTATCACGGCGCGTATCGAGACATCCCCCTTCGGAAGGGCGAGTCGATCGACCGCATCACGGTCTCGGAGGGCGACACCCGCTACACGCGCGGGGGGAGCACGAAGCTCGGGAGCATCGACCGCTCGGATACCTTCAACTACGAGATCAGCGGGAAACGGGTGCGGATCGTCTGGCACTTCCTCGCCGCCGGCGAGGCCCGCACCTTCACCGTCGGCTACCGGTTCCGGGGCCTGACCGTCGCCTACGACGACATCGCCGACGTGAACCTGAAGGTCTGGGGGCCGAACTGGTCGTCATCGCTCGGCAACTTGACCGCGTCCGTCACCCTCCCTCGGGCAACCCCGCTCGGCCCGCGATACCGCGTCTACGGGCACCCGGCGTGGGTGCACGGCGTGGCCGAGCGGACACCGACGGCTGCCAGGCTCCGCGCGGTCAACGTCCCCGGCCACCAGTGGGTCGAGCTCCGCGTCGTCTTCCCCCGAAGCCTGCTGCGCTCGACCGCGGGGGCGAAGGTCGTGCACGGAAACGGCCTCGTGTCGATCGTCAAGGAGGAGGCCGACGCCGCCGCGGCGTACGTGCACGACCGCGAGCGCCTCGACGACGCGAAGGACCATCCAGGCCGCACGCTCCTCTACCTGGCTCTGCTCGGCATCGGCCCGGCCCTGCTCGTCATGCTCCTCGTCTGGCTCGTGTACGGGCGGGAACGGCGGACCGGCTACGACCGCGAGTACGAGCAGGAGCCGCCGACGAACACCGAGCCGGCGCTCGTCCCACCGCTACTACGTCAAACCACCGACGTCGGCTCGCAGGAGTTCACCGCGACGCTCTTCGACCTGATCCGCCGCGGCCGCTACAAGTCCTCGCCTGTCAACACCGAGAAGAAGACCTGGGGCGGTTTAAGGCATGAGACGGTCTCCGACCTCCTCGTCACGCCGGGCGACGCGTCGATCGCCGCGGACGCCTTCGTCTTGAAGCTCGTGAACCGCTTGGCGTTCGACGAACGGTCGGCCTCGATCTTCTCCCGGAACTCGCTCAGCCGCTCACCGTCGGCGTCGACGACGGAGTCGATCACCGTTGCGACCGGTTGCTCGAAGTCGGCCAGCGCGACGGAGTCGTCGCCGGGCGAGACAAGAAGGTCCGAGACCGTCTCGTTCCTGAGCCCGCCCCACGTCTTCTTCTCGGTGTTGACGGGTGACGATTTGTAGCGGCCGCGCCGGATCAGGTCGAAGAGCGTGGCGGTGAACTCCGGTGAGCCGATGTCGGTCGACTGGCGGAGCAGCGGCGGGACGAGGGCCGGCTCGGTCTCGGACGGCGGTTCCTGTTCGTACTCGCGGTCGTAGCCGGTCCGCGGCTCCCGGCCGAAGAACCAGTAGACGCCGAGGATGACGAAGAGCGCCGGCAGGACGCCCAGCGCGAGGACGTAGAGCAGGTACTGGAGGGGGTGGTGAAGCGCGTTCTCCACCTTCGCGTGATCGCGCTGGAGCGCGGCGGCGTCGGCCTTCTCGGCGCCCACGATCTTCGCGAGGCCGCTGCCC
>JBKPPY010000111.1:0-9259 GCA_046733845.1 Actinomycetota bacterium | reverse complement strand
CTGCCGCTCTGCCCGTGTGACCACGATCACCTCCTCCTGGTGCAGCGTGAATCCGGCCACGGTGTCGCCGACGAGCTCGGCCACGTCGACGTCGCCGAAGCGGTAGGAGAACGTGCCTGCCTCGATCCTCGAGGTGTCGAGGACATCGCCGATCAGCGTCGCCAGCCGGTTCGTCTCATCGGCGATCAGCGCCAGGAAGGCCGTCCGCTGGTCGGGAGTCAGCTCTCGCCAGCGCTCTTCGAGCGTCCGAGCTGCTCCGATCACCGCCGCCATCGGGCTGCGCAGCTCGTGTGAGACGAGTGAGACGAAGTCGGCCCGCAGTGCGGACAGCCTCCGAAGCTCGGCGACCGTCGCCCGCTCGGACTCGTAGGCGCGGATGTTCTGCACGCCGCTTGCGAGCAGCCGTCCGAGCAGCGCCGCGAGTTCGATCTCGTTCTCGTCGAAGGCATCCGCGTCGCGCCGGAGGATGGCGAGCATGCCGATCGGCCGCTCGCCGAGCAGGAGGGGCGCGGCCACGCGCGAGTACAGCCCGATCTGCGTGAGGATCTTCTCCTCCGGGAAGCGGTGGTCGCGCATGTCGCGACGGTAGACGGTCTCACCGGTACGCAGCACCTCCTCGACCAGAGCGCCGGGCGGGAGCGCTTCACCGGGCTGGAGTACCTCGTCGTGCTTCAGTCCGGCGGTCGCCATCACCCGCACCTGCCCTTCGTCGGAAAGGATGATCGCCGTTCGATCGAAGGGCACGACTCCCTTCAGCTCCGCGTTGAAAGCGCCGAAGGCCTCGTCCAGCTCGAGCGACGAGCCGAGCGCACGGGCGCACCGATTGGCCGCGTCGATCGCATGCTCCCGCCGGTCGAGCTCGTCTTGCAGGTGCTCGGCCTCGTGCACCCGATCCCGGGCTATCGACGCCTCCGCTCGAAGCCGCTCGACCAACCACCCGACGACGAGGACGATCATCACCTCGATCCCCACCTGCACGGCGACGTTCTCCCAGCGAAAAGCGCGGCCTGCGCGGTCGTCGCGAAACCACTGGAAGCCCGCGAGGACAGGGACGCTCAGTGCGACGAAAGTAAGGCCGCCGACCATGCCGTAGCGGAAGGCGGCCTCCACCAGCACGAGGATCATCACCTGCCGGATCTGTGTCGTCGGCTCGTAGTACACGGCGAGGATGAACGACGAGATCACGGCGAAGTCGAAGAGGAGCGCGGCCAGGCCCACACGGGTGAGCGCGGCCGGGCTGAGCTCGCGCCGGGCGATGACCACGAAGGCGACCGCTCCGACGGCGAAGATCGCAGTCGTCGTCCAGAGCCAGGCAGCCCGGCCCGGTGGGTAGGGAGCGGCGACGATCGCCTCGAGGACGGCGACGGGAACGACGCCGAGGCGCACCCAGGCCAGCCACCGTTCGGCATTGAGCTGCTGCTGCGGACTCACAACCGTGTCCTTTCGGCGATGCGTCGCAGCGCCCAGCCGGCATGTTCCGCGAGCATCGGATCGTCGCCGGTCGCAAACGGCTCGGCGAGCCGCGCATCCTCCTCGCCGCCGACGTTACCGAGCGCGACGAGGGCATTGCGCCGCAGGTAACGCGGGTCGTTGCGCGGCACGTAGAGACGGTCGTAGCGGCCCGCCAGAGTCTCAGCGTCGGCCAGCAGCCACTCGACGAGCGAGACGGTCGGCTCACCGCGGGCCGGCCGGGCGTCGCGGCGCTTCTCGACGCCGCGGTTCCAGGGACAGACCTCCTGGCAGATGTCACAGCCGTACACCATGTCTTCGAGTGGTTCGCGGTACACCTCAGGGATCGGCTTCGGTGACTGCGTCCAGTAGGACAGACAGCGGGTGGCGTCGAGGGTCCCTGGATCGTCGAGCGCTCCCGTGGGGCACGCGTCTATGCAGAGGCGGCAGTCGCCGCAGTCGAGCTCGAGCGGTGAGCTCGGTTCGATGTCGACGTCGGTGACGAGCGTGCCGAGTACGACCCAGGAGCCGTGCCGGCGGGTGATCAGCATCGTGTTCTTGCCGTAGAAGCCGACGCCGGCGCGGGCCGCGCCCTCCCGGTCGACGTGCTGGTTGGCATCGACGAGGACCCGGTAGGCGCCGCCGAGCCGCCGGCCGAGCCTGTCCAGCTTCTCGCGCAGCTCCGCGTAGGCGTCGCTCCAGGTGTAGCGGGGCAGCCGGCCCTCGCCCGGGCCCGGCGCGCCCGCGGGCGCGTAGTAGCAGAGCGCAGCGGAGACGACCGAGCGCGCGCCGGCGAGCAGGGCCTCCGGATGACACGAGACTTCCGGCTGGGCCATTGTGAACCGCATGTCGGCAAACAGTCCCCGCGCACGCCGCTCACGGATCTGCGACTCGGTCTCGGTGTACGGCGCCGCAGCCGCCGAGCCGATCGCGTCGATCCCGAGCTCTTCTGCGAGTCGGGCCAGCTCGACCGTCGTCACGACGGCATTGTTACCTCTCGTGCGCTCACGCACATCCCCGCGCCCAGGCGACGTGCGTAGCCGGCGATTTTCCCCCGGGCGATCGCGAGCACGACGAGCGGATCGACATTCCCCGGTTTCTTGCGGCCGGTGAGGACGTCGCCGGCGTGGATTGCGAGTCGCTCGGCGCCGAGCCAGTGTCTGTACAGATCCTGCTCGTCGAGCGGAACCTGCTCGGCGAGCTTGCGGAGTCCAGCCAGCCGGCCTCGATGAGTCGTCGCCGTGCTACAGACGCGGTCTGCGGCCGCTGCGAACGCGGCCTTCGTCGGCGGCGGACCCCTCCGGACGTGAGCCGACCCGCCGCAACCGGCGAGCGCCGCTACGCAGGCTGCGGCGAGCAAGGTCTTCAAGATCACGGGCCGACTATACGATCGCCTCCATGAAAGCGATCGTCATCCACGAAGACGGCGGCCCCGAAGTCCTCCGCTACGAGGATGTGCCGGACGCGCTCGCCGAACCGGGCGAGGTCCTGATCCGCATGCGCGCAGCATCGCTCAACCACCTCGACGTGTGGACGCGCAAGGGGCTCCCCTCGGTGCCCAAGCCGCGGATCCTCGGCGCCGACGGCGCCGGGATCGTCGAGACGCTGGGCGACGGCGTTTCCGGTTTCGAGCCCGGTCAGCCGGTCGTGATCAACCCCGGCCTCGAGCACGACGGAGTGATTCACGTGATCGGTGAGCACACGCAGGGCGTGCACGCCGAGCTCGCCGCCGTTCCTGCGACGAACGTCTACCCCCTCCGCGAGGGTCTGTCCTTCGAGCAGGCGGCCGCGTTCCCGCTCGTGTACGAGACCGCCTATCGGATGCTCGTCACCCGGGCGGGGCTCCGGGCAGGCGAGTGGGTCCTGATCTGGGGGATCGGTGGGGGCGTGGCGTCGGCGGCGTTCCGGATCGCGCAGGCGCTCGGCGCGCGCACAATCGTGACATCGGGAACCGCCGCGAAGCTCGCGAAGGCGACCGAGCTCGGCGCGGACGTCGTGGTCGACCAAGCTGAGGACGACGTGGTCGCCGCCGTCAAGGAGGCGACCGGCAACGGTGTCGACGTGGTCGTAGAGACGGTCGGCGACGCGACCTGGAAGCGCACGCTCGATGCTGCCCGACCGGGCGGTCGGGTAGTCGTCTGCGGCGCGACCTCCGGCCCCAGTCCCCCGGCCGCGCTGCACCGGCTCTGGTGGAAGCAGCTCGACATCCTCGGCTCGACGATGGGAACGCGCGCCGACTTCGAAGGCGCCTATGACCTGGTCGCGGCCGGGGCGACGCCGATCGTCGACTCGGTCTTCCCGCTCGCCGAGGCCCGCGCTGCGCACGAGCGCCTGGAATCGGGCGGGCAGTTCGGGAAGATCGTGCTCTCAATCGGGTCTGACCCCGAAGGGGTCTGACCCTTCGGACCGGCCGTGCGCACCCTGCCGTCTACAGGCACGGCGTCTCCGAGTGCGTTTCCAGTCTCTCTGTCGGGGCAAACGAACTGCAGCATCGAGTATCGACAAGGGGGCGCAGATGGGGAAGAAGGTTCATGACGTGATGACAACGCAACCGGTGAGCGTCCGCCCTGCCACTCTGGTTCGTTCCGCAGCGGAACTGATGGCACGAGACAACGTCGGATCGCTGCCGGTGGTCGAAGAAACCGGCGCTCTAGTCGGGATCGTCACCGACCGTGACATCGTCGTTCGCGTGGTCGCCGCAGGCCATGACGTCGACAAGATCAACGTCGGTGAGATTCTGACGGCACACCCAACGATGGTCTTTCCAGATGATCCGCTCGAGCAGGCCATGGAGCTGATGGCAGAGCATCAGGTGAGACGGCTTCCGGTCGTCTACGACGGCCAGCTGGTCGGAATGCTCGCCCAAGCCGATGTCGCCCAGGAGGCCAAGGACAAGCAGGCCGGGCGCGTCCTCGAAGCGATCTCACAGGACTAGCCGGCGCCGGACGGTCGGGACGGGAGGGTGTCTGTCGCCCCTCCCGTCCAGGACGCACGCGCCGGGCGTAGAACGACGGCCCGGTTGCAATCGGTTTGCGGGGAGGGGCTCGGTCGGCCCGTTTTGGCTAGCCGAAGCCGAGGATGAACTTCGCGTCGTCGGACATCCGGTCCGGAGTCCAGGGCGGGTCCCAGGTCAGCTCGATCTCGACGTCCTCCACGCCCGGCACCTGCGAGGCGACGGAATGGATGTCCTCCTGGATCATCGGCCCGGCCGGGCAGCCCATCGACGTGAGGCTGTGGATCACCTTCACCTTGGGCCCCTCGACCTCCACGTCGTACAACAAACCCAGCTCGACGATGTCCATGCCGAGTTCAGGGTCTTCGACCGCGTGCAGCGCCTCGATCACCTCGTCCTTGGTGGGCACGAAACGAGTGTACCGGGCAGCCCCCAGGCAACTTCGGGCCTCGACCACCGAATTCTCGGCATTGGCTGGCCCTGCGCGGAGCGCGAGCGAGCGGCAGGGCTTCGCCAGCCTGCGAAGCGATCTAGCTCAATACCCGAGGAGCCGTACTTCTTCGCGGCGCTCGCGTGCGAAGAAGTGGATCCCATCGTCGAACCGCACCCAGTTGCAGCGCGTGCACATCACCAGCGAGTGCGTCCGCGCGCTGTCGGCGAGAAAGCGGACGCCGCGGAGGAGGTCGCCGTTGGAGACCCCCGTCACGGCGACGATCACATCGCCGCCGACGAGATCTTCCGTCGTGAAGACCTGCTCGACGTCCTCGACGCCGTGCTCACGCGCGGCCTCGATCTCGCGGCGTGACGTCGGCCAAAGCTGCGCCTGCACCTCGCCGCCCAGACAGCGCAGCGCCCCGGCGGTCAACACCGCCTGGCGCGTCCCGCCGATGCCGATCGCCAGGTGGTCGTTCGTCCCGCGGATTGCCGCCGAGATCGCCGCCGTCACCGTGCCGTCCTGGATCAGCTTGATGCGCGCACCGGCTGCGCGGATCTCCTCGATCAGGTCGTGGTGTCGCGGTCGGTCGAGCACGATCGTGGTCACGTCCCCCACGTTCCGCCCGAAGGCGTCCGCGATCGCGCGCACGTTGCCGCCGACCGGTGAAAGCAGGCTGATCATCCCCTGCGCGCGCGGGCCGACGGCGATTGTCCGCATGTACATGTCCGGGAGACGCCGGAGCTTGCCCGGCTCGGCAGCGACGATCATCGAGATCGCCCCGTTGCCTCCCCGAGCGACGACTCCCCGCCCCTCGAGGGGATCGAGGGCGAGATCGACGTCGATGCCACCGGCGCCGATCGTCTCGGTGCCGTCGTCACCGGGCTCGCTCTCGACTGCACCGACCACGACCCGCCCGCGCATCGGAAGCTCGCCGAGCGCGCTCCGCATACCTGATGTCGCCGCCTCCTCCGCGCCCTCCTGATCGGCACGTCCAAGCCAGCGTGCGCCCGCGAGCGCAGCACGCTCCGTTGCCCGAAGGTATGTGACGCACAGGCAGAGATCGGTGCGCCTTTCCGCGTCGGCCACGACAGGAAGCTCCTGTGTCTCCGTCATACCGGCGCGAGGCGCTCCGCGCCGCTGAGCACGAGCTCCATCACCGTGCCGATCGACAGCTCGACGTTCCCGTTCTCGACGATGGGCACGCTACACGCGCGCGCCTGGTCGAGGATGAACTCCTGGAGCCGCCTGATGTCGACGATCGAGTCGAGGTACTTCTGCACAGGCCGGAGGCCCTCCGAGTGCGCATCGCGGACCCAGAAGTGCGAGGTGTGGAGGTCGGCGTCCTCGATCGCGAGCACGCAGTGCACGACCAGCGCTCCTTCGACAGGCGGCAGCATTCCGGGTACGAGGTGGACACCCTCGAGAACGAGCGACCAGCCCTCCTGGAGCGCCCGGTCGATGACGCCCCGGACGCCGATCAGGACGTTGCGCGTCTGCTCGACGAAGCCCTCCACCGCGCCGAGGCCGATCTGTTCCGGCGGGACTTCGAAGCTCGAGTAGTGGATCGACGGCATGAAGTCGTGGGTGAGGAACGCGCGCATCGTCTGGCGGACGAAGTCGGTCGACGTGACCCGCGTGATCCCGAGCCGGTACGCGACCTCCGTCGCGACCGTCGACTTTCCCGTCCCGGTCGCTCCACCGATCAGGACGATGATCGGCAGATCAAGCTCCCGCAGCGCCTCGGAGCGACGAAGGCGGCGGATCGACTGGGAGCCCTCGTTCTCGCCGAGCACGTCGATCGCGAGCTGCTCGAGCCGATCGAGGTCGACGGACTCCTCCCCGCGCTCGGCCAGATCGGCACCTACGCGGAGCGCCAGCTCGTACGCCCTGACGGCGGACACGCCCGCAGCCATCAGCGCCCGAGCCATCAGCCCCCGCGAGTACGGGAGCCCGTCCCTCCCTCCGAGCGGCAGCGGTT
This sequence comes from Actinomycetota bacterium, assembly GCA_046733845.1. Taxonomy (GTDB): domain Bacteria; phylum Actinomycetota; class Thermoleophilia; order Gaiellales; family Gaiellaceae; genus DATBLE01. Next base: position 2,443 of record JBKPPY010000111.1, on the reverse strand, counting down.
CGGCGTGACGCGGCTCGGTCATCGCCGGACATTCTCCCGCGCATCGGCGCCGACCGCCACCTCCGCGAGTTCGAGCAGCACCTCGTCCAGTCCGGCCGCGACGACGTCGTTGGCCGCCAGGACGACGTCGACCCCGCGCGCTTCGGCGTGCTCTGCAACCACGTCGATCGCCGCCGCCTTCAACTCGACCACGTAGACGTCGGCCTCTGTCTGTTCGAGCTCGTGCACGAGCCGCGGACGGTCGGCCAGGCTCCGGGAGGCGAAGACGACGTTCTCGAGGTCGTCGAGGCGTGCGGGGCCGGTCGTGAACACGGCGGCGCGGCGGCCCCCGAGCGGCTCGAGCGGCCGCAGCCGAAGATCGAAGGTGATTGCCCGCCTGCCGAGCGCGGCCGCGGCGGCGGCCACCTCGTCGCTCATCGTCAGGACCAGATCGCTGATCAACGCCCGGTACGGATTGAGGCCGTTCCCGAGGTCATGGGCGACCAGGATTCGCGCGCCGGCCGCAACCGGTGGGATCGCCGCACCGCTGCCGTCGAACACGACGAGGTCGGGGGCGAGCTCGGCGGCGCGCCGCGCACCCTCGAGCACGTTCGCGGTGGCCGTCGCGCCCGCGAGCCCGCCACCGCAGCGGCGGCAGCCTACGGTGGTCACGCCGGCGAGGAGGGCCGTCTCCAGGTGGTCGGACGCGGCATGCCGGCCCGACCGCGAGAGTGCGAGCAACTCGTCGACTGTAGGGGCGGCGTCGATGACTTCCGGCTCCGGCGGCCCTCCCCGCCCCATGGCGACGACGACCACCTCCCGGTCGCTGGCGAGCAGACGGGCGAGGTGGCCGACAATTGCCGTCTTGCCGACGCGCTTGCCCGTGCCGATCACCGCGAGCGCCGGCAGCGCGAACGGCTCGAAGACCGGCGGGTCGAACCGGAAATCCGCCCCGACGTACGGAACGCCGGCGGCGAGCGCCCGCGACGCCAGTGCCAGCCGGGCCTGCGGGCCGAGTACCGGTTCGTCGGAGAGGTCGACGATCACCTCCGGCCGGTGCTCCGCGATCGCCTCCTCCAGGCCGCCCGCCAGAGGCAGGCCGTAGTCCTCGCCCCCGCGCAGCTTCTCGACCCCGCCGATCCGTACTGCGGCGGCGAACTCGTACGGCAGCTCGGCGAGCGCGTCGCGGACGACGGGCGCGTAGTGCTCCCCGTCGATCACGGCGACGGCCCTCACGCCACTGACCGCCTTCGGCTCCCGCTCGGCAAAGCCGAGCTCCGCCGAAGGCTGGCGCTGAGTGACGTGAGGAACCGCGTCAGCCTCGCGACGAGAGCTCTCCTTCGATCCTGGCGGTGTACTTCTCGAACTCGAGCGTCTCGGTCGAGAACTGGATGATCCGTTCCTGGCCGTGGAAGGGATAGCGCCGCCAGACCGACACGTGCGCGCCTTCCACCTCGATGACGTTGTAACACGGACGGGTGTTTCCCCTCAGACGCAGAGATGAGACCGTGCCCGCGTTGAGGATGAACATGTTCTCCAGGCGCCACGCGTACGGAACGTGCTTGTGCCCCGAGAGGACCATCTGCACCCGTGCACGCTGGAGGCACTCCAGCGCGTCGCCGGCGTCGTAGACGACGTTGCGCTCGCGTCCGGTTCCCGGGACCGGCAGCAGGTGATGATGGAGCACGAAGATCCGTAGCTCGGAGTCGTCGGCGAACTGCTCCTCGATCCACGGGTAGCGGCCGCGTCCGATCTGGCCGTGGTCGAGATCCGGCTCGGTCGAGTCGACGGCGACGATGGTCGCCCGGCCGATCCGCAGGACGGAGCTGCGCTCGCCGAAGAGCTCTTCGAAGTGGATGTACCCGACGTTGCGCGCGTCGTGGTTTCCGGGGATGACGACCAGCGAGGAGCACCGCAGGCGCGACAGGTATTCCTTCGCCTGGACGTATTCGGGCCTGAAGCCGAAGGTGGTGAGGTCGCCGGAACAGACGACGAGATCCGGCTCGAGGTCGTTGATCTCGGAGATCGCGCGTTCCATGAGGTTGGGGACGAAGTACGGACCGCCGCAATGGAGATCCGAGATGTGAGCGATCGTCAGCCTCTCCGCCGCAGCCATGGGCGGAAGTCTAGGTGTCCGGACCCGCCGGTATCCTGACCGTGTTGAAGTCGGACGCACCCGATTTCCAGGCATATCTCGGCTCCGAGGCCCCCCTCTTCCAGAACGAGGCCGAGCGCGAATGCGCCAAGATCCTCGACTACTACGGGGTCCCGTGGCTCTACGAGCCGCGCACCTTCGAGCTCGAGGTCGACGAGCACGGCCGAGTGCTCGAGGCCTTCGCGCCCGATTTCTACCTGCCGGAACAAGATCTCTACCTCGAGATCACGGTGATGAAGCAGTCGCTCGTCACCCGCAAGAACCGCAAGTTGCGGAAGCTGAAAGAGCGGTATCCGGACGTCAACATCA
>JBKPPY010000110.1:0-16055 GCA_046733845.1 Actinomycetota bacterium | reverse complement strand
TCGGCTCCGGCGAAGAGGGCGCCCCGTGCGACGACCTCCGCGCCGGCGGCGGCATATTCAGTGTCCGGGAATCCGGCAAGGTTGCCGGCGCCCTGCTCGACGGCGATCGCAAAGCCGGCAGCCGTGAGCCGCCCGACCGAGTCGGGGATGAGCGCTACCCGGCGCTCGCCGGCTTCGGTTTCTTTCGGGACTGCGACCCTCACGGAAACGCAACTCTATGCCAGTGGCGAGAGACCGGACGCCGCCTAGAGAGACGCCCAGACGTCGAGCTTCTGCTTCGTGCGGCGGATCACTTCGTCGGTGAACTCGCGGGAGCCCGCGTGGCCGCTGAGGTCCGCGGTGCGGCAGCCCTCGGCCACGGCCTCCAGACAGGATTCGCGAATCGCGCGGCCCGCCTGCTGTCCCGCCTCGTCGGCGTGTGAGAGGAGCGCCGCGCCTGCGAGGATCATCGCCATCGGGTTCGCGACATCCTTGCCGAAGAGCGACGGTGCGGTGCCGTGCGCGGCCTCGGCCATCAGTGCAGTCGGCGCATAGTCGTCGCCGAAGGCAACAAGCAGCGATTCGGATCCGGCGATCGACCCGAACAGCGGGAGCACGAGATCGGAGAGGATGTCGCCGTCGCGGTTCAAGGCCGGGATCACGAGCGGCTCGCCGGTGTTGGCGATCAGGAGCGCGAAGGTCGCGTCGATCAGCTGCGGCTCGTAGGGGACGTCCGGATGGCGCTCCGCCGCGGCGTCCATCTCCTCCTTCAGCATCCCCTCGTAGGTCGGGCTGACTGTGTACTTGGGGCCGCCGAAGACTTTTGCGCCGGACCGCTCGGCCTCTCGAAAGGCGAACTCGGCCACCGCGCGGCAGATCCGCCGCTCGATCCGCTCTGTGCGGAACGCGACCTCGTCGTCCCCATCGCCCTCCCGCCACTCCTTCGCTCCGTAGGCGTCGCCGACCGCCATCCGCACCACGGAGATCGGCGCATGCACCCCGCCGAACGGGACGACCCCGGGAATGCGGCGGCCGGTGCGGACGATCACCTTGCCGCCGATCTCCTCGCGGATGATCCGGTTCGGCGATCCGACGTCGTCGCGTCCTTCCGGGGTGATCGTCGCCGCCTTCAGCCCAAGCCCCGCTTCGCGCATCGCCCCGGCAGCCTCGTGAACGACCTCGTTCTGGGTCGCGCGCCGGTTCCCGAGCGAGAGGTCGAACCGGCTCAACTCGAGCTCGACGTCGATCACGTCCGGGGCGAGCACCCGGAGCGCCTCCTCGAGCAGCTCCTGGCCGGTCTCGTCTCCCTCGAGGACGACGATCGTCGACGTCTCCATCCCTGGATTCTCTCAGTCCGAGGGCGGCTCCTCGTCGGAGATCAGGTCGAGGACCGCCCGCTCGATTGTCGTGCGGCCGACTGGATCGGCGAGGCCGGCAGCCGGAATCCGTTCGAGCGCTGCGGCGATCGTTGCGCCGGCATCGAAGCGGTCGAAGACGCGCGGATCGATGTACGAGGCGCGGCAGACGGACGGCGTGTTCCCGAGGTAATGAGCGACTTCCTCGACGGCGCAGCGGACGAGTCGCTTCCTGGCCGCCCGGGAGCCCGAGACGACGTCGAGGCCCGCGACGGCCACCGCCGCGAGGACGGTCGCGCTCCAGGTGCGGAAATCCTTCGCAGTGAAGTCGCCGCCGGTCAGCTCCTTCACGTGCTCGTTGATGTCCGCCGAATGGACGTCGTGCCACCGGCGGGCGTTCTTGTAGGCGAGGAGCTCGTCGCTGCCGCCGCGGCGCCGCTTGAGCTCGGCGACGAGGCGGTGGACGTCAGGGTCGACCACCGACTGGAGCATGCGCTTGCCGCCCTTCGCCGGATAGTCGAACACGACCACGTTCCCGGGTTCGAGCCGAACATGATCCTTGCGCATCGTCGCGAGGCCGTAGGTGCCGTTCTCCTCGGCGTACTGCTCGCCGCCGATCCGGAAGAAGCCGCGGTCGAGCAGCCGGACGGCGCCTGCGAGCACGCGCTCACGTGTCGGTGCGGCGCCGCACACCTGGCGTGCCGTTCGCCGGCGCAGTCTCGGGAGCCGCTGTGCGAACTCGACCATCTGGTCGAACTTCTCGCGGTCGCGCCGTCGCCGCCACTCGTCGTGATAGCGGTACTGCCGGCGTCCGCGCGCGTCGGTGCCGAGGGCCTGGATGTGACCGTTCGGTTGGGGGCAGATCCAGACGTCCTCCCAGGCCGGAGGGATCGCGAGCCCGCGAATGCGATCGCGCGTCTCGGCGTCGGTGATCGGCCGACCGCGGGCGTCCGCGTACGAGAAGCCGCGACCGCGTCGCAGCCGCCGAATTCCAGGTTCTGAGCAGTCGACTCGACGCAATCGCGTCATGGCTTCGCATCCTCCCCGAACGACGAGTAACGGAAACACGTACCGTTGGCATTTTCCGCTTGAATCACGCCCTTCATTTCAGGAGCATTTTCGGTAGGCTGCTCGTTCCAGCCCCCGTTAGGAGGAGTGCAAATTGGCTCGTAAGACCGTTCTCGTATGTGACCAGTGTGGCCGGGAAGTGGACGAAGGAAAGGGCGCGACCATGCGCCTCTCATTTTCCGACGCACGACGCGGTGCAAAGGAAGCAGATCTCTGCGACACCTGCGCGACCGGGATGCCGGGACGCGCAACCGCCCGCCGCGGCCGCAAGCCCAAGTCGGCCGTCGCCTGAGCTAGCTATCGCAGCGTGGCCGGGCAGAGCCCGGCCACGCGCTCGCGCTCCGCGCGGGAAACGGCCAGGGCCAGAAGTCGCCGAATAGGAGTTCGGCTAGAGACAAGAACCTTAAAGCCGTCGGAACCCGGGACTAGTATGGGCTGATGGCCTTGACGTTGCTGGCCGGGCCGGCGAACGCCGGCAAAGTGGCGTTGCTTCTCGACCGCTACTTGGCCGATCTCCGCCGAGAGCCTGTTCTGATCGTGCCGACCGGGTCGGACGTCGAACGGGTCGAGCGCGATCTGCTCAGCCGGGCGGGCGCGCTCCTGGGCGGATACATCGGGACGTTCGACGACGCCTTCGACCTGGTTGCAGGTCGAAACGGTGGTTCGCGTCCGCTGGTCGGTGAGACGCAACGGATGTTGCTCCTGCGGCGGGTGGTCGCGGAGGCGCGGCTCGGCGATCTCTTGGCATCCGCCCGCTTCTCGGGGTTCGCCGATGCGCTCGGCAGCGCGATTTCCGAGCTCGAGGCCGGTCTGCTCGAGCCGGCCGACCTCGACGGCGACCTGGCCGAGCTCTACCGCCGTTACCGCGAGGAGCTCGAGCGGCTCGAGCTCTGGGATCGCGACCTCCGGCGCGCGCACGCCGCCGACCGGCTCGCCGGCGACCTCGAGGCGTGGGACGGGCGGCCGGTGTATGCCTACGGCTTCGAGGACCTGAGCGGCGTGCAGTGGCGCCTGCTGGAGGCGTTTGCGGGGCGGGCAGATGTCACTGTGTCGCTCCAGTACGAGCCGGGGCGGCTCGCCTTCTCGTCGCTCGAGCGCACCGCCGCGGATCTCGCGCGGCTGTCGGACGGGCGGATCGAGGAGCTGCCCCCTCGGTACGCCGAGTACGCCCAACCCGCACTCGCGCACCTCGAGCGGGCCTTGTTCGAGGACGAGCCGTCGCCTGCGCCGCCGGCGGAGGGTGCGATCCGCTTCCTCGAGGGCGCGGGGACGAGGGCGACGCTCGAGCTCGTTGCGGACGAGATCCTCCAGCTCGTCCGGTCCGGCACCTCGCCCGACGAGATCCTCGTCGTCTGTCCCTCGCTCGAGCGTGTGCGGGCGCCGCTCGAGGCGGCGTTCGGGGCGCTTGGCGTGCCGTATGCGCTGGAGGGTGCGATGCGGCTGCCCCAAGCGCCCTTCGGGCGTGCTCTGCTCTCGCTGCTCAGGTACGACTGGCTGGGCGGCGGGCGGCGCGATCTCTTCGGTTTCGTCCGGTCGCCCTACTCGGGTCTCGCCCGGGCGCACGCCGACTTTCTCGAGGGACGACTCCGTGGGCGTGGGATCCGCTCGCCGGAACGTCTGGAGGCGACGATCGTCGAGCTGCGCGGCCAGCCGCTCGCCTTCCTCGACCGGCTGCGGGCAGCCCCATCGTCGCTCGCAGCGGTGCGTGAGCTGGCGACGTCCATGCTCCGTGCCGCGCACGGAGTCGACGCGCCGCCGGCGACGGAGCAGGCGCGACTCGACCTGCGCTCGTACCAGGCCGTGCTCGGCCTGCTCGACGAGCTCGCCGGCTGGGTCAAGCTCGGCTTCGAGCTCTCAGTCGAGGAGCTCATCGCGGCATTGGAACGGACGCAGGTCCGCCTGGGCGCGGGTCACGCCGGGCACGTCGCCGTGCTCGATCTGCTGCGGGCCCGGACGCGCCGCTCCGAAGTGGTATTCGCGCTCGGGCTCGAGGAGGGCGTCTTCCCGCAGCGCACGCAGAGCTCGCCCTTCCTGGACGAGGAGCAGCGACGTGAGCTGGACGATCCCGCCAGGCTCGCGCGGCCCGACCCGGTTTCCCGCGCGCGCTACTTGTTCTACACCGCCTGCACGAGGCCGTCGCGGCGCCTGTACCTGGTCCGCGAGGCCGCGACCGACGACGGGGCGCCGCGCCAGCCGAGCCCGTTCTGGGAGGACGTTCAGGCCGTGCTCCGGCCCGAGGACCTGCCGCGGGTGACGCGGCGGCGATCGCTCTCAGAGCTGGTCTGGTCGATGGAGGCGGCTCCGAGCGAGCGCGAGCGGTTGCGGGCCGTCTCGTCGCTCGCGACCGCGGATCGCGCGGCGGCCGAGGCGATTGCCCGCGCGAACGGATGGGAGCGCCGTTTCGACCGCGCCCTCGGCGCGTTCCGGCGCCCGACGCGGTTGACAGACCCGGCGGTGCTGGAGTCGCTGGGAGCCCGAGCGATGTTCGGGGTCACCGAGCTCGAGGCCTTCGCGGGCTGCTCGTCGATCTGGTTCGTCGAGCGGATGCTCGATCCAAAGTCGATGGACGTCGAGGTCGACGCGCGCATGCGCGGCTCGATCGCACACCAGACGCTGTTCAAGTTCTTCTCCGGCCTGCCCAAGCGGCTGGGAGTGGAGCGTGTACTGCCGGAGCAGCTCGACGACGCGCTCGCGTTCCTCGGCGAGTGCCTGACCGAGGCGCTCGCGGGCGGCGCCGAGAACCGCCTCGAGCTGACCGACCTCCAGAGGAACGAGCTGCGGCAAACGCTGTGGCGCGACCTGGAGGCGCTCGTCCGCGCGGAAGCGGAGTCCGAGCTGCCGCTCGTCCCGCGCCGGTTCGAGGTCTCGTTCGGCTCGGAGCGCTCGGCGCCCGAGCTCCAGCGCGGGCTCGATCTCGGCGACTTCCAGCTCTCCGGGAAGATCGATCGCCTCGACCTCGATCCGTTCGCCGCCCGCGGGATCGTCTGGGACTACAAATCGGGCAAGAAGGCGCACAGCGCCGCGGAGATCGAGCGCGAGCTGCGCCTCCAGATCCCGCTCTACATGCTCGTGCTCCGTGACCTGGTCGGCGTCGAGCCGCTCGGCGGTCTGTACCGCCCGCTCTCCGGCGACCGCAAGCCGCGCGGGCTGCTGCGCGCGACGGCGCGCGACGACGGCGTTCCCGGCTACTCGGCGCGCGACTACGTGGACGAGGACGAGTTCTGGACCAAGGTCGAGAAGGCGCAGGACGTGGCGCGCCGGATGGTCGCGCGCATCCGGGAGGGCGACGTCAAGCACGACCCCCGCGAGGGCTCGTGCCCGTCGTGGTGCCGGCTCGGGTCGATGTGCCGGGTGCGGAGAGGCTAAGAGTGCCCCTTCCAGTGATAGTCAGAGCGCTTCTGGCGGCGCCCGGAACCGCCATGCGGCGTCCTCAGTCGCGCCAATATCTGATTTCGATATTGGCGCTCCCTGCGTCCTTGCCTGGCGGTCCCGGTCACTCGCCGGAAGCAGGAGACCATCACTGGAAGGGGCACTAGGGTGGCCGCGACGGCAGAGCGCCCACCGACTCCGGAGCAGCACGCGGCGATCGAGGCAGCCGGCCTCGTCTTCGTCTCCGCCGGAGCGGGGACCGGCAAGACCTCCGTCCTGGTCGAGCGCTTCGCGCGGGCGATCGACAGCGGCATCGACGTCGGCTCGATCCTGGTGATCACGTATACGGAGCGGGCGGCGGCCGAGCTGCGTGCGCGCATCCGGGCGCGGCTCGCGCAGCTCGGGCGTCGCGACCTCACGCGGGAGCTCGACGGCGCCTGGATCTCGACGATCCACGGGTTCTGTCACCGCCTTCTGAAGCAGCATCCGTTCGCCGCCGGTCTCGACCCGAGGTTCCGCGTGCTCGACGAGAGCCAGGCCGCCGTGCTCCGAGCGGAGGCGTTCGAGGCGGCACTCGCGGAGTTCTGCGCCGGTGGGTCCGACGACCGGCTCGCTTTGCTCTCGACCTATGGGTCCGCGGGGCTGAGGCGGATGCTCACCGGCGTCTACGAGACCCTGCGTGCGGCAGGCCGCCCGCTGGAGCTGTCGCTCGGCGACGCACCGAGCCTGGACGACGCTGTCGAGCGCCTCCGCTCGTCGGCGGGCGGCGCCGACGAGGCGGCGCGGCTCGTCGAGCTGCTCGACCGGCGTCCACAGCCGGAGTCGCTGCTCGACCTCTCCGGCTACACGGTGCGCGGCGACGACGACTACGAGCAGGCCAGGACGGCGCTCGAGCAGTCGGCGTTGAACGCTGTCGCGGCGCGCGACCGGGAGCTGCTCGAGACACTGCTCCAGGGCTTCGAGCGCGCCTACCGGGCAGGGAAGGAGCGCGAGTCGGCGCTCGACTTCGAGGATCTCCAGCTGCGCGCTCGCGACCTGCTCCGCGACGAGCACGCCATCCGGGAGCGCGAACAGCTCCGGTTCCGCCAGGTCTGCGTCGACGAGTTCCAGGACACCAACCGCCTCCAGTGCGAGCTGATCGACCTGATCGCCGGCTCGGAGCTGTTCTTCGTCGGCGACGAGTTTCAGTCGATCTACCGCTTCCGCCACGCGGACGTGGAGGTGTTCAAGGAGCGGCGTGACCAGGTCGGGGACGTCCTCTCGCTCACCCATAACTGGCGTTCTCGGCCCGAAGTGCTCGCGGTCGTGAACGAGCTGTTCGGCGCCACATTCGGCGACGAGTTCCAGCGGCTCGTCGCCGCGGGCCGCTTTCCCGATCCCGCCTCCGGGCCCGCGGTCGAGCTGCTCGTCGCCGACAAGGCGAGCTACAAGGAGGGCGGCGTTCCGTGGCGGCAGGGCGAGGCGACGGCAGTCGCGCGGCGGGTGCGCGAGCTCGTCGACTCCGGTGAGGCGGAGCCGGGAGAGATCGTCCTGCTGTTCGCCGCCGGGACCGATGCCGAGCAGTACGAAGAGGCGCTGCGCGAGCTCGACCTGCCGACGTACCGCGCGACCGGACGGGGCTACTTCGGCCAGCAGCAGGTGGTCGACCTCCTCGGGTATCTGCGCCTCCTGCACAACCGGTACGACGACGAGGCGCTCGTCACCGTGCTCGCGTCGCCGTTCGTCGGGATCTCGAACGACGGACTCGTCGTCCTACGGCGGGCGGCTACTCGGCGACCGCTCTTCACGGCGCTGGAGAAAGGGCTGCCGGAGGGCCTCTCGGAGCGCGATGCACGCCTGCTCCAGGCGTTCAGGCAGCGCTACGACCGGCTTGCTGCGGTCGCCGGGAACGTCGGGCTCGAGCGCCTCTGCGAGCAGATTGTCGTCGAGCACGACTACGACCTCGCCGTCCTCGCCCAGTGGGACGGCCGCCGCCGCTACGCGAACCTGCGCAAGCTCGCGCGGCTCGCCCGCTCCTACGAGGAGCTTCGCGGGCTGGACGTCGAGGGCTTCGTCCGGTTCGTTTCCGAGCAGGACGCGGCCGGCGTGAAGGAGCTGGAGGCGGTCGCGGAGGAGGAGGGTGCAGGGGCCGTGCGGCTCCTGACCATCCACGCGGCGAAGGGTCTCGAGTTCAAAGTGGTGGTCGTAGCCGACGCCGGGCGCGAGCGGATGCCGACGCGTGGTGAAGAGATCATCTGCCTCCCGGACGGGCGGTTTGGGTTCAAGGTCGTCGACCCGCTCACGGGCAAGCGCCTTGCCGCCTTCTCCTATGAGGCTGTGCGCGATGCCGAGGAGGCGGCGGACGAGGCCGAGCGTCTCCGCCTGTACTACGTGGCGATGACGCGGGCGATCGACAGGCTGATCGTCGCCGGCTCCGTCGATCCGGCCCGACGCGACCCGAAGACGCCGATCGGCTGGGTGCTCGAACGGCTCGATGTCGGCGAGCTCGCCGACGGCGAGCTCGTCCGAGGCGAGGCGCGACTCCGATTATCGGTCGACCGTTTCGTCGCCGAGCTCCCCGTCGAGGTCGAGCCGGTACAGGCCGAGACGCAGCTCTCGTTGTTCGACACGGTGGCGTCGGCACCGGCGCTGGACGTCCCGCCGCTGCCGCCGCTCCAACCGGTCGTCGTCCCCGCCGCCGAGCCCGTCCGTCGCCTCTCGTACTCGGCGCTGGCTCTCTTCGAGCGGTGTCCGTACCGTTTCTACGCCGAGCGCGTGGGGGGGCTCCGGCCGGTGGACGGCAGTGGCCGAGTGTCGGGCCAGACCGGGATGGCGGCGAGCGAGATCGGCGACTCGGTCCACCGGCTGCTCGAGCGGATCGACCTCGGTGCACCTGAGCCCCCGTCGCTCGACCAGGTGCTCGGCTGGTATCCGGGCGCGACCGCCGAGGAGCTCGAGCGCATCGGCGGGCTCGTCGAGGCGTACTGCGCCTCGTCCCTCGCCGCACGGCTCGCGGCGCTGGAAGGCGTGTCCTCGGAGCAGCCGTTCGCGTTCGAGCACGACGGCGTGCTCTTCCACGGCGTGCTCGACGTCTTCCACCTGCACGGTGACGGCGCGCTCGTCGCCGACTTCAAGTCGAACGCGCTCGGCGAGCTGTCCCCGGCCGAGGTGGTCGACGCCGAGTACCGGCTGCAGCGGCTCGTCTACGCGATCGCGTGCTTCCGGGCCGGCGCCGCCGAGGTCGAGATCGTCTACCAGTTCCTGGAGAAGCCGGACGAGCTCGTGGGGGCGACGTTCCGCCGGGACGAGCTCACCGGGCTCGAAGCGGAGCTGTCGGCCGCGATTGCCCGGATCCAGGCCGGCGAGTTCCCGCCACGCCCGAGCGAGTTCGCGTGTGCCGGCTGCCCGGCGCTCGACGTGGTCTGCGCCGGCCCCGCTCTCCGCGGCTGACGGAGCATGGGGCCTCGATCCCCGGAATGCCATACTGCCGCCCGGGCAGAGACCCTGCGGCGTTGCCGTAACGAAAGGAGAGCCATGCGCTTCGGAAGCCTGAATGTGCCGGCTTTGGGGATCGTCGTCGCTTCGATTGTGGTGCTGGCCGCGCCCGGCGCAGGCATCGGATCGTCGGGGACGGAGATCACCACCTGCGGCCAGACGGTGACGACCAACGCGTTCCTGACCAAGGATCTGTCCTGCACCGCGGACGGCGTGATCGTCGGCGCCGCGAAGATCACGATCGACCTGAGGGGGTTCACGCTCCGCGGCGACGGAGGCGCTCCCGACAGCGGGATCGTGGACAACGGCTTCAACAGCGTCAAGCTGCAGAACGGCGTCGTGCGCAACTTCGGCTTCGGCCTCGCCATCGACGGAGCCGACAAGGCGAGCGTGTCGAACATGGTGGTCTCGGGCGCGAACATCGGCATGTACGTCAACGGCGACTCTGCATCGATCACGTCGTCGACGGCATCGGGAAACGGTCTGACCGGAGTCCAGGTCGTCGGCGAATCCGCCTCGATCGTGTCCACGACGGCCTCAGGAAACCTCGTGTAGGGCTTCGACCTCGAAGGTCCGTCGGCGTCGATCAAGTCGTCGACGGCGTTCGGAAACGGCAACGACGGCTTCTTCATCCACGGCCCCTCCGACTCCACTTCGGTCGCCTCGTCGACGGCAACCTCGAACGGCATCTCGGGCTTCGAGGTCTATGGCGATTCGGTCATGATCAAGTCGTCCGCGACGTCCGGAAACGTGACGCGAGGCATTTTCCTCCAGGGCGACGGTGGGGACGTGACCGGCAACCGGACCGACGCGAACGGCTTCAAGACCGGGGAGTCTGACGACATCGGGCTGGGTATCAACGTGAACGGGTTCACGACGCCGCCCAGCGGCAAGAACACCGCTCGCGGCAACGACCACGCGGCCGAGTGCGCGCCTCTGTCGCTCTGCTGAGCGTTGACGTAGATGGCAGGATCGGCCGATGGGACGCAGCTTCGTCGGCGAGGCCCGCAGGCGCGTCGGGCCGAAGAAGGAGCGCATCCGTCCGATCGTCGAGCGGCTGAAGGCCGAGCACGCCGACGCTCGAATCGCGCTCCGCTTCCGGACCGACATCGAACTGCTCGTCTCGGTGATGCTCTCTGCGCAGACGACGGACGTGAACGTCAACCGCGTCACCGAGCGCTTGTTCGAGAAGTACCGCCGGCCGGAGGACTATCTGGTTGTGCCTCAGGAGGAGCTCGAGCGCGACATCTACGCGACCGGCTTCTTCCGCCAGAAGACGAAGGCGATCCGCGGGACGATGGCGATGCTGCTCGAGCAGTACGACGGGCAGGTCCCGCGGCGGCTCGAGGATCTCGTCAGGCTGCCCGGCGTCGCCCGCAAGACCGCGAACGTGGTCGCCGCCGAGCTCGGCGAGCCGCAGGGGATCGTCGTCGACACCCACGTCCGTAGGCTTTCGCAGCGCCTCGGCCTCACACGCCAAGACGACCCGGTGAAGATCGAACTTGACCTCCAGCGGCTCGTCCCGCGCGCCGACTGGGGCGTGTTCCCGCACCTCCTGATCTGGCACGGGCGGCGCATCTGCCTCGCTCGGGCCCCTCGCTGCTCCGACTGCGTCCTGCTCGATCTCTGCCCGTCGGCTCGAATCTAGACTGCTCGCCTTTGTGAACTTAGGCGTAGGGTCGTCCGGTGCCAGACCTGGAGACCAGCCGGCTTCGCCTGCACGCACTGACCGCCGAGGAGGCGGAGGCCTTGCACGCAGGCTGCCTGCCGGACGGGTGGGTGTACGCAGACGGCTACCCGCTCCCCGACACGAAGGACGGCGTCGGCCTCTTCCTCCGGCACGGCAACTGCGAATACGGCTTTCACTTCGTCATCAGACAAGAGGACGGACAGGTGATCGGCGAGATCGGCTTCGTCGAGCCTCCGCAGGGTGAGTCGGTGACGATCGGCTACGCGATCGTCCCGTCGGCGCGGCGCCGAGGCTACGCGACGGAGGCGATCGTCGCCGTGACCGAGTGGTCGCTCGCCCAGCAGGACGTGACGCAAGTCAGGGCGCAGACGCTGCCCGACAACGAGCCGTCGATCCGGGCGCTGCGGAGCGCCGGCTTCGAGGAGGACGAGCCGGGGCCCAGGGTGCGGCGATTCGTGAAAGAAGTCAGGCCCGCGGGCTGAGCGCGACCAGGAGCCCGCCGTCCTCGTCGTAGGCGGGAAAGAGATCAGCGGTCACCGGCTTGACCACGCCGGCCTTCGTGCGTAGCCGGAGGTGCTCGCCGATCCGGCGCACGCCCCACTCGAGCGCCAGGGAAACCGGATTCTTGCCGTCCTCGAAGCCGTCCAGTTCAAGCCGGTCGACCACGGGCTGCCCCATCAGCTCGCTCTCGCTGAAGCCGGTGAGCTCGAATACGCCCCGGCCGGAGGCGAGAATACGGCCTTCCTGGTCGCAGACGACGAGACCCGTGTTCGGGCCGGGGTAGTAGTCGTCCATCAGTTCGAACAGAAAGCCGAATCCGCAGCGGTGGCAGGCGACCGCCTGGCGTGACATGCCCTCGAACCCGTCGATGTCGACCGACCGGTCCTTGCAGTTCGGGCAGATGTAGTGAGGCACACGGCCAGAGTAGCCACGGCGCGATCGGCTACGGACAGTTGCTGACCTTGTCCAGGGCGTCCGCGCTGAAGGCGTCGACGACAAGGTCCTTCTTGCCGCAGTCGAGCGTGTCGTTCCCCGCGACGCCGTCGCTCCCGTTCAGCGTGTCCGCGCCGGCCAGCCCCTGCAGTTTGTCCTTGCCGGCGTTGCCGGTGAGGACGTTCGCGGAGTCGTCGCCGGTCAGCTTGTCGTCGCCCGCGCCGCCGACGACGTTCTCGGTCTCGACGTCGTCGCCTTCCTTCTTCTCGCCGTCGTTCGCGTTTCCGTCCAGCTTGACGGTGACGCCGCCCGTTCGGGACGAGTAGTCGACGGTGTCGCTGTCCGCTCCGCCGATCAGGACGTCGGCGCCGTCGGGTGCTGCGCCCTCGAGGAACGTATCGTTGCCGTCGCCGCCGCAGATGAAGTCGTTCCCGCCCTTGCCGTCGATCGTGTCGTTCCCGCCGAGGCCGGCGATGACGTCGTTGCCGCTAGTCCCGTCGATCGTCCCGATGTCGTTGCCCGGCGTGCCGACGATCGTCGCGCGGCGGCGGTTGCAAAACTCGCCGACCTCGATCCGGGACGTGTAGAGGTCGAGCCCGGACCCGGCACCGTCCGGGTTGCCGCCGGTCGAGTCCGAGTTGTCCGACCAGACCGGCGTCGCCAGACCGTCGAAGAAGTCGACCCACGAGTAGTCACCGAACTCGAAGTCCGGATCGGAGCCGGCATCGCCGTCGGATGTTCCGGCGCTGATCTGGAAGTTCGAGAAGGTTGCGCCGCCGTCCTCGGAGACACCGCCCCAGTATTCGATCGCGTCGTGGTTGGTCGAGTCGTTCCGGGCGTCGTACCAGGTGACGATCACGTTCCCCGTCAGCGGATCGACGGCGACGTACGGCAGGAACTGCGAGCGCGTCGTGGCGTCGTCGTTGACCTTCACCGCCGCGCTCCACGTCGCGCCGTCGTTGTCGGAATGGCGGATGTAGATGTCGGTGTTTCCGCTCTCGTCCGGGCTCTCGTCGGTGTAGACCAGGTAGAGGCGCCCGGCGAAGGTGTCGCCGCTGCGGTCGTACTGGAGATTGCCCTCGGCATCGACGGTACGGTTCGGCTGCGGCGGGATGTCGTCGAACTTCTCCACGTTGGTGTCCGTAGCCTTGACTGCGGAGCCGAAGCCGCCGGGGCCGAGCCCGTCCCCGTCGGTGTTCACGTCGATCTCACAGGGGCAACCGAAGTCGCCGGTCTGCCAGGCGACGACCACCTGCCCTTCGGGGCCGATCGCGATGTCGCCGAACTGCCCGGTCCCGCCCTCCGACCCCGGAGCCGGCTGGCGCACTCCCGGAAGCTTCCGCGGGGGGTGGGGACCCGGGCCACTGCTGCCGGCAACACGCTGGGGCCGCGTGAATGGGCCGACCGAGCCGAGGCCTGACACCGGCGCGCCCGCCGCCATGATCGTGCCGGCCTCATCCCAGGTCGCCCAGACCGCGCCCGCGCCGGCTTTGACCGTCGGCTGATCGACGTCCGGGTCACTGTTCAGGACGAGCAGCTTCTTGAACTTCTTCCCGCCGTTGGTACTGACGTACAGCGGTGCCTGATCCACGAACGGGGGGCCGGAGAGCAGATTCAGGTTGACGAGGAAGAGGTTGCCGAACTCGTCCCAGGAAGCTGCGTTGTCGCAGCACGTCTTGCCGACACCACCGCCCACCTTCTTCCAGGTCTGGCCCCCGTCGTCACTGGTCCGCGCGGTGAAGCGGTTCACGGCAACGAAGAGCTCGTCCTGGTTGGTCGGGTTGATTGCGACTGTTGCCTCGGCGTCGTCGCCTTTGAGCTTCGTGATGTCGACGTTCGGCTGGACCGCGAGCGGGGCCGCTCGGCTCTGCGCGCCCGACCCGGACACCGCGACCAAGCCGACGGCGACCGCTGCGACCCCCAAGAGATGACGCCCCCACGTCAAGGGCGTCGATGCTAACGAAGCCCGGGCCTTTCTGTCAGAGCCAGCCCTTGCGGCGGAAGTAGAGGATCTGAGCGAGCGACGTCACTGCGATCAGGCCCAGCGACCAGTAGTACCCGAACCCCCAGTGCAGCTCGGGGATGTTCCTGAAGTTCTGGCCGTAGATGCCGGCAATCAGCGTGGGGAGGAGCAGGATCGACGCGATCGCGGTCAGCTTCTTCATCACGTCGTTCTGCTCGTTCGCAATCTTGGCCTGGTTGTAGTCACGGACGCCGGCGAGCAAATCGCGTGCCAGCTCGAGGTTGTCCGCCGCCCGGAGCAGCTTGTCGTAGGCGTTGCCGAAATCGAGCTCGACGTCGTGGGTGAAGACCTCCGCGCCGCCGAACTCGACGCGGTTGTCAATCACCTCGCGGACGGCGTCGCGCGTGGGGCCGAGGGTGCGGCGGATGTGCAGCATGTCGTGGCGGAGCGAGGAGAGGCGTGTGCGGATCCGCCCGGACGGCCAGTCCTCGACGTGGTCTTCCAGATCGTCGATCTCGTCGTTGACGCCGTCGACGAGGTCCAGGAACCGCTCGGCGACATCGTCGATCAGGTGGTACGCCACCATCGCCACGTTGTCCTCGTCGCGACAGGACGCTCTCGCTGACGCCGGGTCCCACGGGGGTTTCCCGCCCTGGGGGGTCTTCCGCACCGTGACGAGGACGTCCCGCGTGATCACCAGGTCGACCTCCTGGTACACGAGCTCGTCTTCCTCGGTCAGCAGGATCGGGGCGAGGAGCACGCCGAAGACGTAGTCGCCGTGTGACTCCAGCTTCGGCCTCGGCTCGTCGTCGTGCTGGGCCGGGGCGAGCAGTTGCTCGAGCGCACGATCGTGTACGGCGGCCGGAAGCCGCTCGCGGAGCGTCTCGGCGGTCGGGTCGAGGAGATCGATCCAGCGAGGATGCTCCACGCCCATCCCGGGCGAGGCTAGCGTCCGGGTCGGCTAGCGGCGACGAGCTTAGACCCGAGGCGCGGTGAGGGCGGTCGCCTCGTGGCCCTCACGCGCCGCCAAGAAACGCTCGGCGTCGAGCGCTGCCATACAACCGGAACCGGCGGCGGTGATCGCCTGCCGGTAGGTGTGATCCTGGACGTCACCTGCGGCGAACACGCCGGGGATATTGGTCTCGGTTGACCCGTTCTTGGTGACCAGGTAGCCGGCCTCGTCGTGGTCGAGCTGGTCGAGGAAGAGCGCGGTCGTCGGGTCGTGTCCGATCGCGACGAAGAGGCCCTTCGCCTCCACCTCCCGGGTCTCGCCGGTGTCGACGTTGCTGAGCAGCACGGCCCGCATCTTCCCGTCGTCGCCGCCGATGACCTCGTCGACGACGTACGGGGTGAGGAACTCGATCTTGTCGTTCGCGCGGGCGCGGTCGACCATGATCTGCGAGGCCCGGAAGTCGTCTCGCCGGTGGACGAGCGTCACCTTCGACGCGAACTTGGTCAGGAACGACGCCTCTTCCATCGCCGAGTCTCCGCCGCCGACGACGACCACATCCAGGTCCCGGTAGAACGCGCCGTCGCAGGTCGCGCAGTACGTGACCCCACGGCCCTGGAGCGAGCGCTCCGACTCGAGACCGAGCTGCCGTGCGGTCGCGCCGGTGGCGACGATGACAGAATCCGCCCGGTACTCGTCGTCACCGACCCAGACCCGAAACGGGCGCTCGGAGAAGTCGACGCGCGTGACGTCGTCGGTGATGTACTCGGCGCCGAACCGTTCTGCCTGGTACCTGAACTCCTGCATCATCTCGGGCCCCATGACGCCTTCCGGGTAGCCCGGGTAGTTCTCGACCTCGCTCGTGATCATCAGCTGGCCGCCCCACTGGAAGCCTTCGATCACGAGTGGATGCAGGTTCGCGCGCGCGCTGTAGAGCGCCGCGGTGTACCCAGCGGGGCCGCCTCCGATGATGATCGCCTGGCGCACATCGTTCATACCTTCATAAACGTATCGCCCCGACCGGCGATTCCGACACGGGTGGCTAGAACGGCGCCCTAGCGCCCGGCGTCGGCCGCGGGGGGCAGCAGCTCCGCCTGGACGGACTCGGCCCGTGTGAGCTCGACGGCGGTCAGGGGAAGAGGCGACTTCTCGAGCGGCTCCACCGCGCCGAGCTCGCCGGTCGCCGCGCCGTGCTGCTCGAACTTCCGCGCGGTGACGAGCAGCCGTCTTTCGAGCGAGCCGGTTGCCTGGTTGTAGGCGCCGACTGCGGTGTCG
>JBKPPY010000109.1:0-12488 GCA_046733845.1 Actinomycetota bacterium | reverse complement strand
CGGTGATGGACGGCGAGCTCGCCCTCCGGGGAGTGGTAGAGAAGCGCGTTGTAGAGCGTCCCCGGGTTGGACGGGTCGCGCTCGTTGACGCCCGTGACCAGCCACACCTCGTTCTCGCGTGCGATCTCACCGAGCCGGTCGGCCGCGGCGCCGGGCACCTCGACCGCCTCACGGGCGAGCATCGCGAACGCGCCCTTTGCGCGCGGGTCGGCCCAGCCGGCGAGGTACTTCGCCCAGGCCGAGCTCGGATAGGCGGCGACGAAGGTCTCCGGAAAGACGACCAGCGACGCCCCGTTCGCCTTCGCTTCGGTCGTGAGGGCGGCGAGCTTGTCGAGCGTGGCGGCGCGGTCGAGGATGACAGGCTCGGCTTGGACGCATGCGACGCGGACAGGCTCGTTCATCGGCCGTACACCGAGACGTGCCGCACGCTGGACGCGGTGAACGGTTCCCGGCTCCAGCCGCCCCAGCGATCCTTGAGCTCGAGACCGGCAACACGCGCCATCAGGTCGAGCTCGCTCGGAAACGCGTAGCGGAGATTGACGGGATAGAGCCTCGTCCCGTCTTCGGTCAGCACCACGTGGACGCTGTCGACCCGCTGAGCGAGCGGGTCGTGCCGGGACGCGTCGAGGTTCACCTCGGTCGTGCTGACGGAGTTCGTCTGGAAGCGCTGGCCCCGGTCGAAGCGGGTGACGTCGGGAACGAAGACGTCGATCAGGAAAATCCCGTCGTCGGAGAGGTGCGCGGCGGCGTTCGTGAAGCACCGCAGCTGGTCCTCCTGCGTGAGCAACGCGAACAGCGTGTTGAACGCGACGAAGACCAACCGATACGAGCCGTCGACATCGACCTCGGCGAAGTCGCCCATCGTGACGGGGATCTGGTCGCCGCCCGGTTTCTCGCGAAGCTTTGCGACCATCGCCTCGGAGGCGTCGATGCCGTGCACCTCGATCCCGCGCTTGGCGAGCGGAAGCGCGAGCCGCCCGGTGCCGATCGCGAGCTCGAGCACAGAGCCTTCGCCGGCCAGCTCGGCCAGGAGCTCGATGCTCGCCTCGGTCTCGAGGAACGCGGCGTCGGCGTACCACTCGTCGTAGACCTCGGCGATCCGGTCGCCGTAGGTCTCCGGTCCATAGTCCTCCATGGACGAACGCTACCGCGCTTGCAGCGCAGCGACGTTCTGAGTGAAGAGCTCGGGGTACTCCCAGGATGCGAACGCCTCGGGGACCTCGGGCTCTCCCGACGCAGCCGCGAGTGCGACCACGGCCTCGACGTAGCTACGCGTGACCGCGATCGCGTCCCGGCCGGCCACCGGCCCGTGGCCGCCGAAGACATGTTCGGGCTGCAGCGCCGCCATGCGGTCGAGGGCACGCAGCCAGCCCTCCGGCGGATGGCCGCGGGTCAGGTTCGCATGGTTGCCGGGTGTGACCAGGTCGCCGGCGACGAGGACGTGCGGGCCGGGTAGCCAGACGATCGCGTCGCTGGCCGTGTGGGCCGCGCCGCAGTCGATCACGACCGCGCCGCCGAGGTCGCGCTCACCTTCGTATGCCTCGGTGGGGAGCGCGACGTCGAAGGGCAGCTGCGCGGCGATTCGGTCGATCTGCTCCCATTCCCAGTCGGGCGCGTTCCGCTCCTTCATCTCGGCGATCTCGTCCTCCAGCTGGGCCTGCAGACCGGCGGCGCGGGCCGGACCGTTGTCGGCGATCGCCGCACGTGTCACCTCGCTCGCGAGGATCGGGACGTCGGCGAACGCGGCGCCGCCACCGTAGTGGTCGAAGTCGGCGTGCGTGATCACGAGTCGCTCGACGGGGCCGGCGAGCTCTTCCGCAGCCGCCCGCAGGTCGCGGGCGGCGCCGGGCGTGAAGCCGCAGTCGACCACGAGCGAGCGGCCACCGAGGTCGGCGATGCCCGCGTTGCCAACGCCTGCGCCTGCCTGAAGCGCGATCGCCGCCCAGGCTCCGTCGGAGACCTGCTCGATGCGGTAATGGTCGGAGGTCAGGTGTCGATCGCCTCTCTGAGCGACCGAACATACCCCTCCAGCGCGGTCGGGCCTTCCTCGGCAACCTCGAGCGCACGCGAGCCGACGACGATCCCGTCGGCGAGCGCCGTTGCCGCGCGGGCGTGGTCGGCGGTTGAGATCCCGAAGCCGGCGTACAGAGGCACGTCGGTTACGCGGCGAGCGCGTTCCACGAGACCCGCGAGTGCGGGGGAGAGCTCCGTGCGGGCTCCGGTCGTTCCGGTCAGCGTGACCAGGTAGAGCCAGCCGTCGGACTCGGCCGCCGCCAGTGCCAGCCGCTCGTCCGTCGACGTCGGTGCGACGAGCTGGATGCGCCGGAGGCTCGGCCGCTCCCCTGCAGGAAGATCGGCGACGATCAGGCTGGCAGCGCCGGCCGCCCGTGCGTCCTCCGCAAACCGCTCCCAGCCGTACGCCTCGAGTAGCGACGAGTAGGTCATCGGAACGAGTGGCACCGCGACGCGGTCGTGCGTGGCGGCCAGACAGTCGAGACAGGCCCGGGTTCGCATGCCGGACGCGAGCGCCCGCTCGGCTGCGCGCCGGATCACCGGCCCGTCGGCAAGCGGGTCAGAGAATGGGAAGCCGATCTCGACCAGGTCGGCGCCTCCGGCCTCGGCTGCCGCCGCCAGCTCGGGCGTATCCGCCCCGGCCATCAAATAGACGACAAGCGTCTTGCTCACGTGAGGTGGGCGAGCGCTTCGTCGAGATCCTTGTCGCCCCGGCCGGACAGGCAGACGACGATCACGTCGCCGTCCAGCTCGCCGGCCCGGGCCAGCGCGTGCGCGGGCTCGAGCGCCGGGATGATCCCCTCGGTCTCGGCCAGCCGCCGGAACGCTGCCAGCGCCTCGTCGTCGGTTGCCGCCAGGTACTCAACGCGGCCGAGGTCGCGCAGGTAGGCGTGCTCGGGGCCGACGCCGGGATAGTCGAGGCCGGCGGAGATCGAGTGCGCGTCTACGATCTGGCCGTCCTCGTCCGCAAGCAGCGATGAGCGGGCGCCGTGGAGGACGCCGGTCCGACCCGTGCCCAGACTCGCTGCGCCCGCCGCCTCGACGCCGTACAGCCGGACGTCGCCGTCGTCGAGGAAGCCGGCGAACATCCCGATCGCGTTCGAGCCACCGCCGACGCAGGCGATCGCCGCGTCCGGCAGCCGACCTTCGGCCTCCAGAACCTGCGTCCGTGCCTCTCGGCCGAGCACCGCCTGGAGCTCGCGGACGATCTCCGGGTACGGCTGCGGACCGACGCAGGAGCCGATCAGGTAATGCGTCGTCTCGACATTGGTGATCCAGTCGCGGATCGCCTCGCTGGTCGCCTCCTTCAGCGTCTTCGTCCCGAACTCGACCGACCGCACCTCGGCGCCGAGCAGGCCCATGCGCTCGACGTTCGGCCGCTGGCGGCGCATGTCCTCGGCGCCCATGTAGACGACGCACTCGAGGCCGAACCGCGCGCAGACAGTCGCTGTCGCCACGCCGTGCTGCCCCGCGCCGGTCTCCGCGACGATCCGCTGCTTACCGAGCCGCCGCGCAAGCACCGCCTGGCCGAGGGCGTTGTTCAGCTTGTGTGCGCCGGTGTGCAGTAGATCCTCGCGCTTCAGGTACAGGCGCTTTCCCGGCGCGAACCGCTCGGCGAGCGTCAGCGGCGTCGGCCGACCGCCGTACTCGCGGCCGAGCCTGTCGAGCTCGTCCGCGAACGACGCGTCGGCCTGCGCCTCCCGCCAGCCGGCGTCGAGCTCGTCGAGCGCGGGGATCAGCGTCTCCGGGACGTACCGTCCGCCGTAGTCGCCGTAGCTCACCGGCCGTCCCTTCCGGACATGGCCGGGGTCAGACCCCGGACAGGTCCGAATTGGGTGGCGTTCGCACGGTTGCGCAATCTGCCGACCCGACCGGTGTCCGTTTGGGACATGGCCGGGGTCAGACCCCGGACAGGTCTGAAAGGGCTCACCGGGCGGCCGCCACGAATGCGCGCACCTTGTCGTGGTCCTTCACGCCCGGGCTCGACTCGAGGCTCGAGCTTGCATCGACGGCCCAGGGCCGCGTGGCCGAGATTGCGCGCCGGACATTCTCAGCGTCCAGCCCGCCGGCGAGGACGAGTCGTCCGTCGACTGCACGGGCGCGATCGAGCTGCGTGGGATCGTCGCCCTCCCAGGGCAGGTCGACGACGGTCGCCACCTGCTCGCCGTCGCGGAGGATGACAGCGTCGCGACCGCGGACAAGCCCTTGCTCCCGGTCGTAGAGCTGGACGAGGTCGGCCGTTGTCTCCTCCGAGTCGCCGACGAAGACGGCCACTGACAGAATCGTGTCCGGAACGGGCAACACGCGCTCTGCCGCCCGCGGGCTCGCCGGCTCGAGCACGAAACCGCAGAGGTCGGCGCCCGCCTCCACCGCGACCTCGACGTCCTCCTCACGCGTCAGACCGCACACCTTCACCAGCGGACGGGAGAGGAGCTCACGCAGCTTCGCCGGTGGGTCGGCGGCGCGCATCAGTGCCGTACCGACGAGGATTGCGTCCGCCCCCGCGAGCTCCGCCGCCGCTCCCTGCGACCGCGTCTGAACGGCGCTCTCCGCGATCACCACCCGGTCGCCCGGCGCCTGTTCGACGAGTCGGAGCTGGGCTGTCCGGTCGATCGAGAACGTCGACAGGTCCCGCGCGTTGATCCCGATCGGGTCCGCGCCGAGCTCGACTGCCCGACCGAGTTCCTCGTCGTCGTGCGCCTCGACGAGGGCGTCCAAGCCGATCCGCTCCGCGTGCGTCATCAGCCTCGCGGTCGCCCGGTCGTCGAGGTCGCGGAGGATCAGCAGCGCCGCGTCGGCCCCGGCCGCGCGCACGTCGTCGAGGTGCTCCTCGGTCGAGAAGAACCCCTTGGCGAGAAGGGGCAGTGCGGTCGTTGCCCGTGCCGCGGAGAGGTCGACGGGCGAGCCGCCGAACCGCTCGTCGACGAGGATCGAGACAGCGGCCGCCCCGGCAGCCTCGAAGGCCGCCGCGAGCGCGGCCGGATCGGCGTCGGGGCGCAGCTCTCCCGCGGACGGTGAGCGCCGCTTGACCTCGGCGATCCCCGCGAGTCCCGGTTCGGCGAGCGCATCCCTCAGGCGACCCATCAGCCGGAGGTCACCTCCGACGCTCGGGAGAACGTCGCGAGTTCCCCGAGTCGGCTCGCTGCCACGCCCGAATCGATTGCCTCGGTGGCGAAGCCGAGCCCGTCAGCGATGTCCTCGGCGATGCCGGCCGCAACGAGAGCGGCGGCGGCGTTGAGAACGACGGAATCTCGTCGCGCTCCGCTCTCTCCCGACAGCACGCTGCGGATCGCGGCGGCGTTCTCCTCGGGGGCTCCGCCGCGCAGCGTCGACGGGTCGGAAGGGTAGAACCCGAGCGTCCTCGGGTCGAGCTCCCACTCGTGCACGTCGCCGTTCCTGATCTCGACTACGAGGTTGGGCCCGGTGGGCGAAAGCTCGTCGATGCCGCCGTCCCCATGTACCACGAAGGCGCGGCGCGCGCCCAGACCGGCGAGCGTCTCGGCGTACGTGCGGGCGAGGTCGCTGGCGTAGACGCCGAAGACGCCGTCGCGAGTGCCGGCCGGGTTCGACAGCGGACCGAGGATGTTGAAGACAGTGCGTGTTCCGAGCTCCTGGCGCACCTGCGCCGCATGCCGCATCGACGGGTGGTGAATGCGCGCGAACATGAATCCGAAGCCGAGACGGTCGATCGATTGTGCGATCTGGTCGGGCGGCAGCTCGAGCTGGAACCCGAGCGCCTCGAGAACGTCAGCGGCGCCGCAGGCGGAGCTGGCGGCCCGGTTGCCGTGCTTGGCCACGCCGGCCCCGGCGGCCGCGGCGACCAACCCCGCCGCGGTCGAGATGTTGAACGTTCTCGCGCCGTCCCCGCCCGTGCCCACGACGTCGACGATGTCCTGCCGTTCAGGCGTGACTGGGAGGACGCGGTCTCGCATTGCGTCGGCGCAGCCGGCGATCTCGTCGGGGGTCTCGCCTTTCGCTCGCAGCGCAACGAGGAACCCTGCGATCTGCGCCGGACTTGCTTCGCCGCCCATGATCTCGTCCATCACGGCCCGGGCGTCCTCGCGCGAGAGGTCATGCCGGTCCAGCAGTGCTGCGAGCGCTTGCTGGATCACGAGAGGAAGTTCCTCGCGATCTCGCGCCCGAGCGGCAGCGTCAGCACCGACTCGGGGTGGAACTGGACGCCGTCCACGGGCAGCCGGCGGTGGCGTACCCCCATCACCTCGCCGTCCGCCGTCCACGCGCTCACCTCGAGCTCGTCCGGCACGCGGGTCGCGGCGAGCGAGTGGTAGCGGCCGGCCTCGAAGCTCTCCGGGAGCCCGGCGTAGATGCCGTGGCCGTCGTGCTCGACGACGCTCGCCTTCCCATGCAGGAGAGCCTTCGCCTGGCCGACCTCGCCGCCGAACGCCTCGACGATCGCCTGGTGGCCGAGGCAGACGCCGAGCGTCGGCACGTGCGACCCTAGCGTCCGCACGAGCTCGACCGAGACGCCGGCGTCCTCGGGGCGCCCGGGCCCCGGCGACACGACCAGCCGGTCAGGAGCGATCGCCTCTGCCTCCGCGACTGTCACCGCATCGTTTCGCCGGACGACGACCTCTGCCCCGAGCTCCTCGAAAAGGTGGACGAGGTTGTAGGTGAACGAGTCGTAGTTGTCGACCATCAAGACCTTCATCGCGCTTCATTCTCCGCCAGATCGATCGCCGCCTCGAGTGCGTCCAGCTTGCGCAGACACTCCTCGTGCTCGGCGGCCGGAATCGAGTCGTACACGATCCCCGCGCCCGCCTGTAAGTGGGCGAGGCCGTCGGCCATCACGATCGTCCGGATCGCGATGCACGCGTCCATTGTCCCGCCCGGCAGGGCATAGAGGACGGCGCCCGCGTACGGCCCGCGGCGATAGCCCTCGAGCGCCGAGATGATCTGCATCGCGCGCACCTTCGGTGCTCCCGAGACCGTTCCGGCCGGGAAGCAGGCACGGAGCAGGTCGAACGGCGACACGTCGTCGCGCAGCTCGCCGACGACCTCCGAGACGAGATGGGAGACGTGCGAGAAGCGCTCGACTTCCATCGAGCGGGCGACGTGGACGGTGCCGCCGCGGCAGACGCGCGAGAGGTCGTTGCGGCCGAGATCGACGAGCATGACGTGCTCGGCGCGGTCCTTTTCGGAGGAGAGCAGCCGCTCGACGTCGCCCTCGGTCGGCTCGGTCGTACCGGCGATCGGAACGAGGCTCGCGCGGCCGTCCTCGCAGGCGACGAGCCGCTCCGGCGACGAGCCGACGAGCGCGATCCCGTCGAGCTCGAGCAGGAAGAGGTAGGGAGAGGGATTGACGCGGCGGAGAGCGCGGTAGACGTCGAGCGGGGAGGCCGAGGTTGGTCGCTCCGCGCGTTGCGAGGGGACAACCTGGAATGCGTCACCGGCGACGATGTGGTCCTTCACGATCGCGACCATCTCCTCGTAGCGCTCGCGCGACGGGAACCGACGCAGCGGCCCCGGCTCGCCGAAGCCGCCCGCGGCGGGCGGCCGGACGTCGCCGGCGAGCAGCGCCTCGATCTCGTCGCGGTCGCCGGCGACGACCTCGGCCAGCCCGGCGCCGTGGTCGAAGCGGACGAGCGTCTCCGCGACGACCAGCCGGCTCTCCGGGAACGTCGGCCCATCAGTGGGCAACGCAACGGTCGGCTCGAGGGTGGCGGCGTGGTCGTAGCCGAGGTAGCCGACGACGGGCTGATCCAGACCATCCGCCTCGTCGAAGGTCACGAGCCGAGAGCCCGCGCCGATCCACGAGTTGCGCCCGAGCCGGCCGCGCTCGACTGACTCGAGCAGGAAGCTCGCCCGGCCGGCGGTGCGCAGCCGCAGGTATGCGCCGAGCGGCGTGAGGAGGTCGGTCGGGATGGCGGTGGTCATGGGACGCGAAACGACCCTCCGTCGGGCGGTGAGCAAAACGGGCTGTGGGACAACGGCTAGGCCGTGCGCAGGCTCCCGCCTCGCTCGCTGCGCCACGACCAGGCCCAGGTGCGGTGCGAAAGCTGCATTCCCCGGAGGCTACCTCGTCCGGGGATAGATTTCGAGGGTGACCCGCTCCGTGATCGTCTCGGCTGTGCGCACGCCTTTCGGCAAGCTCGGGGGCGGGCTTGCCGGCTACCAGGCGACCGATCTGGGCGCGACCGCCATCCGGGCCGCACTCGACCGCGTCGACGTGCAGGACGACGAGGTCGAGTACGCGATCATGGGGCAGGTGCTGCAGGGCGGCGCCGGCCAGGCGCCGGCACGACAGGCGGCCGTCGGCGCCGGCCTCCCGATCTCGCTGCCGGCGGACACGATCAACAAGGTCTGCGCGTCGAGCATCCGCGCGGTCGAGATCGCCGACCAGATGATCCGTTCCGGCGATCACAGCGTGATCGTCGCCGGCGGCATGGAGTCGATGTCGAATGCGCCCTACGCCCTTCCCAGGGCCCGGTTCGGGTACAAGCTCGGCAACGGCACGCTCGTCGACCTGATGGTGCACGACGGGCTGACCTCGACCTTCGACGGCAGGCACATGGTCGAGCAGGCGTCGTTCGTGTCCCGCGAGCTCGGGATCACGCGGGAGGCGCAGGACGAGTGGGCGCTCCGGTCGCACCAGCGGGCGGCGGCCGCGATCGACGAGGGCCGCTTCGCCGACGAGGTCGTGCCAGTCGGTGAGGTCGCAGTCGACGAGGGCCCGCGCCGGGACACGACGCTCGAGAGGCTGGCCGCGCTGAAGCCAGTCTTCGACCCTGAGGGGACGACGACTGCAGGGAATGCGCCCGGTGTGAACGACGGCGCCGGAGCGCTGGTGGTCACGAGCGAGGAGTTCGCGCGCGGGCGCGGGCTCGAGGTGCTGGCGACGATCGTCACTCAGGGCTACGTCGCGGACGAGTTTGCCTACCTGGCTCGCACGCCCGCCGGCGCGGGAAACGTCGCGCTCGACAAGGCCGGCAAGAAGATCGGAGACGTGAAGCGCGTGGAGGTGAACGAGGCGTTCTGCTCTGTCGCCCTCAACTCGACGCGCATGCTCGAGGCCGATCCGGAGACGGTGAACGTGAACGGCGGCGCGGTAGCGCTGGGCCACCCGATCGGCGCGTCCGGCGCCCGCATTCTCTCGACCATGATCTACGAGCTTCGCCGGCAGGGCGGTGGCCTCGGGCTTGCAGCGATCTGCTCTGGCGGCGGCCAGGGCGACGCGATCCTGATCGAGGTCTGAGATCGCCCGGATCGTCCTGACCGGCGAGCGTGTGGTCCTGCGCCCATACGGGACTAACGAGCTCGACGAGGCGGTCCGGCAGGCAGACGCCGCGGAGTCCCGGGTCGGAGACAAGCCGACGCGCGAGCAGCTCGCGCAGCGGTTGGAACGCTCCGGCTCGTTCGTCGAGGGTCACCTCGAGCTGGCGGTCGAAGTCGACGGGCGGCTGTGCGGGAGCATCCAGGCCCGCGCGCCCGAGAAGGCGCTTCCACCCGGCGTCTGCGAGCTCGGAATCGAGCTGGTTCCGGAAGCACGCGGTCGCGGCATCGGGACCGAAGCCGTCCGGCTGCTCGGCGAGCACCTGCTGGTGAACGGCTACCCGCGCGTGCAGGCCTCGACGGACGTCGAGAACGTCGCGATGCGACGGGCGCTCGAGCGCGCCGGCTACGCGTTCGAGGGCGTGCTGCGCTCGTTCATGCCGGAGGGCGAGCTGCGGCTGGACTACGCGCTCTATGCGCTGACCGCTGAATCCAACCCCTCAGGCCAGTAGGCTCCCGCGCGATCGTGTTCGAGCACGTCCTGGTCGTCGGGGCCGGTCAGATGGGCGGCGGGATCGCCCAGACCGTCGCTGCGTCCGGTCGACGCGTCTCGCTGTACGACTCTGCGCCCGGCGCGGTCGAGCGCGGGCTCGAGGCGATGCGGCGGAGCCTGGTCAAGCTGGCCGAGAAGGGCGGCGCCGACCCGGACGAGGTGCTCGCCCGAGTGCAGGCAGTGGACGATCTCGTCCCGGCCGCACTACTGGTCGAGGCGGTGGTCGAGGACGTCCGGGTGAAAGTGGACATCTTTCGGCGTGCCGACGAGATGCTCCCTGCCGAGGCGATCCTGGCTTCGAACACATCGTCGATTCCGATCGCGACGCTCGCGGCGGCGACGCGACGCCCCGCGCGCGTGATCGGCATGCACTTCTTCAACCCCGTTCCGGTGATGGCGCTGGTCGAGGTCGTGCGGGGGCCGTCGACGTCCGACGAGACGGCGGCTGCGATCGTCGCGCTCGCCAGTGAGCTCGGCAAGACACCCGCCGAGGCAAATGACTTTCCGGGATTCGTCTCCAACCGCATCCTGATGCCGTTCATCAACGAGGCGGTCTGGGCGTTGCACGACGGCGTGGCGGAGTCGGAGGCGATCGACACGATCGCCAAGCTCGGCTTCAACCACCCGATCGGGCCGCTGGCGCTGGCCGACCTGATCGGCCTCGACACCTGCGTGGCGATCATGGAGGTCCTGCACCAGGGGCTCGGAAACGACAAGTACGCCCCGTGTCCGTTGCTCCGTGAGCACGTCGCGGCTGGGCGCCTGGGCCGGAAATCCGGTCACGGCTTCTACGACTACTCCTGAGTCAGCAGTCGATTCCGGGCAAAGCCCGGCGCCGACGCGAAGGCGAACATTCTAGACTGACAACGGATGCGCGCACGGATCAAAGAAAAACGGGAAGTCGCGAAGGGCACGCTCCTCGTGGTCTTCGACCTGCTCGGCGAGGAGGTCGACTTTCGGCCGGGGCAATACTTCTGGGTGGAGCTGCTCGATCCGCCGTACGACGACGAGAAGGGTGCTCGACGGCACATCTCGGTTGTCACCTCTCCGACGGAGCGCGGCGTCCTGGGCCTCTGCACGCGTCTGCGCGATTCCGCCTTCAAGAAGTCGCTGGTCGAGCTGCCGGTCGGCACCGAGGTCGAGGTCGAGCAGCCGAAGGGGGACTTCCAGCTCCCCGAGGACACTGAGCCGCACTACGTCTTCGTGGCCGGCGGGATCGGGATCACCGTGTTCCGGAGCATGCTCCGCTACGTCGACGACACCGGCGAGCCGTACAGGGTGACGCTGGTCTACTCGAACCGCGATCGCGAGTCGACCGCCTTCCTCGACGAGCTCGAGGAGCTGGACGCGCGGGCCGACTGGTTCCGCCTTATAGCGACGATGACGCAGGATCCGGACTGGGAAGGCGAGACCAGGCGGATCGACGCGGACTTGCTCGCCGACGCGCTGGACGGCGACCTCGCGTCCTACACGTACCTGGTCGCCGGCCCTCCAGCCATGACCGAGGGAGTGGTCGAGACGCTGAAGCGCGCAGGGATCTCGGAGGAGCGGATCCTGTCCGATCGCTTCTCCGGTTACTAGAGTCCGCACCATGGACTTAGAGCTGACGCCGGAGCAGCGCGAGATCCAAGCGCTGGCCCGCGACGTCGCGCATGCCGAGATCTCTCCGTACGCGGCGGAGTGGGACCGCGAGCACCGTTTTCCGGCCGAGCTCTTCCCCAAGCTCGCCCAGCTCGGGCTGATGGGCGTCTGCGTGCCGGAGGAATACGGCGGCGCCGGCGCCGACTACATCTCCTACATCCTCGTCTTGGAGGAGCTCTCCCGGGCCGACGCCGGGGTGGGGGTGACCGTCGGCGTCCATACGAGCGCAGTCACGCTGCCGATCCTTCGCTTCGGCACGGAGGAGCAGCGGGCGCGATTCGTGCCTGCGCTCGCGCGCGGAGAGTCCATCGGGGCGTTCGCGCTGACCGAGCCGGAGTCGGGATCCGACGCGGGCTCGTTGCGGACGGCGGCGACGCCCACCGACGGCGGCTGGCGGATCACCGGCTCAAAACGCTTTATCAGCACCGCGCGGCAGGCCGGGACGTTCCTGTTCTTCGCGCGCACCGACCCATCGAGCACCAGCGCGGGCGGCGTCTCGGCGTTCGTGCTCGACGCCGCGCACGTCACGGTCACGCGCGACGAGGAGAAGCTCGGGCTGAACTCGTCGACGACGAGCGACGTCGAGGTCGACGCGATGGTCGACGCCGACCGGCTCCTCCACGAAGAAGGGAAGGGCTTCGCGGTCGCGATGGCGACCCTCGACGGCGGACGGATCGGAATCGGGGCACAGGCGGTCGGGATCGCCCAGGCCGCGTTCGAGGCGGCGCGCGACTATGCGCTGGAGCGGAGGCAGTTCGGCAAGTCGCTCTCCGAGTTCCAGGCGATCCAGCACAAGCTCGCGAACATGTCGATGGAGATCGACGCCGCGCGCATGCTGGTCCTGCGCGCCGCGTGGCTGAAGCAGCAGGGGCGGCCGCACTCCGAAGAGGGCGCGAAGGCGAAGCTGTTCGCGTCCGAGATGGCCAGGCGCCAGACAGCGGAGGCGATTCAGATCTTCGGCGGGTACGGCTACACGAAGGAGTTCCCGGTCGAGCGCTACTACCGCGACGCGAAGATCACGGAGATCTACGAGGGGACGAGCGAGATCCAG
>JBKPPY010000108.1:0-4029 GCA_046733845.1 Actinomycetota bacterium | reverse complement strand
GGAGCGAGCGGCACTACACCGGAACCGGCTTCCCAACCGATTTCATGATTCGCTACCACCTGTACCGGCTTCACTTCCCGCTCATGGCTCTTGGTCGACTACGAGAAAGGTTGAACGGATGAAGTTTCCGCTGCGCTCGACTGTCCAAATCGGCCGCTACGTTGCTTCCCAGAAGCGCAAGGGCGAGCTCTACCCGCTCGTCCTCATGCTCGAGCCGACGCTCGCCTGCAATCTGGCGTGCATCGGCTGCGGGAAGATCCGCGAGTACGAGTCGAACAAGGCTCGCCTCTCTGTCGACGAGTGCATCGACGCCGGTGTCCAGTGCCCGGCGCCGGTCGTGTCGATCTGCGGCGGCGAACCCCTGATCTACAAGGGGATCGAAGACGTCGTCGCAGGGATGCTCGAGCTGCGGAAGAACATCGACCTCTGCACCAACGCGCTGAAGCTGACCGAGTACCTCGAGGTGTTCAAGCCCGACCCGCGGCTGACGTTCGTCGTCCACCTCGACGGGATGCGCGAGATCCACGACTACGTCTGCGACTACCCCGGCCTCTGGGACATCGCCGTCGACGCGATCAAGCAGGCGCGGCAGGCGGGGTTCCGCGTCACGACGAACACGACCGTCTTCAAGGAGAGCTCGGTCGACGACGTGATCGAGATGATGGGCTACCTGACCAACGAGATCGGGATCGACGGGATGCTGATCGCGCCCGGCTACCAGTACTCGCAGATCGACCCGGCCCTGACGATGACCCGCGACGAGCACGAGGCGAAGTTCCGCGAGATCCGTTCGGCCGTGCGCAAGCACGGCTACCGCTGGCTGGCGAGCCCGATCTACCAGGACTTCCTCACCGGAGACCGCAAGCTGCCGTGCGCGCCGTGGGGCTCGATCACGCGCAACCCGTACGGGTGGAAGGGCCCCTGCTACCTGCTGACGGACGGGATCTTCCCGACCTATGAGGCGCTGCTGGAGAACATCGACTGGGACTCCTATGGCCCCGGCAACGACCCGCGCTGCGAGCACTGCGGGATCCACTCCGGGTTCGAGCCGTCGGCCGCTTACGCCGCGACCGGGAGCGTCAAGGAGACCGTCCGGAGCATGGCGTGGACACTGACGGGCTGATCGCCGCCTGCGCGACGGGCTCGGAGGAGCGCGCCGCCCGGCGGGCCGGGTTCCGGACGGCCCGGGTGGGCATCCGCGCGAGCCGCGGCGTCCCGGTCGGCGAGCTCGTCTCGTTCGGCGTTGCCGGTGGCCTCAACGGCGCGCCGATCGGAACGGTGATCGACGCGACGCGCGTGGTCGACGAGACCGGCGCGGTGCTCTGGGAGGGCGACGGCCTCGGTCTCGGCCGCCCGGGGACGATCCTGGCGATCGATCGGCTGATCGACGACCCGAACGAGCTGCGCCGTCTGCACGACGCGACCGGCGCAAACGCCGTCGACATGGAGAGCGGCATCCTCGCCGCCACCGGCCGCCTGCGGGGGTGCGTCCGCGCAATCAGCGACACGCCGGACGAGCCGCTCGGCCCGCTCGGGCAGGCGGTCACGCCCGAGGGTCGCGCCCGGCCGCTCGGCTTTCTGAAGGCGCTCGCCGCACAGCCGTCCGGCACGACCCGTGCGCTCCGCAACATTCGTCGCGCGCTCAAGGCGCTGGAGGCCGCGCGCTGATGGGGCGCGTCCTGCTCGCCGCTCCGCGCTCGTTCTGCGCCGGCGTCGACCGGGCGATCGAGATCGTCGAGCGGCTCCTCGAGCAGCATGGCCCTCCGGTCTACGTCCGCCACGCGATCGTTCACAACGACCATGTTCTTCGCCGGCTCGAGGGCCTCGGTGCCGTCTTCGTCGAGTCCGAGGACGATGTTCCGCAAGGAGCGATCTGCGTCCTCTCGGCGCACGGGGTCGCACCCGCGGTAAAGGAGAACTGCGAACGCCGGGGGCTTCAGGTCGTCGACGCGGTCTGTCCGTTGGTCTCGAAGGTGCACGCGGAGGCGCGCCGCTACGCGGACTCGGGCCACCTGGTCGCACTCGTCGGTCATCGTCACCACGTCGAGGTGATCGGGACGAAGGGGGAACGACCGGAGCAGATCGTCGTCGTCGAGTCACCGGACGAAGCCCGCGAGCTGGCGACGGACGGGAAGCCGCTCGCGGTGATCAGCCAGACGACGCTCTCCCTGGACGACGTCGCCTCGACCGTCGAGGTGCTCGAAGAGCGCTTCGGCGACCTGCGCCGGCCCGGCGCAGACGACATCTGCTACGCGACGCAGAACCGGCAGGACGCGGTCAAGGAGATCGTCTCGCTGGGCGCGACTCTGATTCTGGTGATCGGGTCGCCGACGAGCTCGAACGCCCAGCGGCTGGTGGAAGTCGCCCGCGGACGCAGCGCGAAGGCGACGTTGATCAACGGCGAGGACGCGATCGACGACGAGCTGCTCGCCGGGCATCAGACGGTCGGCCTCACCGCGGGCGCGTCGACGCCGGAAGAGCTCGTCCAGGCGGTACTCGCCCGCCTCGCGGAGTCGGGCTACGAGCTCGAGGGCGAGGTCACGGTCGCACGCGAAGACGTCCACTTCCGGCTGCCGCGGGAGGTGGCGGCGAGATGACGTCCGTCCAGATCCCGCACAGCGTTGCCGCGGCGCTTCCGACACTGTCCGTCTTCGACATCACGAACGAGGTCTCGCGCGACGTCGCCGGCGGCTACGCCTCGCGGGGGATCGCGTACGTCACCGCCACGGCGCCCTCATCGCTGATCCGCGTGAGCGAGCGCGAATCGGGATTCTTCTGCGACATCGAGACCCTGCTCGAGCGGCTCGTCCCCTGGAAGCGCCCCGACCGCGAGCGGATGCTCCTCGCGCTGCTCGGCCCGCGCACCGAGCAAATCCCGGTCGAAGGAGGACGGCTCTGCCTGGGCCAGTGGCAGCGGGTGCTCCTATTCTGCCTCGACGGGGATACACGCGCGGAATACAGCCTGACGCTGTTGGGCTAGCTCAGAAGGCACAGGCCTCAGCCTGTCAAGTCTTCCGGCTAACCCACGGAAGGCAAGTGCCAGATTGAAGTCTGACACTTCTGGGGTTTCAACCGAAATGGCGCTCGCTCGCAAGGCGTTAAGATCGAACGATGGCACGGGCGCGCCGGCATCAGCGCCTTTTCTCCGCCCTCGCATTCGGGTTGCTGGCGGTCGCCGCTGAGCTCGTCGGCCGCAGCCTGACGCACCGGATCGACTTCGGCCGGCACGTCGCAGCGCCGAGCTACGCACACACCGACTACTACCCGGTTCTGCTCGCGGTCGTGAAGGGAGGCATCGCGCTGCTGCTCGGGCGGCTGCTCTGGCGTGTGCTGAGGGCGCGCTCGGCCGAGCGGGCCGCGCTCCGTCTGCTGGGCGGCCCTGCGCGCGTACCACGTGTACGCCTCCAGCTCTCCAGACGGCTCTGCCTCGGCTTCTTCCTCCTGACCTCGGTGATCTACCTCCTGCAGACCGATGCTGAGGGCGCGGCGGTCGGGCGCTGGCCGCTCCTCTCGCCGTGGCTTCACTCCTCGGCGCTCCCGGTCTTCGCGGTGGTCGCGGTCGTGTGCGCGATCGTCTGGCGCGCCGTCCAAGGCTGGCTCGCCGACTACGAGGAGCACGCCCGCTCGACGCGCGACCGTGCCGTGCTGCGGGCGGGCCGGGCGATCCTGCGCCTGCGCGTCCTCCGCCCGCGCGTCGACCTCGTCATCCCGCCGCGTCGTATCTTCGGCCTCGCGTTCGAGAGCCGGCCGCCTCCGCTCGCCGCCTAACCCGCGGACCGAATCCGCGGGCGATTCGTCGACCGTCGATTCCGGAGGCAGCAATGACGCAGTACGCAACTGATTTTCCACGCACCCGCACGCGCCGGTCGGCGCGCGCGATCGCGGTGCTCTCGCTCGGGCCGCTCACGGTCGCGGCCGGGATCGTCTGGGCCCTGCTTCAGCCCTGGCGCATCACCCTGCTCCACCCGTTCGGCCAGGGGTTCTGGTGGCTCGTGGTCGAACCGCCGCTGCTCGTCGTCGCCGTCGGAG
>JBKPPY010000107.1:0-6179 GCA_046733845.1 Actinomycetota bacterium | reverse complement strand
AGCGAGCGGATCGTCGACGACTACTTCCGCGATTCCCCCACCGTCGTGTCCTCGCCGACCGCTGGCAACGGCCTCGACTGGGGCGATTTCGGAATCGGCGCCGGCGCGATGTTCGGCCTGGCGTTGCTCGTCAGCGGGTTGGGTTTGGGCGCACTCGCCATGCGCCATCGGGTTGGCAACATCAAGGCCTCCTGAGGGAGGGGGTCGCCCGGACGAACGGGCCCTTCGGGGCCTGTTCGTCGTGCATGGACGGACGATCCGCACGTAGGGTTCCGGCGTGAGCGAGGAGAAGTACGCCGAGCTCCGCGACTACCTGTCCGAGGTCTGGGACCTGGTGAAGGTCGGCGGGCTCGCCGGCTGGGATCAGCAGACGATGATGCCGCCGCAAGGCGCGGGCGTCCGGGCCCGACAGCTTGCGACCGTCTCGAAGCTGGTGCACGAACGGGTCGTCTCCGACGAGCTCGGCGAGCTGCTCGAAGAGCTCCAGCCCTACGGCGAGTCGCTCGACTACGAGTCGGACGAGGCGAGCCTGATCCGCGTAACGCGGCGCGACCGCGATAAAGAGATCCTGGTCCCGGCCGAACTGCGCGAGGCGCAGACCCGCGCGGGCTCCGAGGCGTTCCCCATCTGGGTGGAGGCCAGGCGGACCAACGACTTCGCGCTGTTCCGGCCCTCCCTCGCACGCAACGTCGCCCTGCGCCGCGAGTACGCCGCCTGCTTCGAGGTGGACGAGCCGTACGATGCGCTGCTCGACGACTTCGAACAGGGGATGAAGACCGCCGAGGTACGTGAGGTGTTCGCCCGCCTACGGGAGGGGCTTGTACCGCTGGTCGCCGAGGCCTCGGCCCAGGACATCGACGACTCGTGCCTCCACGGGCACTTCCCGCTCGAGCAGCAGAAGGAGATGCAGCGCGTGCTCCTCTCCCGCTACGGCTTCCGTGAGGGCACGTGGCGGATCGATCCGGTGGAGCATCCGTTCGCGACGTCGTTCGGCACCTCGGACATCCGGATGACGACGTACTACCCGGAGCAGGAGATGCGCGGGATCTTCGCGGCAATGCACGAGGGCGGTCATGCGATCTACGAGCACAACGTCGATCCGTCGCTCGAGCGCACACCGCTCTGCCGCGGAACCTCACTCGCACTGCACGAGTCGCAAAGCCGCATGTTCGAGAACCTCGTAGGACGCAGCATCCAGTGGTGGCGGTGGGCGTACCCGGAGCTCCAGCGACTCTTCCCGGAGCAGTACGAAGGAGTCGAGCTCGAGACGTTCCACCGGGCGATCAACAAGGTGCAGCCGTCGCTGATCCGCATCGAGGCGGACGAGGCGACCTACAGCCTCCACATCATTCTGCGGTTCGAGCTGGAGCAGGAGCTGGTCGCGGGCACGGTCGACCTCGCCGAGCTCCCCGCCGTCTGGAACGAACGGATGAAGGAGTACCTCGGCGTCGAAGTCCCGAACGACGCTCGCGGGGTGCTCCAGGATGTTCACTGGTCGCGCGGGACGATAGGCTACTTCCCCACCTATGCGCTCGGGAACGTGATCTCGGTGCAGATCTGGGAGAAGGTCCTCGACGACGTGCCCGATCTCTACGACCACGTCGAGCGCGGAGATCTCCAGCCGCTGACGGCTTGGTTGCGCGAAAAGCTGTGGCGCCACGGACGCAAGTTCACGCCGCAGGAGACGCTCGAGCGGGTCGTCGGCGGCGGGCTCGACCCCGAGCCATACCTCCGCTACCTGAACGAAAAGCTCGGCGTCCTCGCGTCGTAGAGCAACCGGCCGACCCTTAACGCAATTTTCACTGGTTCCTCCTTCCCAGCCCATACCTGCTGTGGCACTGTGAGTCTGTGGAGACGCTCGAACGGGAGATGCGGGAGCTCGACCATCGCGTCGGCGACGGGTTCGAAGTCAGGCTGCTCTGGGCCGAGGACGACGGCACGCTGAAGGTCGTCGTCGACGACTGGCGCACGGACGAGCACTTCGAGATCCCCGCACGCGCCGACAACGCGCTCGACGTCTTTCGCCACCCGTTCGCGTACCGCTCGGCGTAGTTTCCGACCCGGTGTAACCTCGCGCGGCATGGCGGTGCGCTTCGTCGCGGTCGGGGAGCTGCTCGTCGACGTGATCGCCGCGGGCGCCGGCCACGGCGCCGACATCCGCATCCGCCCTGCGGGCTCGGCCTTCAACGCCGCCGTCGCCGCCACCGTGGCCGGCGCGGATGCGACCGTGCTCGGGACGGTCGGAGACGACGCGGCCGGACGGATGATCCTGACGGAGCTGACCGACCGCGGCGTCCGAGCGGAGGTGACGATCGCTCCGGGCACGACCGGGACGTTCCTGCTCGTCGACGGCGAGGTCCGCGTCGACCGCGGAGTGGGCCACGACCTTGTCCTTCCCGACCGGATCGATGCGGACGCCGTTCTGGTGTCGGGGCACGTGCCGGCAGCCGGTGCCGTGCTCGAGCGCGCGGACGCGGCTTGGGTCGCCCTCGACGCCGCCCGGCTCTCGCATCTTCCCCCCGGGGGCAACGCGGTCGTCGCCAACGAGGAGGCGGCACACCGACTCACCGGCAGGACGGCCGGCGACGCGGTGCCTGCCCTCGCCGAGGGCAGGCGGCTCGCCTGCGTGACGCTGGGCGCCCGTGGCGCGATCGCGTCGCTCGACGGGAGTATCGAGCACGTCGAGCCCGAAGCCGTTGCCGCTGATGCGCCCGGCTCCGGCGACGCCTTCGCCGCGACGCTCCTCGTCGCGTTGGCGCAGGGCGACGGCCTTGCGGGCGCGCTGGCCAGTGGCGCGCGGGCCGCTCTAGACTCGCTCGCGTGAACCTCGCGCTCAGCCTCCTCTACGCGGCCGAGCGGACGCCGGCCGCCGAGGCGGTGGTCGAGGGGGATGCGCGCCTGACCTACAAGAAGTTGCGCAAGCGTGCGGCTCGACTCGCGACCGGCCTCGAACGCGAAGGACTGCGCCGCGGCAAGCGGCTCGCCGCCGTCGTTCGTTGCCGCAGCGAGAGCGTCCAGCTCTACTGGGCATGCCAATGGCTCGGCGCGACGTTCGTCCCACTCTCGCCGCGGGCATCCTCGGCCGATCTCGCCTACTGCCGTGAGGACTCGGA
Organism: Actinomycetota bacterium; assembly: GCA_046733845.1. Classification (GTDB taxonomy): domain Bacteria; phylum Actinomycetota; class Thermoleophilia; order Gaiellales; family Gaiellaceae; genus DATBLE01. The sequence continues at coordinate 3,066 of JBKPPY010000107.1, read as the reverse complement.
GGCGACGCTCTTCCTCGACGCCGACGTCGACATCGGCCTGCTGCTCGGAGAGCCGCACCCGGGCGCTCTCGACGCCGACGAGCGCGACGAGAGCCTGATGCTCTACACCTCGGGGACAACAGGACGCCCGAAGGGCGTCCCACGCTCCCACCGCGCCGACCGCGCGGGCGGGCTCTCTCAGGTCGTCCACCAGGGCACACGCTGGGGCGACCGCACGCTCGGCGCGATGCCGCTCTACCACACGATGGGGATGCACTCGCTGCTCGCGATGCACCTCGTCGGCGGCTGCTACGTCTGCCAACCCGACTGGGACGCCGAGACCGCGCTCGCGCTCATCGACCGCGAGCGGATCAGCTCGCTCTACCTCGCGCCGACGCTCTTCCACGACCTCGTGACGCATCCTCGCCGCGGCGACTTCGACCTCTCCTCGGTGGAGACGGTCGCGTATGCCGGGGCGGCGATGACGAGCACGCTCGTCGACCAGTGCATCGAGGCGTTCTCGCCGCGCCTCTTCGTCAACCACTACGGCTCGACGGAGATCTACACCTACTCGATCCACCGTGACCAGGCGGCGAAGCCGGGCTGTGCGGGCCGGCCCGCGCTCAACGCACGCCTTCGCCTCGGCGACGACGACGAGATCCTCTGCCACATGTCCTCGGACGAAGCGTTCACCGGCTACTGGAACCGGCCGGACGCAGACGTCAAGGCAATCCGCAACGGCTGGTACCACACTGGTGACGTCGGCCGCGTCGACGAGGACGGCGACCTCTGGCTGGAGGGGCGCCTCGACGACATGATCGTGTCGGGCGGCGAGAACGTCCATCCGCTCGAGGTCGAAGACGTGCTCGCGCGCCATCCTCGCGTCCACGAGGTGGCGGTCGTCGGCGCGCCGGACGAGCGGCTCGGCCACCACGTCGTCGCGGTCGTCGTCGCGGAGGAGGTGACGGCGGAGGAACTCGATGCGCACTGCCTTGCCTCCGAGTCGCTCGCCCGCTTCAAGCGGCCGCGCGAGTACCGCTTCGTCTCCGAGCTCCCGAAGAGCCCGTCTGGGAAGATCCTGCGCAGGATGCTGCGCGACGAGGCCACGCCGTGAACGGCCCGGTCCAAGGGACAGTCCACCGGCCGCGGTCGGAAGGGACAACGGACGCGGCCGGAGCGGACAACTGTCGGCCTCCGCTCTCGGCCCAAGCGGTCACCCGGTCCTCCCGTTTCGGCCGTGTGCACCTGTGGACGGTTCGTGACCCCAGCGTTACAGGGACTGTCCCTCTGACACGTCCAGAGCAGCCGTGACGGAATACGAGGGGTTCCGGGTCGAGCGTGACGACGGCCGCGCGATCGCGACCATCACCCTCGACGTTCCCGGCAAGCTGAACCGCGTCCCGCTCGCGGCCCGCGGTCAGCTCGCCCACCTGTTCGCCGAGATGGCCGAGGACGAGGCAGTCCGCTACGTCGTCCTCACGGGCGCGGGCGAAGCGTTCACCGCCGGCGGCGACATCGCCGCCTTCCTGGAAGCGAGCCCGGAGCACCTGTCCCGGCTCGCCTGGAACGTCGCCGCGCCCGAGCGCTTCCCCAAGCCGGTGATCGCCAAGGTCCACGGCCACTGCCTCGGAGTCGGTCTGGAGCTCGCCCTCGCATGCGACTTCCGAGTCGCCGCCGACGATGCCCAGCTCGGCCTCCCCGAAGTCGGGCTCGGCATGATCCCGGGCTCCGGCGGCACTCAGCGCCTCGCCCGGCTCGTGGGACTCGGCCGCGCGAAGGACGTGGTCATGCGCCGCCGCCGGATCGCCGCAGAGGAGGCGCTCGCCTGGGGTCTCGTCTCCGAGGTCGTGCCCGCGGAGGAGCTCGACGCCGCCGTCGATCGGGTAATCGCGGACCTGGACCAGCTCTCGCCGCTCGCCCTCCGGATGGCCAAGCGGGTGCTCAATCACGTCTACGACGCGCCGCTCTCGATCGGGCTCGAGCTCGAGGGCCTGGCGTACGGGCTGCTTCGCTCGACGCACGACTTCAGGGAGGGCGTCGAGGCCTTCGGCGAGAAGCGCGAGCCGGAATTCGAAGGCCGCTGAACGTACTGTCGATTTCGGCCCCCGCCGTTCGTCGTTCCCACGACACCACGACCAAGGAGGCGAGATGCAGTACATGTGCCTGATCTACGACGACGAGAACACGTGGGACAACCTCCCGGAGGACGAGCGCAACGCCGTCTTCGGCGAGTACGGGTCGTTCACCGAGTCGATCAAGGGCAGCGGGAACTACGTCGCCGGCGACGCTCTCCAGCCGACCTCGACCGCGACCACCGTGCGGATCCGCGACGGCAAGACGCTGGTCACCGACGGCCCCTTCGCGGAGACCAAGGAGCAGCTCGGCGGCTACTACCTGGTCGAGGCGAAGGACGTGGACGAGGCGCTGAAGATCGCGGAGCGGATTCCATCTGCGCGCTACGGGTCGATCGAAGTCCGGCCGGTGGTCGTCTGGGAGAGCTAGACCCGGTTGCCGATGCGTTCCGGGAGGAGTTCGGGCGCGCCGTCTCGATCCTGATCGGAGCGCTCGGCGACTTCGACCTCGCCGAGGACGCCGTCCAGGAGGCCTTCGCGATCGCAACGGAGCGCTGGCCTCGAGACGGCGTCCCGGCGAACCCCGGCGCCTGGATCGTGACCACGGCGCGGAACCGCGCGATCGACCGGCTACGCCGCCGACGCACGCTCCAGACGAAGCAGGAGGAGCTCGGCCGGCTCGCGGAGCTCACCACAGTCGACGAGGAAGATGAAGACGTGACCACGATCCCGGACGAGCGCCTGGCGCTGATCTTCACGTGCTGCCATCCGGCGCTCGCCACCGACGTGCAGGTCGCGCTCACGCTCCGGATGCTCGGAGGCCTGACCACACCTGAGATCGCCCGCGCGTTCCTGACGAGCGAGGCGGCGATGGCCCAGCGGCTCGTCCGGGCGAAGCAGAAACTCCGCGCCGCCGGGATCCCCTTCCGCGTCCCGCCGGACGAAGTACTGCCAGAGCGGCTCGGCGGGGTGCTCGCGACCCTGTACCTGATCTTCAACGCCGGCTACTCCGACG
>JBKPPY010000106.1:0-6772 GCA_046733845.1 Actinomycetota bacterium | reverse complement strand
CCATCTGCTCGCCGGTCTGGAGCGCCCTGACCACGGCGAGGTCGACGTCTGCGGCGACTCCCTCGCGGGGCGGAGTCGACCCGAGCTCGCGGCGCTTCGCCGCCAGCGGATCGGGATCGTCACGCAGGAGCCGGGCCTGGTTCCGTACCTGAGCGCGCGTGAGAACGTCCTGCTCGCGATCGGGATCAGGCAGGTGCCGGACGGGCCCGAGCGGGCGGCGGCGGCGCTGGACGAGGTCGGTCTCGGCGCGCAGCTCGATCAACGCGCCACGACCCTCTCGGCGGGTGAGCGCCAGCGGGTGGCGATCGCCCGCGCGCTCGCGGCCGACGTCGACGTGCTCCTCGTCGACGAGCCGACCGCCAGGCTGGACGAAGGAAATGGCCGGATCACAGGGGCTCTCCTCGCGCGCGCCGCTCGCACGCGCGGCATCGCCGTCGTCTGCGCGACACACGACCCCCTTCTGGTCGAGCTCGCCGCCGACGTGCTCCACCTCGAACGGGAGGGAGAGTCTCGCCAGCGAACGGCGGTTAGTGTCCAGGCGTGAGCCTGGAGTCGGTCGAAGTCGTCGTTCGGGGTTACCGCGCGTTCATCGACGGGGACTTCGACGCGATCGCGGAGCTGCTCCACGACGACGTGGAGTGGTACCCGCTCGACGCCGGCCCGCAGTCATTCGTCGACCACGCAGAGGTGCTCGGCGTCGTCGCCGAGCGCTACCGCGAGCAGTATCGGGTCGAGCTCGAGCGTTGTGTCGGCGTCGGTGACCAGGTCGTCGTCGGCTTCCGGGCCTCGAGAGAGACGCGCGACACCGACGATCCTCGGCCGCTCCAGTCACGGCGCAAGTTCAGCGTCGAGCGCTACTCGGCGATCGTCACGATCCGGGACGGTCGGGTGGTGAAGGTGCAGGACTTTCCGCATCTCGACGCTGCGTTCGAGGCCGCCGGGATCGACCCGGACGAGCACTGATTCGTCCGCAGCGGTGCCGGGCCGAGCCCGGCCCCGCGCGAAGGATGGCCGCCCGCGCCCCGTCCGGGGCACGAGCCGGCTAACGGAAACTCAGCGGCGGCGGAACAGCCGCGCGAGGAAGCCCGCCGGCGCCTCTGGCTGCGGAGCCAGCTCCTCTATCGCCTCGGCCGTCGCGGGCTCCGCGACCGTCTCTTCAGGGACAGACCCCTTCGGGGTCAGTCCCTCGACGGCAACCGGCTCCTCGACTGTTTCGATGTAGACGGGCTCATCACCGGTTTCTTCAGAAGCGGTCGACGCTTCGTCGACCGTCTCGTCGGCAACCGCATGCTCGGTGGGCTCCGGCTCGGGCTCTAACTGCTGCTCGGGCTCTTGCGCCCGCCACGGATCGGCTTCACGCCGCGCGCGAGCGCGCTCGATGTCGCCACGGACCGCGGCGCGCATGTCCTCGAGCTGGCTCTTCTCCTTCATGCCGGGACGACTTCTTCCCCGGCTGGCGATCTCCTACGCTACAGCGCCGAGCTCGCGCAGCAGCGGCCCGGTGTCGAGTGGGTCGAAGCCGAGCCGCGCCGCGATCTCCTCACTCGTCGGCTTCGTCCCTTCGAAGAAGAGCGCGCGCAGACGCTGGCCGGTCTCCGGGCTCCGCCACCAGTCGTCGCCGACCTCCCCGACGAGCCTGGCGCGTAGCTGTGAGGAACGGACCCACGCGCGCAGATAGTCGGCGGAGTAGAAGCCGGCGTCCATGTCCGAGATGAACCCGTCGGAGCGGTAGCGGACGCCGGTGGCGGCGGTGAGCTTCTCGGCGTACCCGTCCGGCGTTCCGCCGTCCTCGTGGAACCGGCCCCAGAACTCGAGCTCGAACTCGAGCTTGGCGGCGTAGCGGCGGTACAGGAGGGCCTCGAGGAACGTCGTCGCCCCGGCGTTTCGGGCCGCCTCCTCGTCGGAGAGGCCGAAGTGGAGCGCGTGCCAGCCGGGCTCCCGCGAGATCGCCTCGACGATGTACGAGTAGATCTCGGTCAGCGCGTGATCCCGCGAGAGACGGCGGAAGGTGTACGGAAGCGACGGGTCACAGCCGGCGTAGTGGAGCGCGTGGCCCGCCTCGTGCAGGAACGCCTGGTAGTCGTGCAGCCCGCCCTGGGCGCGGGTGATCAGGTGGACGACGGTCGGTGGGTCGGACGCGATCACGCAGGCGCGGGGTGCCTTCTGCGGCCGGTCCTCGAGGTCGGGCTTGATGTTCGGATCGCCGGCGAGGTCGAAGCCGAGCGCCCTCAGCGTCTCGAGGCAGACGTCGGTCGCGCGCTCCTTCGTATACGTCGACTCGAGCGGCGAGAGCCGCCGCACGTAGGCCATGTGGTACGAGCGCGGCTGGTCGTCGCGGTCGGAGCCCAGCACGCGCTCGAACCAGGCCTCGCGCATCCCCAGGTACGACTGCTCCGACGCATCGGCGGCCGCCTTCAGCCTGGCCGCCAGGGTGCGGAGCGAGATCGCTTTCTCCTCCTCGTTCCGGGCAATCGGATCGGACTCGCCTGACAGCTCGGCGGCGAGTTCCTCGCCGGCGCGCGTCAGCTCCAGGCGGTCCTCGTTGAACGTCGCATTCAGGTCCGCGTACACCTCGCCCAACTCTTCGCGGTCCGCGTAGACGTGCAGCACGGCGAGCTTGGCCTGCGCCGTGCGAAGGGGAAGCTCCTCGTCGCGGAACCTCAGGCGCGCCGCCAGCTGACGGTTCTCGAGCTCGTCCTCGCGCTCGACCAGCTCGGCGGCGACGATCCCGCCCTCGCAAACCTTGCGCAACCGGTAGAGCTGCTCGCGCTCGTCTCCCTCGGTCCCCTCCTCCGCCTCCCGCAGCGCGTCCAGCTGGTCGCGGGTGAAGAGGTCGGCGTACCGCGCGACGATCTCCGCCTGCTCCGAGGTCTCCTTCTCGCCGACCCGAACCGCGCGTCCCTCCTCCGAGCTCTCGAAGAGGAACTGCTTCAGGCGCGCTTCGTAGTCGAGTGGTGTGTAGACCCCGGTCGCCGTCACCGACCGGAATCTACCTGCGTCCGCCGCGACCGGGAGACGAGATCCTCGACCGTCGCCCGGAGCAGCCGGAGCTCGAACGGCTTCGGGATCACGGCATCGGCGACCCCTGCAACCGAGGCGGCCGGCTCGCTCCCCGTGAACAGCGCCGCCGGCGGTCGCCCGGGTCCGAGCTCGTGCAGGAGCTCGCGGCCGTCGCCGTCCTCGAGGTGGACGTCGAGCAGGATCACGTCGACCGGGCCGGACGCGAGGGCCGCACGCGCATCGGCCACCGATGCTGCCTCGACGACGCGGTAGCCGTCGAGCTCGAGGTTGACCCGGCACAGCATCCGTAGCGACGGGTCGTCGTCCAGAACCAGCACCGTTGCTGCGTTCCCGCCCCCCACGGCGTCACGAGTGTAACGGGCGGATATGATCGCACGCGGTGCGGCAGACCTCCGGCACCAGCGCCGCCCGGCAGTACGCGGGCACGATGGCCGGCTTCTGGGGCGGTCTCTCGCGCACGCTGCACGCGCTCGACCTGATCGCCGCCGAGCCGCAGCGGCTGGACGAGGATGCACTCGGCCCGCTGCGTGCACTTCAGTACCGCTTACACCAATCGGCTGAGTTGCTCGACGGGGTCGAGCCGCCGGCAGGCTCCCGCCCCGCGCACGACGAGCTCCGCGACTCGCTGACCGATGCCCGGGAGGCCACGGGCGAGATGATCGAGGCGATCGAGGACGGCGGCAGCGAGGCGGGGAACGAGCTCCTCTTCGAGTGGCGTGGGGCGCTGTTTCGCGTCCGGCTTGCCCGGCTACGCCTGGGCGACCAGCCCGAGCCGCAGCCCGAGCCGGAATCGAAGCCCTACTCGGCTGCGGTCGCCAGCGTCCTCGTCGTGCTCGGTGCGATTACGTTCCTCGCCGGCGCGGCACTGATCGTCTGGCCGCTGTGGGCGGCAGGAATCGCGCTGGTCGTCGGCGGCCTGCTCGTGCACCGCCCGGGACGCCCTACGACGCAGCCGACCGAGCGTCCCTGATCCGGGCCAGCGTCTCCTCGCGGCCGAGCAGCTCGATGCTCTCGAACAGACCAGGTGAGACGGTCGACCCCGTTACGGCAACGCGGATGGGCTGAAACGCCTGCCTCGGCTTCTGGCCGATCCGGTCGGCCAGCTCGCGGAGCGCCTGCTCGATCGCCGCAGCGGTGAACGGCTCCAGTCCGGCGAGCGTCTCCTCGGCTGCGGAGAGCACGCCGGGATCGAGCGCGGCCCGGTCGTACCCATTTCGCCGTTCGAAGAAGAAGCCGGCGAACTCGGGGAACTGCCCCAGACGCTCGATCTTCTCCTGAACGAGCGGCGCCGCCGCGCGGATCCGCTCCTCCGGCCAGTCGTACCCCTGCTCGTGGAGGTAGGCGACGAGCGCGTCCGCGTAGCCGTCGGTGTCGAGGGCGCGCAGGTAGACGCCGTTCATCCAGTCGAGCTTCTCGTAGTCGAGCGTCGCCGGGCTCGCGCCGACCCGCTCGAGCATGAACCGCTCGACGAGCTCGTCCGGGGACATGATCGTCGTCTCACCGTCGGGCGCCCAGCCGAGTAGCGCGAGGAAGTTCATCAGCGCCTGCGGGAGGTAGCCCGCGGCCCGGAACTCATCCACCGACGTCGCGCCGTGACGCTTCGAGAGCTTCTTCCCGTCGTCACCGAGCACGTCCGGGACGTGCGCATACACCGGCGGCTCGTGCCCGAGCGCAGCCAGGATCTGCAGCTGCTTCGGCGTGTTCGAGACGTGGTCGCGGCCCCGGATGACGTGCGTGATCGCGTCGTCCATGTCCTCGACAGGGTTGGCGAAGTTGTACGTCGGCCGGCCGTCGGAGCGGACGAGCACGACATCCTCGAGCTTCTCGTTCGGCACCTCGATCAGGCCCAGCACGGCGTCGTCCCAGGCGGTCACTCCGTCGTCGGGCATCCGGAAGCGGATCGCGCCCTCGTCCTCGTACGCGTGTCCCGAGCCGACGAGCTGCTTCGCCAGCTCACGGCAGCGGTCCATCGCGTCGAGCTGGAAGGTGACCGGCCCGTCCCAGTTGATCCCGAGCCACGCGAGCGAGCGCTGGATCTGCTCGGTCGCCTCCGCGACCTCGCGGCTCGTGTCGGTGTTCTCGATCCGCAGCAGGCACTCGCCGTCGCGGCCGCGCGCGAACAACCAGTTGAACAGGAATGTCCGCACCCCGCCGATGTGCAGGAACCCGGTCGGGCTCGGAGCCATGCGGACGCGCACCGTCATGCCGTGATCGTAGACGGCCTCCCGATCCGGCCGACCCGCCAGACCGACGGGATCAGCAGCATGGCCGCGTTCAGGACCAGGATCGCCCCTGCCGCGAGCCAGGCAGCGCTCGAGAGGCCGATCGCGCCGCCGACGAACCCGGCGGCGACGAGGCCGAGCGGCGTCAGGACAAACGAGCCAAGCGCGTCGTACGAGCTCACCCGTGACTGGGCGTGCTCGGGCACCTCCCGCTGGAAGATCGTGAACCACAGCGCGAGGTGGATCGCGATCGCCGCGCCGGCGAAGAACGACGCGGCGGCGAGGACCCAGGTCGGGGCGCCGAGGGCAAGCGCGACGAGCTGCCCGCAGACCAGCATCGGCCAGATCACGCAGGCGACGAGGGGCAGGCGGGGCCGGTAGCGCAGCGCGAAGACGCCGCCGAGCACCGCCCCGGTCCCGTTGACGGCGAGGATCACCGCCCAATGTCCCGCACCGCCGAGCTCCTCCTTCGCGTACGTCGGCCCGAGCACCGGCCAGAACATGAAGAAGAAGTTGCCCAGTCCGAAGATGACGACCGTCGACCGCAGCCAGGTGCGCGACGTGAACTCGCGCCACCCCTCCCGCAGCTCGTTGAAGAAGCGCGACTGCTCGGCGACGACTCGGGCGGGGATCGAGATCCGGGCGAGAAGGAGCGCGGCGACCGCGAACGACGCAGCGTCGATGGCGAGCGCGACACCCGGGCTGCCTGCGACGACGATCGCGCCGCCGATCGCGGGCCCGACCACGAACACGAAGTTGCGCATCATGCCGCGCAGGGCGTTCGCCTCCTGTAGGTGCTCGGGGCTCACTGTCTGCGGGACGAGCCCGGTCTCTGCCGGGATCACGAAGCCGTCGGCCGCGCCGTAGACGATCTGGAGCGCGATCAGCACCCCAAGCGTCGGGTGCCCGGACAGCACGACCGCGGCCGTCGCTGCCTGGGCCGTGCCTTGGCCGATCGCGGCGCCGACAAGGATGCGATTACGCGGCAGCCGGTCGGAGAGGACGCCGCCGAAGAGGACGAGCGCGGCATTCGCCGCCTGCCGGCCGGCGAAGATGATCCCGAGGTAGATCGGCTTCGGCCTGTCCGTCAGGTCGAGGACTGCGAAGGCAAGGGCGATGTTCGCGACCGAGTCGCCGAGGGTCGAGATCGTCGTCGCCGAGAAGAGCAGCCGGTACGGCCGCTCGGCGAGCGGTCGAAGCCGCGCGTGCAGAGTCAGGCTCGGCACGGTGGGTAGCGTACGTCTCGTGCTCCTCGGCGCCCATTGCTCCGGCGGGATCAAGAAGGCGCTCGACCGTGCGAACGAGCTCGGGATGGATGCCCTCCAGCTCTTCGTCCAGAGCCCGCGGGCATGGCGCTTCCCCGACCACGACCCGGCCGACCTCGCCGCGTTCCGCGAGCGGCGGCAGGAGCTCGGCATCGGCGCGGTCGTGATTCACGCCCTCTACCTCGTCAACCTCGCCAGCCCGAACGACGAGTTCTACGAGAAGAGCGTCACGACGATGAGCTCGACCATGGACGCGGCGTGCGC
>JBKPPY010000105.1:0-3076 GCA_046733845.1 Actinomycetota bacterium | reverse complement strand
GGCGCGGGTGCGGGAGCTGAGCGGCTACGACCTCGACCCGTGGAAGCCTGTGGTCGGCGAGAACCTGTTCGTCCGCGAAAGCGGCGCCGTCGCGAGCCAGTTCCACGATCCGCCCTCGATCGAGCCCTACTCATCCGAGCTCGTCGGCGCCGAGCGCGGCATTGTCCTCGGCAAGAAGAGTGGGCTGGACTCGATCCGCATCAAGGCGGAAGAGCTCGGCCTCGACCTTGACGAGGACCGCCAGCGCGAGCTACTGGCGCAGGTGAAGGCGGAAGGAACGGCGAAACGGCGGGTTTTGACGGACGAGGAGTTTCTCGAACTCGCCGGGCGCGAGTCTCCCGCCTGAACTGTCCCAGAGCTAGCGAGTGGCACGATGCTTGCGTGTCGATCGTGGTTCGACCGGCCGAGATGGGGGACGAGGCGGCTCTGACGAGGATCGAGCAGGAGACCTGGCTGCCACATGTTTCCCCGAGCGCGTACCGGTCGCGGCCGTTCTTCGAGAACGTTCGGCCCGAGGAGGTGCTCGTCGGCGTACTCGACGGCGAGGTTGCCGGCTATCTCTGTCTGCAGCCTGCGACGCCGCTGGCGTCGAACGCGCACGTGTTGATGGTGACGGGGCTGGGAGTGGCGCCAAGCGCGCAGCGAAGGGGAGTGGCCAGCGGGCTTCTCGAAGCCGCAGAGACCTACGTATCCGAGCGCAAGGTCGAGCGCCTCACGCTTCGGGTGCTGTCAGTGAACACCGCGGCACGCGCTTTGTACGAACGCCACGGGTATCAGACCGAGGGGGTGCTCCGCGGGGAGTTCCGCCTGCCCGTCGGCCCCGGCGGCGCTGTGGTGCCGGTCGATGACGTGCTGATGGCGAAGGCGATTGCCGCTAACCGACGCGTTCCAGGAGCAGGAGAACGCGCTCCTTGAGCAGCGCTGCTGCTTCGGCGTCAAAGTCGCCGAGGCTGCTATCGGCGAACAGGTGGCCGTCGCCTGGATAGAGAAAGAGCTCGGCGGTTTCCACCTGCTCGACGAACTCGCGGGCGGCGGGGAGGTCTTCCTCTGCCCATTCGTCCGCATCCATCATGTGGATCTGAACGGGAACGCCGTCAGGCCATGGAGCCTCGAACTCCGATGTCGGCACGAACCCGTGCAGCAGTAATGCGCCCTTGGCGCCGGGCCGGGTTTGGGTGAGCATCTGGGCCGGGAGAACCCCGAGCGAGAAGCCCGCGTAGACGAGCTCGGCAGGAAGACCCTCCGCAGCGGCCACCGCCCCGCTCGATGATCGTGGCGAAACCGACCTGCTTGGCGTAGCCGACACCCTCGGTGATGTCTCTGAACGTCTTGCCGTCGTACAGATCGGGTGCATGGACTACGTGGCCTGCGGCCCGCAGCTCGTCGGCGAAAGCGAGGAATCCGTCCGTTTGACCCTGTGCGTGGTGGAACAGGAGGATCTCGGCCACAGCCCGAGTATGACTCGCGCGCCGTTGTCGGTCCACCTCACGGCCGGGGCGTCGCAAGCTGGAGAATCAGCCCGAGTGAACGCTCCGGTCCCGGCCACAGTTCGCGGACAAGGGCCTCGCCGCCGGAGCGAACGAATCTGCGGAGAACGAGCGCCACGATGACCGCGTCGTCGAGTTGCCCGGCGACCGGAATGAAGTCTGGGACGAGATCGAACGGCAACGCCAGGTAGCCGACGAGACCGATCAAGAGCAGCTTGCGGCGACGGGGGACCCGCGGGTCGCGTGCGAGCCGGGTCACGAGGACTATGCAGTCGGGAATGAAGGTTGCAAACGCGCGGGCAGCGTCCCGTCGACCCACCAGGAAGAGCCACATCAGGAAGGCGGCGTAGGCAGCTACTGACACACCAACGCCAACCAGCAACCAGATCCACCAGGGCATCAGGCGGAGGCTATGCGGACTAGGTGTCGATCTCGGTCCGACCCGTTCGTTGTCCAGAGGTAAGTCCGATGCGGAAGTGACGAGAAGGGAGCGACGATGAAATTTCTACTGTTGGTCTGCTGGGACGCCGAGCGGATGAACGCCCAGACCGAACCGGATCCGACTGACACTCCGGACGAGGAGAGCTTCCCGTGGCTGGACGACCTCCAGGCGCGGGGCATCTGGGTCACCGGCGACCAGTTGGCCCCGCCGCGGCGGGGCCGCTCAGTCCGCGTGCGCGAGGGGAAGGCGATCGTCACCGACGGTCCGTTCGCCGAGACCAAGGAGGCGCTCGGCGGGTTCGACATCATCGAGTGCGGCAGCCTCGAGGAGGCCGTCGATATCGCCGCCGCGCACCCGATCGCCCAAACGGGGACGATCGAGGTTCGGCCGCTGTGGGGGAACTGACCCAAACCTCAGCTCACTCCGACTGGCTCGTCTCCTCGCACTCCAAGCAGATCCAGTCGCCTGCAGGCGTGTCGACTGCGCTGAGTACAGCCGGCACCATTGTTACGCCGCAAGCGGGGCAAATCGGAGGTCGCTCGTCATCCACGCCGGCAGTATGGCCGCCGGCTAGTGCGACCCACAGCTCGCGCGCACCACGAGCTCGACATCGAGGACTTTGCGACGGGTGCGGAGTTTCTTTCCACGTATGAGCTCGGCGAGCGTTTGCATGGCTTGGATTCCGATCTCCCTAGCCGGAAGCGAGACCATCGTCAGCGGCGGCTCGACGAGCGCGGCGGCCCTCTCAAGTCGGGACCATGCATACCGACTGATCTCAGCCGCGCCCCGTGGCGGGCGCTTCGCCCCTCGGGCCAGCGCCCTCCACAGCGTTTCGGCGGACTACGCGGCCTCAGGCAGCGGCTCAATCAACGCGTGCGAAAGCTGCGGAGCGCCTTATCCCCTGAGGAGCCAGGATGCCACTGTGCCGGTCACAGCGTCGACCGTTGGCGATTCGAGCGGTGCCTTGGGGTCGTGATGCTCCGGAGCCTGCTCGACCCCACTCCGCGTCAAACGGAGCCACACCTTCCGCTCCGAAATGCTGATCCTCTCGACCGCTGCGGCGGGAACGACATGGTGAGTCTCGTGGAGGTGATGCCGGAGGTTGATGACGAGATAGCTCTCGCCGGTGCATAGCTCGCCCAGGAGA